>CAYXZR010000059.1:0-1519 GCA_964470025.1 uncultured Gammaproteobacteria bacterium | reverse complement strand
TTCGAGTAGTTCATTTCTAATACTCATAATTTCAGCCTCCTAAAGCTGTTAACCAGTCTTTTAAAAGTTTATTTCTATTATTTGGGTTTGATACCGAACCGCCAGCAGCGACGACAATATCAGCTAATAATTTATTCATATTCATAATTTCACCAATAAAAAAGCCGCTATGAAGCGGCTATTTGCTTAAGATTGCTTTTCTTTATCTTCTTTTACAAGCGTAAAGTAACTTGGTATATCTTTTTTTGCTCCAGTGTATTCTAGCGTTTCACCTTTTCTATAGAGCTTGTTACCGAAAAAGCATTTTTTGCTAGTTACAACCTTAGCCATTGTCGTGATTACCAGCGGTAATGCCAGCATTAATTTTGCCAGCAGTTGCCGCAGAGCCTGCAACAGTGTAGTTTAATCGCATATAGCGACCAAGAACC
Organism: uncultured Gammaproteobacteria bacterium; assembly: GCA_964470025.1. Taxonomy (GTDB): domain Bacteria; phylum Patescibacteriota; class Patescibacteriia; order Buchananbacterales; family UBA6539; genus CAYXZR01. The sequence continues at coordinate 1,091 of CAYXZR010000059.1, read as the reverse complement.
CCGCGAGGAACGCTGTCGATATTAAAAGCGTAGCCTTTGACAAGATCTGCAGCAGCAATTGCTGGTGTCAAAACAACATCAACATACCCACTACCTTCCACATCAGAAGTTTGAACAGAAACCTGCAAGCTCGTTAAGGTGGCGAAGTTTTCAGTAACTTCAATTCGCAGAGGGACAGATTCACCGATACCTACATTTCTACCACTCACACCCAAATCAACAACGTTAGAGCTTGAAGCGGTAGAGGTAACAGCTTGATCAGAAGAAAATTTTAAAGTTGAATCGAAAATCATTTTAAAGCTCCTTACGCTTTAGCTGGCACAGCAGATTCAGTTGAAAGTAAAGCGTCAGTTTCACGAACTGGAACACCGCGATAGCCCATAATAACCTCACCTTGAACTTCCATAGGAGAAAGTCGAACAAAGTTATCAGAAGAGCCGTTGTTGGTTGCTTGAGCATCAAGAGCTTCCATAACATCAGTGTTGCAATAGATTGCAGCAGTACCGTTTGGCGCTCGACGTTGATACAAGCGATAGTAAGCTTTACGCATTAACGAATACAGATCAACATTTCCAGCAGCAAGCTCTGAAACGTCAATATTTGCAATTCTAACAACGTAACGGTAATCGCGAATACTTAAACCAGTGTCTAAGCCGAATTTTTCACGGTATACATCATATACACCTTCGTTTGTTTCTTTTGTCTGTTTACCCTTATCTTCACGAGTAATGCCAGCCATAGTGCCTTTAGGGTATAGTCCGTGCGCAGTATTTGGAGACCAAACAACCATCCAAATTGACGTGTTGTCAGAGCCTGTGCCACCAGCATCAATAACTTGGTATGCAGCTCCGTCATCCTTATTGGTGCTGAATTCGGCGAATCTAGGTGCTAGACCTGTAAATTTGCTGCCCCCATCGCCATAAAAGATTGTTGACGCCCACTCATTCGCCATGCCCTGCAAGAACGCTTGAGCTTCATTTAAGCGGAACTGTCCTGCACCATCGCCAGCAAGCTCTACTAGCTTAGCGTCAATTTCAGCCCACGCTTCCATTGTGCCTGTAGCATCCTTAACTTGCGCATTCGTGCCTTTT
>CAYXZR010000058.1:0-1618 GCA_964470025.1 uncultured Gammaproteobacteria bacterium | reverse complement strand
AAGCGTGGTGTTATAAAAAAGCCAGAAAAATTAGTTGAAGCAATTCAGAAACTTTTAGCCTCAGCTAAACCTTCGCCAATCACAGCCAAACAATGCATTGTATCTGTTCCAGATGCACATGTGTTTACGGCTGTTTTTAAATTTCCTGCAGGACTAAAAAATTCTGAAATTAGAAACACTATTCCTTATAAAGCTGAAGAGGTTATTCCGTTTCGTTCTCCAGAAATTTATTTTGATTTTAAAACACTTATTACACGAGATGGCACGCAAGAAGTGCTGTATATTGCATCACCCAAAGAAATCGTTGATTCATATGTAGATGTTTTACAGCAAGTTGGACTTGAGCCAATAGCATTTGATATTGAAGCACAGGGCTTGGCTAGAGCGCTTGTGCAGCCAGAGCTTTTAAATATTGAAGAGGTAGGAGCTATTGCGCTTGTTGATATTGGTGCTCAAACTTCAAACCTTACCATTTACGACGACCAGGGTATTAGGCAAAGTGGGGTGTCTGAAGTTGCTGGTAATGCCTTCACAAAAGCTCTTGCGAAGCAGGCAAAAATCACACTAAAAGAAGCTGATACTTTAAAGATGGAGCTTGGTTTGGATCCAGCAAATAAAAAGAAGAAAGGCGCTTCTGCTTTGGTCAAGCAGGCAACAATGATCACTGATACAGTTTCAGAGTTTATTCAATATTACGAGCAGGAGAATTCTCGAAAAGTTCGTAAAGTGATTTTAACAGGAGGCTCAAGTTTATTACCGGCAATAGACACTTTTTTTACTGAACAATTAGAACTTCCTACTGAAGTTGGTAATCCATTGGCATCGATTGAAGATCCAGAAAAGTTAGTTCGGCTTAAAGAAAAGTCTGTACTTTTTTCTAATGTTATTGGTCAGGCACTACGAGGCATTGGTGTTCACTCTTCTCAGAAAGATATTAATTTATTACATAAGCAATCAGAAGGTGTTTCCAAAAGACTGATTTTGCTTGGCGGTGTTTTCTTGGTACTGGCAGGCTTATTGGCTGCTATGTGGTACTTTAAGCCATTTGCTGCGCCAGTAGAAGTGGTTAATCGTGAACCTGAGCTTGATGTAAATCTTGCAGAGTTGGAGCAATTGCGACAAGAGCAGCTAATGCAACAGCGTTTTATCGCAGAGGCTACTCAGCCAGATGCACTCTACGCAGTTGTTAGAAATGATTTAGAAGCACCTGCGCTTGTGTATCAAGGACAGGCAGTTTCTTCCAACCAAGTTACTTCGTTAGATGCTAACATGGCGCTGCCTATTACAGAAGTTTCAGCTGATGGTGCTTGGTTGCAAGTTGCTCTGCCAAACGATCGATCTGGTTGGTTGCCCGCTGCTTCGGTATTTGAAATGCGATATAGTGATGTTGTGTCACAATCATTTGTAGATGAAGAGGTGGTATATGTGAGCAGTGCAGATGTAAAAGATGTTACTTTGTTTGCTGAGCAAGATGAGGATACTGAGTTGTCAAATCTAATTACAGTAGGAGTCTATCAACTACTTGAGGAGCAGGATGATTGGTATCAAATTAGTTATAATGACGAAGTAGTATGGGTTTTATCTGATACAGTTTCAACTGTTACAGTACCTGAGCTTA
>CAYXZR010000057.1:0-1645 GCA_964470025.1 uncultured Gammaproteobacteria bacterium | reverse complement strand
CGATTAAATAATCGATGTAACCGCTGTAAAAGAAGTTTTGGGTGGCTTGGGTCTAAAAAATTAATTTGGATCAAAATTGATTCTAATTGAGTTAAAAAACCAGATACCTGCTCAATTGTAGCCAATTGAGCATCTTGATCTGACTCACTTGGTAGGTCAACTGCCGCTAGATGCAGCTCATAGGTGAAAATCTGAACTGCAGCTGCTAAGTTTAACGAGGAAAATTTTTCTATCGTCGGAATAGATACATGATAGTGACAAATCGAGAGCTCTTCATTAGAAAGACCACTAGATTCACGGCCAAAGACAATAGCAACGGGATGATAATGTGAAAGCAGTGCTTTTTCTGCACATTCTCGAGGCGTACAATTGAGTCTAGGTAGACTACGCGAACGTGCGCTTGTTCCAAAAACTAAACGGCAATCCGCGATAGCTGCTTCTAAGGTATTCACAACTACTGCATTTGCTAAGAGATCATCGGCTCCTGCTGCACGAACTGTCGCCTCTTGATGTGGAAACTGCTTTGGCGCAACCAAATAGAGCGAGGTCAAGCCCATCGTTTTCATCGCCCGTGCTACTGCTCCAATGTTACCTGGATGGCTTGGAGCCACTAATACAATTCTAATCTGATCTAACATAAATAAGATTGTATAAGAATTAATCTTCCAAGAACAGCAATCCTTTGATATCCTAGCTCTCCTTTTTAGGAGACAAAGTTTATGCAAAACCCTTACGTCAATATTGCGACACAAGCAGCACGTAGTGCGAGCAGAATTATTCTGCGTTTTATGGACCGAATTGATAGCATTGAAGTCACTGAAAAAATAACAAATGACCTTGTTAGCGAGGCAGATCACCTAGCAGAAGAGGAAATTATTCAGCATATTCAGAAAGCTTACCCGAAGCACAGCATCTTAGCCGAAGAATCCGGTTTTATTGAGGGTAATGAGTTTTGTTGGGTTATTGATCCACTGGATGGCACAACGAATTATGTACATTCTTTTCCACATTTTTGCATTTCTATTGCTTTAAAAAAAGAAAATATACTCGAGATGGGACTTGTTTATGACCTTATTCGCCAAGAATTATTTACAGCTGTTCGTGGGGAAGGTGCCTTTTTAGATAATCGTCGTATTCGTGTAAGTGATTGCAAAAAAGCAAAAGACGCTTTAATTGGAACTGGTTTTCCATTCCGAAAAAAACAACATATTAAGCCATATTTAAAAACCTTTGAGTCTATTTTTTTACAGTTCTCCGACATACGGCGTGCTGGCGCCGCAGCATTGGACTTGGCTTATGTTGCTGCAGGAAGGTTGGATGGTTTTTGGGAGGCCTCACTAAATGAATGGGATATGGCAGCTGGTGCACTATTGATTCAAGAAGCTGGCGGCATCATTACAGACTTTCATGGTGGCGACAACTATCTTTTTGCTGGTAACATTATTGCAGGAAATCCAAAAATTCAACGATCCCTACAAGAAACCATTGCCAATAGTCTTAAAGAATAGTTTTCAATTAACAGTCTATCCAAAATTTTACTAGTAATTCTCAGTGGAGAGCGACTTGACTGTTTGCAATGTAAGTGAGCAGCAAGCAGAGCGAATATTTTTGCTGACGTTCTTGAGCTCCATGAACAGCAGCGGCA
>CAYXZR010000056.1:0-1853 GCA_964470025.1 uncultured Gammaproteobacteria bacterium | reverse complement strand
ATGTCGAGCTAAAAGATCGCTATCGTTCAGCTAAAGACAAAACAGTTGATGTTAAGTCAGATACTGAAGCGAATAGCGCATAATATCTATATTGCTAGAATATTCAGCTGTAAAAAAAACCCCCTATCTTTTTCACTCACTTTAGCTCATAAAAGTGATAATTGTCATGGTATCTACAATGAGTTCGTTTTCAGTAATTTTTCTAATTGCGCAGCAGGGTATGGAGTTGATTTGCTTTCTTTTTGAAGTTTTTGGAAGAACTCATCCATGACCAATGCAATAGGAGCGTATCGGTCTATAACGGCTGCTATCTTCGGTGGCGTATCACGAGTTCCACCAGTAAGATATTCATGAAGATGAGCAACCCAATCATCCTTACCAAAAAACGATGTGATAATGCAGTGAAGCAGGTTTACAGCAGCACAAGCTTGATCGTATGACTGATGTTGTTTTAAAAATTCTGTTTCTTCTGGAGTTAAATCAAATTTCGGTGATATCGCTAATCCAAAATCGCTTAAATAGAGCCGTATACCGTCGGTAAGTATATTTTCAAAGTGTGCATCAAAATGCATCAAGCCGTGTGTATTCATATACTTGTTTGTGGTTTTGAGCTGTTCGTCTACAAATGCAACCGCTGTTTCAGCGCTACCCTCACCTTTAGCAATTTGATTACTTAGCCATTCGTGCAAACTTTGTGGAACATATTCAAGAAAAAATGCAATATGCGCGGATACATTATTGAGGTCTTTAACACGTTTACGAATAGCGGTGGAATTCTCCCAGTACTGACAGTATTTTTCTATATCACCCCAATAGTTAGTATTAATATCGGCTGGGCCACTCGGAAAAATACGCCAATGGTACATGATAGGGAAATTGGCACATTCACCTGTGATAACCCAGTTGGTTGTCATGATATGAGTCGACAGCTCACGCCACACACCAAAGCCTGCTGAGCCAATTCCATACTGATAGCCAAGTGGCAAATCAAAAATATTGGCTGTAGACATATAATGCTGAGGCAATTGTTCAAGATCAGTCAGTGGTACTTTTTTAACAAATATGGGTATGTCATTAATAGTAATTAAGGTTGATCTGCCGCCGATACCTTCATGCATGGGTTTGCCGTCTGCCAAAATCTGCTTTAGCTTTTCATTGCTTAAGGTTGCAAGGCTTGTTGAAGCTAAGCTGTACTGTTCAATTCTTTGCATTTATGGCAGCCTGCTAATCACGTTATCTAAAACGAATTGATAGGCTTCTTCGAAATTCCAATGCAATTTCGATGGTAATAACAGGCTCATATCTATATGAAAATCACGATTATTTTTTTTCTGCTCAAGATTTTTTATAAATTCATCTCGCGAGATTTTCATGCCGTTATAAGTGCAATACTTAGCAAAAATATCAAAAACTTGATTTAAGTTAACCAATTCGTTGGTTACCACATACCATATATCAAATAAATCTCGTCCTTTTCGGCGCTGATACAGAGCTCGCAATTTAGTAGCCATCAACTCATCCATTTCATAAGTAATAATATCTGCTGTTCCCTTGAACCAATTTGAATCCATAGAGAAAGGAACTGTTTTTAAGGGTAGTACTTGGAAATGTTCAGTAGTATTTATTTCGATTTTCAGTTTTGATGCAGATTTGTTTATGGATTCATATTTGTAAATCAGCTTTGCGCTTCTTTGAGTAATTTTCCATTTTGGATCCCCTAACCATGGCTTAAGTACTTTACGAATTGTATCAATTGTTTGGCCGATTGGGTCAGCACTTTTCTGGACAAAGTCAATATCTTCACTGTACCTGGACGGAGGATTAATAAATAGTTTATTTAGTGCTGTGCCGCC
>CAYXZR010000055.1:0-1859 GCA_964470025.1 uncultured Gammaproteobacteria bacterium | reverse complement strand
GGCTGGCTTGGGAGTTGCGACGAAGAGATCCTGACCTGCGTCAGGATGACGGAGTGGTGGTTGGGATGACGGGGTGGTGGTCAGGATGACGGTGGGTGGTTGTCAGGGTAACGATAGAATAATAATTCATACTTGTTCAAGTAGTACCTACATGGTACCATATCGCCGATATCTAGGGTTTTCTGGCAATAAAATGTTTAAAATCAGCAAGTTAACAGATTATTCATTGAGGATTATTGCGTATTTGGCGCAGGCACAGTCATTGCAGTCAGCAACAGCAGTTGCAAGTGGCGCTGGAATTAGTGAGCCAACTGTACGTAAGATTTTAAAATTACTAAATGAAACAAGTTTTTTAGCTTCTACTCAAGGTGCAGCTGGTGGTTATAAGCTTACCGCTAGCTTGGCTGATATTAGTTTGGCTGACTTAATCAATGCTATGGAAGGGGATATTGCAATTACTGATTGTAGTTTGCATAACGATTGTTGTGTTGATGCTGCAACTTGTGGATTTCAAAACCCATGGCGTTTTGTGAATGATAAAGTGCAGCAGTTATTTGGTAGCATTACTTTGGATCAAATGCTGAAAATGAAAAATAATAATGAATTAAAATACTATCCGAAAGAGGAGTTGGTGTAATGACTTCTGAATTAATAGCAAAACAAGATGAGGCGTTGCAATCTGCTTTAACAAAGCAATATCCGCATGGTTTTGTAACGGATATCGAGACGGAAAAATTTGCTAATGGTTTAAGTGAAGATGTGGTTCGTGCTATTTCGAAAAAGAAAAATGAACCTGAGTTTATGTTGGAATTTAGGCTTAAAGCTTTTCGTCATTGGCAAACTTTATCACATCCTACTTGGGCGCATTTAAATATTGATGAAATAGATTTTCAAGCTATTTCATATTATGCAGCTCCAAAGCAAAAAGTTGCGCCAAAAAGTTTGGACGAAGTAGATCCGAAACTTTTAGCAACTTATGAAAAACTAGGTATTCCATTGCATGAGCAAATGCAATTACAGGGTATCGCGGTAGATGCGGTATTTGATAGTGTATCGGTTGCGACTACTTTTAAAGAAAAATTGAAAGATGCTGGCGTAATTTTTTGTCCGTTATCTGAAGCTGTACAAAGTCATCCAGAATTAGTGGAAAAATATTTAGGTAGCGTAGTTCCTTATAAAGATAATTTTTATGCTGCATTAAATTCAGCGGTGTTTAGTGAAGGTTCTTTTGTATATATACCTAAAGGTGTGCGTTGTCCGATGGAGCTTTCTACATATTTTAGAATTAATAGTGCGAACACGGGGCAGTTTGAGAGAACTTTGATTATCGCTGATGATGATAGCCATGTTAGTTATTTGGAAGGTTGTACTGCGCCTATGCGTGATGAAAATCAGTTGCATGCTGCTGTTGTAGAATTAGTTGCTTTGGAAAATGCTAATATTAAGTATTCAACCGTACAAAATTGGTATCCTGGTGATGAAGATGGTAACGGTGGTATTTTTAATTTTGTAACTAAACGTGGTGTTTGTCGCGGTAATAATTCTAAAATTTCTTGGACACAAATTGAAACTGGCTCAGCAATTACTTGGAAGTATCCAAGTGTAGTGTTGCGTGGTGATAACAGTGTTGGTGAATTTTATTCAGTTGCTTTAACAAGGTTCCATAAGCAAGCTGATACTGGTACCAAAATGATTCTTATGGGCTAAAATACTAAGAGTACTATTGTATCTAAAGGTATTTCTGCGGGTAAATCAAGAAATTCATATCGTGGATTGGTGCGAGTTGCAGGTAAAGCAGATGATGCACGTAATTTTACTCAATGTGATTCATTAATTATTGGTAAGCAGTGTGAAGCTAA
>CAYXZR010000054.1:0-1868 GCA_964470025.1 uncultured Gammaproteobacteria bacterium | reverse complement strand
GCAAAGACGAGCATCTACCAATGGATGGCAAAGTCCATCCAATACAGCAATACCACCGCTTGCCTGATAGGAAAGGAGCATGCCTAAGTTGCCGTTAAAGCTGTTGATTTCATTCTGGAATTGTGTCAACATCTGTGAACTGCTCGAGCCATTGTAAGGGCTGGCAGTATTCCAGACAAAGATTTCAGAAATCTTCACTGTTACGCCGTCATTTGCGTAAAGCGTTGCTACTTCATTGAAGAGTACAGTGATGTAGTTTACCGTGTTAGCAACACTACCAAAATCAAGGAAAATATCTTGATCAACCTCCAGGTAGACTTTCACACAGTTTAGGCTACTACGACCATTATGGATACTGTGCTCTAGTTGTTCTCTGGTGTAGTGCGGATCATCATCTGGTGTTTCACAACCTAGGTCATGGCTTTGCATGACTTCTTGGTCGTTGTAGATAACGTGCTGGCCTGATGCATCGGCATTTTTCAGTTTTCCCAGCACGAGATTGCCAAAGTCCGGGCTGCTAATAATACCCGTAATTTCGTTGTTGAAAACGCTTACAGCTACTAGCGATTGAGGTTGATCTTTAATAATACCGCGATAGTAAACCCCCTCCAATTCAATAGTAGCTTCTTGCATGGTAAGTGATTCCTTGATAACAAGGTCAGAAGTTAAGTCAACCTGTACTAGTTCGAGTTCCAGAATGCCAAAAGTTTCAGTAGGAATGCGCAGAAGGATAGCCTCATCTGCCTGTAAAGTCATTTGATTCAGTTCGGCTTTGTCGATGTCCAGCAGTGTGTAGTCAGAAGTTTCGTTGCGGAAAGCCGCATTAGTAGCCTGATTACTAGACTTTTTTACAGGCGTGTAAGTTGTAAAAGGAGTGGCTGAAATTTTAGCCTGCTCAACAAGATTAATCGGTTTTTTTGGTTCTGCGCTAGATTGTGCCATAGTATAGGCAAATGATAGGCAAAGCGCCATCAAGACGTAAAGTGAATTTCTCATTACTTAATCGGTTTATGTAGTTAGCTACTCCCGCCGCGTATGTACGCTTACGCGAAATACGGACGCAAATTTGTTTTTAATCTCATGTTTTGATACAGATATCCCATGCAAGCAGGGGTTACCTGAATGTACTTAAATGTTAAAGTTTGATCGGAATGGAAGTGCATTGAGAAGCATAAAATTCAATTCAGGCATAGGGAGCACCTGAAAAGTGCGTAATTTTGTCTCATGCTGTTTCCATCAATCAGCTTACAGCTGAAGCAGACTGATCAAACGACTCAAATACTGAACTTAGATGGATACTGAAATTTGATTTCGAAGGAAAGGAAGTTATGTTATCATGTATAAGAAAACAGACCTAAGGGAGATTTGTACTTTTTTACACGCTAAGTAGTTTGGCCTTTTATCCTTATTGCCACACATGATCAACAATACACCTTATTAACTTTCTCTCTCTCCAAATTATTATCAAACACAGTAACTTTTTTAAAATATTCTTAAAAAGAATTTATAAAAAGTTAAAGAACAGCGTTTTGTGCTATTATTCTTTTCAATAAAAAATTTCAAGTGTTGAGAGGTTTAAACGGATTTACTTGTTCTCTCTGTTTTGAGATTGGGAAGTGTGCTTAGTCTTTTGGTAGGTATTACAGGTTTGTTCACACAGGCAAGATACATGATTGCTATAAAAAAGTCCAGCCTAAAAATAAAAAAAGCGTAAAATCTACATCTCTAACTCACTGCTAACCAAGTGCTTCCGCAGATCACCTTTTCGTCATTTTGACACTTTCTCCATTAATGCCAAATATTTATATATTATAAAAAATCACCCTGAGTGTAATATGCATTTTTTGAAAAAAATTTAATTTTTCTAC
>CAYXZR010000053.1:1374-1943 GCA_964470025.1 uncultured Gammaproteobacteria bacterium | reverse complement strand
AAAGGTTTATTAATTGAAGGCTCGCGCACTAATTTACTGACTTATAGTGAGCAGTTTGATAATGCGGCTTGGGTTAAAGATGACGTAACCATCGCCACAAACGCGACAACTGCACCAGACGGATTGGCGACCGCAGATAAAATTATTGAGAGTGCTACTGATGGGGAACATAGGGTTTATGTAAGTGTTCCTGTTTCAAATGGGATTGAATATACACTTTCTTTTTTTGCGAAAAAAGCAGAAAGAAGTAATATAACGCTGATAGGAAGTATAACAGGTGGCGTTATCGCTGGGACTTCCGTTTTTAACTTAGATAGCGGCTCAGTTAACGCAGGTGGAACCATTACACCGGTTGGTAATGGTTGGTATTTGTGTAGCAAAAAGTATACCTCAAATGGAACAGCAATGGCTCCGCAAATAAGAATTAATAACGGTTCAACGGACTCTTATTTAGGCGATGGCACTAGCGGCATATACATTTGGGGCGCACAACTCGAAGCAGGCTCATTTGCTTCTAGCTACATCCCAACAACCACAGCGCAAGTTACCCGTACTGCTGATATTTGTAC
>CAYXZR010000053.1:0-1364 GCA_964470025.1 uncultured Gammaproteobacteria bacterium | reverse complement strand
TAAAGAGTTTACAAGCTGGTATAACCAAGGCGAGGGGAGTGTTTTTGTTGATGTTGATGCGGTCAATTCAAACATTGAGTTTACATCTTTAGTGCAGATCGATAATGGCTCTAATTCAAATAGAATATTTTTAACTTGGGATAAGTCTGGCCAAACCCTTATCCAGTCAAGAGATTCAAGTGCGACATCTAATTTGTTTATTTCAGGCCAAAACAAAAAGACATCGGCAAAATACAGTCAAAGTAATTTATCAATATCCATTGACGGTGGCTTGGCGTCTGCGGTCAATGCTGTTGGGTTGCCTACCGCCACAAACATGAAGATTGGTAGGCATGCTGTATCTACAGATCGACTTTACGGCACAATCGCTGAACTAAACTACTACCCGACAGCATTATCTGACGAAGCATTACAGGACTTAACACGATGATACCATTTTATTTAAAGTTTACTGACGAGCAAAGCGCACTTGATGCGCTTGCTGCTCACACTGATTTGATTGCTGACCACATCGGCACAATCACAAAAGTTATTGACGAAGAAACAACGGAAGTAATCGAAGGGCATCACGTCAATATATTGGCTGAATCGCTACCTGATGATTTAGCTGAATTTCAACTTATCGGCATTAGCACACCTTATCGTGTTTTTGCTGGTTATTAAATGTAACGTTATAACATTTTATTTTTACTCTATAGAGGTGATTTATGGCTGTTCAAACAAGTACGGGATTGGTAATTGCTCTTTCTGCAAGCTTACCAGCAACCGAAGATAGCGCGGGTTACGGTGCGTTGACTTATACCGATGTTGGTGAAGTTACTGCAATCGGTGATGTTGGCGCTAACACTCAAATCGTAACACATGAAGCCTTAGCAAGTGGCGTGACTGTTAAGCTAAAAGGCTTTACTGATTATGGCTCGGTCGCTGTTGATATGGCGTTAGACGACTCAGACGCAGGCCAAGCAATTTTTGACGCTGCGGTTGATGCTGTTAATACGCAATACTCAGTTAAGTTAACCTTGCCTAATGGCGACATTCGCTACTGGTACGGTAAGGCATTCTCTAACCAAGAAGGCGGCTTGTCTGCTAACTCAATGATTAGCAAGTCAGTTCAATTTGAGATTGACTCTAAAATCGTTAAAGTTTAACGACTTATCGCTGGCTAGATTGGCGCAATCGAAAGCGGCTTAGTTCACCGTTGCCAGCGTTCCCAATGAACTACTAAACTAATGAACTTGAGGTTTAAAAATGAATATTGCAAATATCGGCTTAGATACAAAAATCACCGTTGAATTAAAACACCCAAATACTGGTGCACAACTTTTTAACGCTGATAAAACCAAAATGACCATTGATTTTAGCGG
>CAYXZR010000052.1:0-1975 GCA_964470025.1 uncultured Gammaproteobacteria bacterium | reverse complement strand
GAGGCAGTATAAATCTTCGTACTGCCTCGAATGGGTACTCTCAGCTTCAGAACTGGACAAATGTAGCGGGCGCAGGTCTTTATTCTACCACTGTTAATGGTGCTCACTTCTACCCTAACAGCGGTTTTAGTTATGGCGTGTGGCGCGTTGATGGCAGCAGAAACAACTATACTGGCATTGTCTTTGACAGCGGTGGGGACACTGTCACCGGGATGTTTGACTCCAGCGGCAACGGAGGGGATTACAACACCTCCTCTGGGTGGCATTTCTACTATTACAGGGCTAATGGTTGCTTAGGTGTTGCGGGCTCAACCACTTCCTCTAGCTACGGTCTTTATGAGCAGGGTGGAGGTATTTATTCCACCGGCAATATCACAGCCTACTCTGATGCTCGCGTAAAAGAAAATATACGCACAATTGACAACGCTCTGTATACTGTTGAGCAGATGCGCGGGGTTTACTATAACCGTATTGATGACGAAGAGAAGAAAACTGTAATTGGCTTTATAGCACAGGAAGTTGACGCTATCGAAGGCGCTAAACCTTTGGTAACCTACGCAGAGGACGTTGACCAGTATGGTGTATCTTATGGCAATGCTACAGCGCTTCTAGTTGAAGCCGTGAAAGAGCTTTCTCAACAAGTAAAAGATTTACAAGCAGAACTCAAGGAGTTAAAAAATGGCTGAAATAACAGCGCTCACTTGGCACCCTAATCGCACTGAGCCCACTGTAGCGCCCGCTACTTTGCAGGTTGACTTTGACGACAACACTCAGGCGGTGATCGTAGCCGACTCAGATATATCAACACAAACAGCACTCGTGCAGCAAATATGCGCCGTGCTATTTCCACAAGGAGAATAAACCATGGCAGTATCATTTGAATTGCTAGAAACTTACACAGGCACTCGTGCAAATGAGATGCCAGATCCCGATAACGAAGGCCAAACAATCAGCACAGAAACACCTTGCAAAGATATCAAGGTTAAGTTCACGTGCGCCGACTCAGGTTGCGAGCATGAGCGAAGCGTAAATGTTTGCTTTGATTCAGAAGGCGCTTACGACCATGAAGCCACACTTGTTCGCGTTGGTGAAGTGGCAATGGGTGTTGGCCACAAGATCGCAGCGGGTGTGATTTCAGCCCCTGTGGAGTGAATAAATGGCTCTCCAGACGTCAGGCGCTATCAGCCTACTAGACATTCAGAACGAGTTTGGTGGGAGCAATCCCATTAGTTTGTCCGAGTATTACGGTGCAGCTGATGGCATCCCTGCGTCTGGAACTATTAGCATAAGTCAGTTTTACGGTAAATCTGCGTTTAGTCCAATATCGTGGGCAGTGAATGACTCAAACTACTTTAACACAAATAGTAATATGGATGTTAATGGCGTAATTATTAGCCCTTACTCAAAAATTTTTTCTGGGTATAATGATGTATATCTTTCTACAAAGACTATTGATTTTTACATATCTCCGGGATTTGCGGTAAATTATTACTTACTTCCCGAGTATACTGGGTATTCCCAAGACAAATACAGTGTTTATGCTGACGGAGTTCTTATAGAAGAGACGAATGGTGCAGCACCTTCATTTTCGTCAGGTAAAGATATTATTTCTCCGATATACTGCTCTGTTTTGTCTATTAGGATGTATAATGGGTCTGGTGCTACCATGATTTTCTCTCAATCCTCAGTATCATATTTAATGATTAGCCCAGCAAATCTAGTTTTAACTGATGTACAAGGGTACGGAGGTGCATCTTCAGGCCAAGGAATATACTATAATGTACAGAGTGATAATAGGTTTCAAGACAGTACGGTAGCCTCTGGCACATTTAATTTTCCATTTGCTTCTAAAATCAGAATTGCTGGTGGAACATCCTCTGAGCTGGTTGCTGACGTGGCTAGGTGGTATATAAATAATTCTCTTGTTTCCACAACTTCAGGGTATCAATCTTTTGATGTATACAATAATAATGCC
>CAYXZR010000051.1:0-2128 GCA_964470025.1 uncultured Gammaproteobacteria bacterium | reverse complement strand
CTAGAGTCTGATTATAGAGTTATTGTATCTGCTATAGAGTCTGGATTGGATAGGGCTTACAGCTGCGATCACGCTACAGCTTTGGCGGTTGCAAATCATTTCAAAAAGGAAGATATTTAAATGAGAAACGCAAAGTCTCTTGATATTTCAGATTGGCTAAAAGACGAGATAAACAAAGAGACTCGCATAACTGCTATTAAGCTTCTTCAAGGGTTAGTGCTTAACACTGCCGTAAGAGATGGCACCCTTAAAGGTAGCTGGCTTCCATCGGTTGAGGCTCCAAATTTTACAATTCCAAACACGCCAGACAAAAGCGGTGCGGGCACTATATCAAGAGGCGTAAACATCATAGGTACAGCTCAAGCAACTGATTACCCGACAATTTACATACAATCGCGCTATCCTTACGCCTATAGAATAATGGAGCTTGGTTATTCGACTCAAACTCCACCTAAAGAATTAACAAAGCAAATTAAGCGCGCTACGAATTTATAAGGTTATGCCATGGCAAGACTAGACTACATCGACACATACCAAAAAACGCTCTGGGTTCACTTGTTGGATAATTTACCAACAGGCTACACAATATCGGACGTTGTTAATTCGGATTTAGATAAAACTAAACCGATGACACCGCCATACATTCAGCAATCTACGACTGAAAACTTTCGCATTAACTCAAGCGCTGGCGGTGGCACCTCAAGAACTGATTTTACTCACACTATTAGCGTTTATGTGAATAAAGACGAGAGAGCGCAAAAACTAGCTTTACCTGCAGCTGTAAAAGAGATTGTGAGCGCTTTTGAAAATAAGTGGGTCAATGGGTTACAATTACTAGAGGCAAGCCCCGAGAAAGTCGGTGACGAGCCAAATACCAATCTATATAGATACGACATTAATGTAAACGGTTATTTCGAGGGGAATTAAAATGCCTACAACTGTAAATGACAGAAGTTTAAACGCTAACGACATAAGCGTGTTTACTTCTTTGCAAACAACAAAGGGCGCGGTTGATACTAACCCTGTCTTTAATAAAGCTCGCCGATTATCCGGCACGACAAAACGAACAATTGCTTATACTCAATCTGGTGAAATTAAAAACAACCAGCAAGGTAAGCAACAGATTCAAGACACAAAAACATATCCGACCGAGCTAAGCACAGAAGCAACGCAGCAAACTAAAGATTTTCTTTTGGCTGCGCTTCACGCTGAGACGGTTGATAATACAATTACTGATATTGATATTGCAGCGACAGCTACTGGCTTTACTGTGCCTGGTCATGGCTTTGCGGTTGGCGATTTTATCTTTGTTGATGGTCTAGCTGTAACTGATGACAACCGCAGTTATTACGTTTCTGCCGTTGTTGGTGATGATATTACGACAAGCCCAGCGCCAAGCGCGACAGAAGCTGCAGGAAACTCGATTACTGTTTCTTCCATTAAATCATCAAGCGGTACTTCTAAATACTACTACACGATACAGGAGCGAATGCTAGATCTTTCTGCTGCTGGTGATGTTAGCTATCGCACTTACTTGGACTCACAAATTAACAGTCTGACTTTTGAGGTGCCAGAAACAGGCATCTGTACGTCAACGGTTAGCTTTGTTAGTGAGATACCAGTCAACGGCTCTGCTGTAATTGCAGGTCAAACTGATGCGGCAAATGATGCGTCTAGCGTAGTTAGTGCTATTAACAACGTTGCTGGTTTTTGGATTGACGGCACAGAGTCAAACTGTAGCGTCAAATCAATGACACTTGAGGTTAACAACAACCTACAAGAAGATCGAAGCGCTGGCTGCGAGCGTGTGGGTTATGATGGCCGTTCATTTGAAGCAACTGGCTCACTTGTTACTAAAGCCTATATTTCTGATGCTAGAGATTGGCAAAGAAAATATGAAAACGGCACGCGCTTTAATGTTGCCGTCGAATTGTATTGGCCTGATGATTCTCGCAAGATGATCATAGTAATTGAGCAAGGCGTTGCTACCGAGCACGATATGCCAACTGAGGCAAATGCAATTGCTAGCAACTCAATGAGCTATGCAGCCGAAGAAAATACGACTACAGGCAAGACAATCAGCGTTTACGCTAACTTCTAAAAAGAAAGCCCCTTAATCGGGGCTTTT
>CAYXZR010000050.1:0-2286 GCA_964470025.1 uncultured Gammaproteobacteria bacterium | reverse complement strand
GTGTTCCAGGCTTGGCTTTTTTGGGGCCATTTTTGATTGGTATCCATGCCGCTGGAGCATTCGCAATTGCCATGGGGGCTAGCAGAAAGGTTGTTATGTTTTGGTTTACCTTGTCACTGCTGGTTTGTTCGTTACTATTTGGATTTTTGGCATCATTGGGGATTACCCAAGTAGGAGAAGGAAAACAGCTCCCCTTTACGTAATGGTGTCGAAACATGAGCTTTCTGGTAGTCAGACCTGTCGCTGGCTATAGTTACTTAGTAAGTTACCCATACTAATAATGGGTAACTTCACTCCTCGCCAAATTCAGGCACAGCCAAATTCAGGCACATCCCCATACCTATCTCAACTATATAGGCTAAACTGTTAGCACAGGCTAGTAAAATCTGTTAAATCAAAATGAACACACTTATCACGAACGCCCCCCTCACTGAAGTATGGATATAAATGATGTTTCATAAAAATGAGAGTACTTTGACCGCCATAATACAGTTGAGCAAGCTTGAACTTAGTAGTGATTATTTAAACAAAAAATTTAACGACTATCGGTTATATACAGCTGCGATTTTACTGACACTCATTCCTTTGGGGCTTGCCGAAGGTATTTTTGACTACAAATCACATCCTGAAATAAGAAGTGAGTTGTTTCAGCTGAGACTTTACTTTCTTCTATTAGTGATACCTGCTTGGATTATCTTAAAATCAAGCAGTTTGAAATTATCTACGGCAACAATTTTAATAACCCTAGTTTTTTCTGCGTATCTCGGCATAAAAATAATAGAGCATTCTGGCGAAGAATTAGTGACAACAGTGAGTAATGTTGCACTCTATCCCTTTTTTATCTTTTTTGTTCTCATCGGCTTCTCAATCTACATTCAGATTTTATTTCTTACTGTTGCTTTTTCCTTTGTTGTTCTATCCGAAAACCATGGCGTGCTAGATGAGCTGATACAAAACGTTTATTTCCAGATCTCAGTGCAATCGAGCGTTTCAGCTTTATTAATTATGCTTGTTTTTTCATGGAGTTATTATCATCGTTACAACCTTCAACTCGCTTTAGAGAAGTCCTCCCAAACAGATCCGTTAACTGGTGTTGCAAACCGGCGTCACTTTGATAACCAACTTAAATCAGAGACAACTCGGAGTGCTCGCTCGAGCGTTGAATGCGCTCTAATCTTACTCGATATAGACCATTTTAAACGCATCAATGATACTTTTGGTCACCCTACAGGAGATCGCGTTATTTGCGCGCTTGCAGATTTATGTGTAAACCAGTCAAGAGCTACTGACCTTGTTGCTAGGCTTGGAGGAGAAGAGTTCGCAATTATCTTACCTGATACCAATATAACTGATGCGAAAAATCTTGCAGAGAGGATTCGAAAGCACGTCGAGGATGTATACGTGACTAGTGATGCAGGAGAAATTGTAAAATGGACGATAAGTTTAGGGATATCAGCCTTGCCGGTAAATAAAAGGAGTGCCAATACTATCGAAATAGTTATGGAAATGTTTATCCATCAAGCAGATAGCGCGCTTTATGAGGCAAAGAACAAAGGGCGGAATCAAACAGTATTGTCGCAACAAAATACGCTTTAATAGCATATTCAGCTAAGATGATTGAGCAGGTGAAAAAGAGTTAACTCATTTAACATTGGCAGGGAGTATTGACCGCTTTGGATTTTAAAGCGGCCATTAAGGTTTGCAAATGGAATTGACTGCAATTTTCACATAAGTAATATTCATAAATGCGAATACTACATTAACTCACTTTACTGCAAAAACCGTAACCAACGTCTTCATTGAGTCACTCGGAATCATAACAAAGTGCATTTTGCTCACCCTGAAGTGACTCACACCTTACAAGGACAGCGCTTGTTCGAGCATTTTCTGCTCGAGATTTGCGGTTGCGAAGCGCTGTGGACGCCAGCGAATATCGTCGAAGATGCCATCGCCCGAGTCAAAGCCCAAGTGGGTAGCGACAAAGTATTGCTCGGCCTGTCGGGTGGTGTTGATTCATCGGTCGTTGCGGCGCTGTTACACAAGGCAATCGGCGATCAATTAACCTGTGTTTTCGTTGATAATGGCTTGTTGCGCTTGAACGAGGGCGATCAGGTCATGGCCATGTTTGCTCAAAACATGGGTGTCAAAGTCATTCGTGCCGACGCTGAGGAATTGTTCCTCGGTAAGCTTGAAGGAGTATCTGACCCCGAAGCCAAACGTAAAATTATTGGCAACATGTTTATTGAGGTGTTTGATCAAGAAGCCGCGAAACTGACGGATGTTAAT
>CAYXZR010000049.1:0-2381 GCA_964470025.1 uncultured Gammaproteobacteria bacterium | reverse complement strand
AGAGGCACCAAAGCGCTGCACAGCGATCAAAGCATAGCTCAAAACTATACAGGTACGCTTGTTCACGACTGCTGGGCCAGCTATTTTGGGTTGGAAAATGTACGCCATGCGCTTTGCGGGGCACACTTGCTGCGCGAGTTGAGGGGACTAAGCGAAAACCATCAGCGTCGGTGGGCTGCCAAGATGCACAGTTTGTTAATATACGCTTACGAATTTAGCAGTAGCGGAAGTTCAGTGCTGCCAGCCAAAAAATATAAAACAGTCCGGTCTCGCTACAGGCAAATCTTAAAAGAAGCCAGCCGGGAAGAGCCACCGCCCGAACCTCGCCCAAAAGGACGGCCGAAGAAAACAAAAGGGAGGAACCTGCTCGAAAGGCTGGAACGATACGAAGAAGAAGTACTGAGGTTCACGCGGGAGCACGAAGTGCCGTTCACTAATAACCTGGCCGAACGTGATATCCGCCCGTTGAAAACGAAGCTAAAAGTCAGTGGCTGCTTCCGTACCCTACAAGGGGCGCGGCACTATGCAAGGATCAAAAGCTTTTGCAGTACGGCAAAAAAGCACAGCTTGTCTGCCTATGAAGAGTAGCTCAACGCTTGGCGGCGGGGCGAGTCGTTCCTTCGCAGCTACGCTGTCGTAGGGAGCTCTACCTAAATAGTTACAAATTTTTAATATTTTCATTTTTTAAATTTAGTTTAATGACTTATATTACACCTAAAAAAACAAAGAAACTTATTATAATAGGAAACACTACCAATGCTAGACTTGCTCGCTGGTTTTTTGATAAAGATAGTGAATATCAAGTAGTGGCATTTTCTGTAAATCGTAGTTATATTTCGGATAAAATTTGGCAAGGACTCCCTGTGGTAGCTTTTGAAGAACTAGAAGAACTCTATCCCTCATCAGATTTTGATGCTTTTGTGGCAGTTGGCTATACCAAAATGAATAAAATTAGAGAACAACTTTATTATCAAACAAAAGAAAAAGGCTATTTTTCACCTAATTATATCAGCTCGAAGTGTAGTTTTTTAACAGAAGAACCAATAGGAGATAATAATTTAATTTTAGAAGATAATACCATTCAACCTTTTGTTAAGATAGGCAGTAACAATGTATTGTGGAGTGGTAATCATATTGGACATGATACAATTTTATATAATCACATTACTATTACCTCTCATGTGGTTGTTTCGGGATATTGTGTAATAAACAACAATTGTTTTTTGGGTGTTAATGCAACTTTGCATAATGAAATTACATTAGCTGCAGAAACTTTAGTAGCAGCAGGAGCAATTATCAGTAAAAACACAATAGAAAAAGGTGTTTATCTGCCTGCAAAATCAATTCTTTTGGAGAAAAAGAGCGATGAACTAAATTTTTAATAGCTATGCAAAATCATAATTGGAAAAAATTAGGACAAATTTTTCAAGTAGATAACTCTAATCCGTACTTGTGTTCGCATGCAGCCAATCCATTAGCTATTCATTTAGAAAACGATATATTTAGGATTTTTTATAGTGGTAGGAATAGGGAAAATAAATCATCAGTAGGATATGTCGATATCAATATACTTACCCAAGAAATCATTGACTATCCTAAAGAACCAATTTTAGTATATGGAGACGCAAATAGTTTTTATTCGCATGGTATTAGTATAGGAAATGCTTTTGATATAAATGACAAAACATATATTCTTTTTATGGGATGGCAGTATCCCAAAAATGAACATTGGCGAGGAGATGTAGGCAGGATAGAATTGACTAATAAAAAATATATGAATATAACACCTTCTTCTATTTTTATGGGAGTAGATGAAGAAGATAAAATTAGTTTATCTTATCCATTTGTTATATATCATCAAGGAGTTTATAAGATGTGGTATGGCTCTACAATTACTTGGGAGGCAGGTAATAATGAAATGATACACGTTATCAAATACGCTACTTCAAAAGATGGCAAAAACTGGCAAAAACATGGAATAGCAATTCCCTATGAAGTAGGAGTTGCTCAAGCATTTTCAAAACCTAGTGTAATTATAGAAAATGGAATCTACCACATGTGGTTTTCTTTTAGAGACGGTACTGGCAAAACCTACCGAATTGGTTATGCTACTTCCCAAAATGCAATAGATTGGAAACGTCATGACAATTATACGGGAATAGAAATATCTAAAATAGGGTGGGACAATAAAATGATTTGTTATCCATTTGTCTTCCATCATAAAAATAATTATTATATGCTTTATAATGGCAATCAAAATGGCAAAACTGGATTTGGTCTAGCTGTTTTAGAAAACTAATTAGGGTCTACCCTGAAATTAAAGCGACATCAAAGATTGATATCTATGGCTTTCATAGCTATAATCCTTGTAGCGCTTAACG
>CAYXZR010000048.1:0-2506 GCA_964470025.1 uncultured Gammaproteobacteria bacterium | reverse complement strand
TGTTTCTGTGGCAATGGCACCTTTAGGCTCTATTTTTTGTGCAGTTTCAAACGTTCTATTTTGCACAACTACAGGGATGTTATTTTGCAAAAGGCGTTCTGCCATCGCATAGCCCATTCTGCCAAGGCCGATAATACCAATTGGAGGAAGAGTTGATTGAGTCATCATATATGTGGGTATGATTTAGGTGTATAAGAGATAAGTGGAGTGACATCTTCATTCCACGCTTTAATAATAGGGTCAATAATCTTCCACATAGCTGCTACTTCATCAGTGCTGACAAAAAGTGTTTGATCACCAATAATGCAGTTATACAGCAGCTTTTCATATTCTTGAATATGATTATTCTCTGAAGCAGTGCCATCATGCAGCATAAATTCAAACGAACGCTGCTCTAGTTCAGTAGTAAGAGAAGGCTTTAGCGTCCAAAAGCTAATGCTAATTTTTTCTTTAGGAACAAGGCTAAATGTAATTTGATTTGTATACTGCTTTTCCATAGGAGGACATAAGCACTCATCTTTCTGTTTAAAGATGATCGTTATTTCTTTTTTATTTTTATCCAAATTTTTTCCAGCTTCTAGGTAAATTGGCACACCTTTCCATTTTGGATGAGTAAGCTCCAATTCAATTTTAAAATACGTTTCAGTATTTGATTTTTTGGCGACTCCTTGGTGTTTTTTATAGCCAGTATATTGTCCACGACTTGTTTTAGCTGCAACCATTTTTTTGGTAGGAATTTTAATTGAGCTAAGCATCTCGTGTCGCTTATCTCTAATTTTTTGTCCACTAAATTCTCCAGGATTATCCATTGTAGTAAGGGCAAGCATTTGAAGTAAGTGATTTTGTCCTACATCTCTTAGGGCGCCAATACCATCATAAAAATCTGCTCGATTCTCTACATCAAGTGTTTCATTGAGGTTAATAGAAATTGACTCAACTGCCGAACTGTCCCAGCTATCACTAAATAAAATATTAGTAAAACGAAAGTACATCATACTTTCGAGTAGATTTTTTCCTAAGTAGTGATCAATTCTATAAATTTGTTCTTCTCTAAAAAGTGAACCAAGCAACATGTCGAGTTTTTTGGCACTTTTTAAGTCAGTGCCAAATGGTTTTTCTACAATCACTCTCGTCCAACCTTCTTTTGAGCTGCAGGCGTTAGTAAGCCCAGATGTGTCTAGTTTCGTTAGTATTTCCTCATATAGTGAAGGGGGGACAGCTAAGTAGAAGAGCTTATTTGCACAAACACCCCATTTCATATCAATTGAAGTAAGTCTATCGATTAGCCCCTGGTATAGCGTATCTTCTTGGTATAGCCCTTGATGATATGAGATAGATTTTAAAAACGAAGTAAGTTGTCGAGCTGAGTACTGTAATTTTTTATCTTTATTAATACTTTTTGCCACACGATCTCGAAGATCTTCATCAGTCAACGGTCTGCGAGAAACACCAATGATAGTAAAGCGTTCAGGTAATCCTTGCTTAAGATGAAGAGAAAAAAGTGCACCAGCAATTTTTTTTGCCATTAGATCTCCAGTTGCTCCAAATACAACTAGTATGGTTGGGATTTGTGGTTGTACAGATTCCATGGAAGTAGATTAACAAATTAGTCCTTTTGGCTTTTTACCTAGTAGCACATCGATTGCATTTTGTGCAGTGGTAGTTGCCATCATGTCTCGTGATTCGGCGGTAGCAGAGGCAATATGAGGTGTGAGAATAACATTATCAAGACTTGTAAGGCCAGGAGTGAGGGTTGGTTCATTCTCGTAGACATCAATCGCAGCTCCTTTAATCACTTTTTTCTTTAGTGCTACCACAAGCGCCTTCTCATCTACAACCGCACCCCGTGCAGTGTTAATAAGGTATGCAGATAATTTCATCATCTCAAGCTCCTTAAGGCCAATCATATGATGTGTAGATTTGAGCAGCGGAACATGTAAACTTACTACATCTGATTCTTTAAGTAGTTTATTCAGTGAAGTTTTTATTGCTTTGCATTCTTTTTCGATAGTTTTATTTTGAACTATGTCAGTATAAAGAATATTCATTTTAAGTCCGTGGTGAGCCATCTTTGCCAACTCTGAACCAATCGCACCAGTGCCAATAATTCCCAGCGTTTTGCCAAAAAGACTGTTGCCCACAAAAAGATCAGGATCCCAGCCTTTGTACTTTCCAGCTCGAACAAAGTCATCAGCAGTTTCTATATGATGGGCTACAGCAAGCATTAGAGTAAGTGTAGTTTCTGCAACAGAGATATCTGAGGTACCAGGTGCATTGCAAACACGAACTCCAAGATCTTTCGCAGTAGCAATATCGATATTATCATAGCCAACAGCATAATTGGCTACAACTTTGAGTCGCGCACCACCAGCGTGTAACACATCAGAATCAATAGTATCAGTAAGTAGAGAAATTATGCCATCAAAACCTTTTTTTAGCTGAGAAATAATTTCACTTTTTTTCAGTGGTCGATTAAGCGAAGAAACAACCACTTCGAATCCAGCTT
>CAYXZR010000047.1:0-2576 GCA_964470025.1 uncultured Gammaproteobacteria bacterium | reverse complement strand
ATATTTTTTTATCTTGCTCTTGCATACGATTATTTCTTTATCACATCTAGAGTAGCTGTAATTACTTGTTGCCAATCATATTTTTCATGGGCTTTTTGTAATGCAGTTTCTCCATACTGCTTTGCTATTTCTGGATTAGAAAATAAATAGTGTATCTTTGCCGCGAGATCATCGGGATTTTTTGGCACACACAGCAACCCAGTACTTCCGTCCTCAACTACGCTTCTAACTCCAGGAATATTACTGGCAACTACAGGCGTGGCACATGCATAGGACTCAACAAGCACCATACCAAATGCTTCAGACTTATCAATTGATGGCAGTACAGTGACATCAGCCTGAGCATAATATGATGGCAGCATCTCGTTGGTGACATCGTCAGCAAAAATAATTTTATCAAACAAGCGCAACTGGCCGGCAAGATCTTTGTACTTCTGCTGTAGCTCGCCTTTTCCGACCACAACTAAGCGCCATGGATACGGGACTTGCTTCAATCGCGATACTGCCTCAATAAGATGCTCAACACCTTTAAAATAATGCGCTTTATCAAGTCCACCAACAAATAATGCGACTTTTTCGTCTTTGTTTATTTCGTGTCTCGCAAAAATGTCTACCGAAGTATTTTTAGGATTAAAATGTTGTGTGTCTACGCCGTTTGGAATTTCCACAAACTTATCAGGCATTTCTTTAAATTGCTTTTGAATAAACGAATGTTCGGCGTAATCCTTTGAAGTTACAATTACCTTATCGGCTACTTTGATTATCTTTGGCAAAATTATTTTTTTATGTATTGCAATTATCGACTTTAATGGCTGAGTACCAACAACATCCATGTGATAATAGACAATTATTTTAGTACCCTTCTTTTTTAACTTCTTACTATGCAATAATAATGGCTCAGCACCACCGAAAAATGGATAATGTAGAATAACTACATCGCTCCCTGTTATTTTTTTATGCATCCCAGTGAGCAATGCACCATTACCATATACTAGCTTTGGGGTGACCCAGTCCACTCCATCCTTTACCTGAAACTCTTTGCTGGGGTATTTTGGTGTAATTACTGTAACTTGATGGCCAGCCTCACGAAAAAAATGATGCTGTGCTGCAGCGACATTACCAATACCGCCGCGATATGGTGGAAATGTGGGAGTGATAATCGATATCTTCATACAGGGGCATAATAGCACAGTTTTGGGGATAATTCAGCCCTTTTACCACGTATCCGTGCTCTTGCTAAATGCTATTCATTTTGATAGACTATACGTGCTTAATTATTTGAAACACATGAAATCTACAACAAAGACACGACTCGCTTTAATCGGCATTTTTTTATTAGCTTTTTTGGCTGCATTGCTTGATTTTCCGAGCTACTTCAACAAAATTGGAATTCCACTTCCATCGTTTTTTCAGAAAGAATTTAGCCTAGGTCTTGATCTCCAAGGAGGTGCTCATCTCATCTACCAGGCTGATCTATCACAAATTACTCCATCTGAAGAAGGTGCTGCACTTGAGGGTGCACGAGATGTAATTGAACGTCGAGTAAATGCCTTTGGCGTCTCAGAGCCAATCGTTCAGGCAATTCCTAGTAAAGGAAGAATTTCAGTCGAACTAGCTGGTGTCCACGATATTAATGAGGCTATTAACCTTATTGGTGAAACACCACTACTTGAATTCAAAGAACAAAATCCAAACCCACAAATTGAACTAACTAAAGAACAGCAGGCAGAGCTTGAACAATTCAATACCAATATCAAAGAGCAAGCTGAGGGTATTTTAGCGCAAGTATTTGAACCTGATGCTGACTTTGAAAAACTAGCTTTAGCATATTCAGAAGATCCAGGTACCGCTGATAACGGCGGTGCGCTTGGTCCAGTTGCTCGAGATATCTTAGTGCCAGAATTTGCAAATGTATGTTTTGATGAACTTTCTGAGGGAGAAATTTATCCTGAGCTAGTTCAAACTCAGTTTGGATATCATATTATTCGAAGAAATGATGATATTCAGTATGAAAATTCACTTGGCGAAACAGAAGAACCGGTAGAAAACACCCCTGAACAAATTACAACTAATTGTTCTCATATTCTTCTACTCACCAGAACTGAGGCTTACTACCTAGATCCAAATCAACAATGGATCAATACTGAGCTTGGTGGCAAGCAACTACAGCGATCTCAAGTTGCTTTTGATCCTAATAGCAATGAACCTCAGGTAATTCTTGATTTCGATTCCGAAGGAGCTGAACTATTTGCAGATATAACCGAGCGAAACCTTGGTAGACCTGTTGCTATCTTCTTGGATAATGAGCCAATTAGTACCCCAGTAGTTAATCAAGTTATTACTGGTGGTAGTGCTACAATTAGTGGAAACTTTTCTATCCAAGAAGCACGCCTACTTGCACAACGACTCAATGCTGGTGCCCTGCCAGTGAGTATTGAGCTTATTTCTCAGCAGACAATTGGTGCATCACTAGGTAATGAGTCTGTGGCAAAAAGCATCAATGCTGCAATTATCGGTATCATTACAGTTGCAATTTTCATGATACTCTACCTCCAAAGAGCAGCCAGTCTGCCCGC
>CAYXZR010000046.1:0-2622 GCA_964470025.1 uncultured Gammaproteobacteria bacterium | reverse complement strand
ATTGTCTTGAATTATATATTTGCGGCAAATCAAGAAAAAAGAGATTAATAACAAAATTGAAATATATCTAAATATATAGCTCACATGATATATAGATCATTGTTCAACCGAATTTTAGTTCTTCTATCGTTGCTGCTCTTCTCTCAGGCATTGATTGGGCAGGAAGAGGCAGCTGTTGATATCGAGGCTGGTAAGTCGTTGTTTAGAAATAAGTGTGCGTCTTGCCACAACCGTAATATGAAAGATGACCTGACTGGTCCTGCTCTTGGTGGTGTCGAGGAACGCTGGGCAGATTATCCAAGAGAAGATTTGTATAACTGGATCAACAACTCTCAGAAAATGATTGCTGATGGTCATCCTCGTGCTACTGAATTGTGGTCAGAATGGGGGCCAACCATCATGAATAACTTCAACCTTATGACCGCTGAGATGGATAATATCTTGGCTTACATTGATGATGTTTATACAGCTGTACCTGAAACAGCAGTTGTAGGTGATGGAGATGGAGCTACTGCTGCAGAAGCAACAGACTACACACTTTGGTATGTAGCACTAGCTGTAATTTTGGCTTTACTTGCTTTGGTATTGGCACGTATCCTTTCCAACCTGAATTATATCGTTCAGGCACGTGAAGGGGATGCTCCTGCTCGTCGCAAGACAATTGCAGAGACGCTAACAAGCAAAGGAGTTATTGCCTTCGTAATTTTTGCATTGGTCGTATTGGGTGGTTATACAACTGTTAATAATGCCATTGCACTTGGTCGTCAGCAAGGCTATCAGCCAGAGCAGCCAATCAAGTTCTCACACGCAACACACGCAGGACTACAAAAAATTGACTGTCAGTACTGTCACGATGGCGCGCGTAGAAGTAAGCACTCCGTCATTCCAGCAGCGAATACTTGTATGAATTGCCACAAGGCAGTTAAAGTTGGTTCTAAGTATGGAACTGCTGAGTTGACAAAGATTTATGCTTCTGTTGGGTACGACCCAAGTACAGATACATATATTGATGGCTACGAGGAGCTTTCAGAAAGCGAAATCGAGCAGATTTATAAAAAGTGGATTGCAGATACTTACGTAAAAGAAAAAGGAACCCTCGATACAGAAGGAGAAGATTTGATCGAAGATCAGTGGGAAGGTATTGTAACATCTTTGACTGATCCTGAATTAGGTGACAACAAAATTCAGGGACCAATTGAGTGGGTGCGTATTCACAATCTTCCTGATCATGCTTACTTCAACCACGCACAGCACGTTTCTGTGGGTAAGGTAGAGTGCCAGACTTGTCACGGGCCGGTACAGGAAATGGAAGTAGTTGGTCAGTATGCACCACTATCTATGGGATGGTGTATCAACTGTCACCGTCAAACGGAGGTACAGTTTGAAGATAATGAGTACTACAAATCTTACGAAAAGTATCACAAAGAAATTGCTAATGGTGAGCGCGACAAAGTGACCGTGGAAGAAATCGGTGGTTTGGAGTGTCAGAAGTGCCACTATTAAGAACAGAAATATTAGCGATTCAAACACTTTTAAAAAAATTGCAGGTAGTGTTTAGCAACTACCTGCATAAACTATAAAGATGAAAAACAAGAAGCAAGCAGTCTGGATTGGGGTAGATCAGCTAAATAATACCCCGGCTTATCAAGAAGCCGCGAAAAATGAGTTCAATGAATTGCCTGTAGTAGGCCAAATGGCTGATAAAAAGGCTATGAGTGTTGAAGCCAGCCGTCGTGATTTCCTGAAATACTTGGGTTTTGGTCTGGGAGCAGCGACTATCGCTGCGGGGTGTGAGATTCCTGTGAAAAAGGCAATTCCTTACGTTGTTAAGCCGGATGCGATCGTTCCTGGTGTAGCTACTTATTATGCCTCTACCTTCGTACAAGGTGGTGATTACTGTCCAGTTTTAGTAAAAACCAGAGAGGGACGCCCCATCAAAGTAGAAGGTAATAGCTTGTCTCCTGTAACGATGGGTGGTACAAGTGCCAGAGCACAGGCTAGTGTTTTAAGCCTTTACGATACAAGTCGTATCGATGGTCCTTACTGGGTTAAAGATGGTGCAATCGATCGTCTTGACAAAAAAAACTGGGCAGACCTTGATAAAGAAGTGATGGGAAAGCTAAATGCCAATAGTCAGATTCGCATTGTTACCAACACCATCTTAAGTCCTACCACGAAAAAAGCTATCGCTGATTTTACAGCGAAATATCCAAATACAAAAGTTATTACTTACGATCCTGTTTCTTCTTCTGCTATTTTGCAGGCAAACGAAGCGACTTTCGGACAGCGTGTTATTCCTGATTACCACTTCGACAAAGCAGAGGTTATCGTGAGTTTTGATGCAGACTTCCTTGGTACATGGATTTCTCCAATAGAATATGCTGCCAAGTATGTGAAAAATCGTAAGATCAACGATGTTAAAAAAGCTAAGCTTTCTCGCCACATTCAGGTAGAAAACCACATGAGTCTTACGGGCTCCAATGCAGATAACCGCATTCTTGTGAAGCCAACAGAGCAGGGTGCTGCTATTTTGGCACTTTACAAAGCACTAGGTGGTTCTGCAAACGGTCCTTCTCTTGATGCAGAGAAAACAGCAAAAATTAAAAAAATTGCAGACGAGCT
>CAYXZR010000045.1:1162-2819 GCA_964470025.1 uncultured Gammaproteobacteria bacterium | reverse complement strand
GGTCAGTACGAAATAACAGAAGTTCGCACAGAATCAACACCGATTAGCAACTTCACAAACGCTAACTACGTGCAATACTCGCCAGTCAATAATGTAGCAACAGTACCAAATTACATGACATCATTTAGAGCTTCTGAGGTTGACGGTCAGATATTAAAAGGATTAAACGAGCAGGATGACGCTGTAACAGAGTATAGCGCACCAATGGAGACAAGCGTTGATTCTGGCGTTTCTGGCTCAACCGCTGTATTTAATGTTGATCAAAATACAGATACTGACGCAATGAAAAGCTTCTTTGACTCAAGTGGCGGTTTTCAATCAACTGTTTATTACGAAATATTGCAAGGCACACCTGGTGCTGGCGAGCCTCCTGAGCCGACTTTCACGCAGGGCACTGGCTTTGTAACAGCTATGACTTTGGAGGCTGGCGGATATTATAGAATTGTTCTGAGTGACTTTAACGGCGAGGGCGGTTTACCTCCATTACCAATTCCGCAGACAATTCAATTTTCTCATGGCGGCACTGGTGAAATAACAGCGATAAACATGCCTGTTCAGTGCGAAGATATATGGGTTAACCTTGGCTTTGGTCGCGGTTTACGTGGTGCCGATGAAAACACAGATGGAACGGTTTTAGTTGACATCATTGTTACAAAGCTTGATTCAAAGGGCGGTCAACCAACTGGCTTTAGCTATACAGAAGCTGCGGTTATAACAGAGAGAACTTTAAATCCAGTTTACCGCACCGTAAAAATAGGCCCAGCAAATCTTGATGGTGTCGGATGGTATCGCGTAACAATTAGACGTGTTAATAACGCATCATTAAACGCATCAGCACCTGACGAATGTCGCGCAGAGTCAGTGCAATGCATTAGCTATTACAGCAATAAAACATTTGGCGATGCGACAATTTTAGAAGTGAACATCCCAGCAACGCAAAACGCGACAGCAACAAGACAGACAAAAATAAACCTGACTTGCGCATCAATGACACCGAGCTATGACACAGCAACGCAAACGGTTGATACAACACTAAGAGCTAGCAGGCGAATGGCTGACTGCATCTTGCACATGCATATGAACTACTACGGATTAGATCCTGCCTTACTTGACCTTGATGCACTTTATGAAATACAAGAGAGGTTAGATGCGACGAATCCAGAGTTGGCGCGTTTTGATTTTACTTTTGATGATAATGATATTAGTTATCAAGACAGATTAGAGTCTATTTTAAATGTGGCCCGTTGCTACACTTGGCAGGATGGAAACGTCTGGCGTTTTGGTAGAGATGAAGCTAAGGATATTGCGTCAGGCCTAATTAGCCGCAGGGATATAGCTGGCGAAAACAGAGAGTACAGCATTACATTTAATAGCTTTGTTAGCCAAAATTTTGACGGTATAAGATTAGAATACGTTGACCGAGCAATAAATAAAAAAGCGTACATAAACAGAGCGATAGATAGCAATGGCAATATATTAAACCAACCAAGCGCAAACCCAAAGTTAATAGAGCTTGCTGGTTGCCAATCACTAGCTCAGGCTGAAAACAGGGCGGATTTAGAGGTTAGAAAGCTAATCTATCAGCGTGAAACATTGGTTGAAACATGCCTACCTAGCATGACGTTTTTGGATAAAGGCGATGTTGTTTTATATGCTG
>CAYXZR010000045.1:0-1152 GCA_964470025.1 uncultured Gammaproteobacteria bacterium | reverse complement strand
TCAAAATCTTATGATGGCGAGATACTTGAAATAGCTGGTAGCACAGCAAAAACGACAGAGCTTATTGAGTGGGAACTAAACAAGAGTTACGAAGTTTACTTTACACTCGCTGACGGCTCTTTAAGTGGACCGCATCCAGTTTCACCAATCGGGGTAGATGGAAGTTTTTATTTTAACTGCGAATTTTTAACTGGCGCGTACACTAGAGACGGAATCATGGGTTATCAAGTTAAAACTGGATCTAGATACATTATAAGCGAGTCGGTTGAAATGGATAGAACAAAATGGATTATATCAAGCAAAGAAAGTGCAAGTGAAAGCGCCACAAAGTTTACTATGTTAAACTATGACGAAAGAATATACGAGAATGATTGATGGTTGATTGTAACGTACAAGATTTTGATATTGATAATGACAACTGCACAGCTAGCGGCGGCTTACCTGTTGGCACTGATAGCGGATTAGCTTTGAGCTGCAATGCTTCTACAATTGATAAAGTTGTAAACGCACCAAAGGGCGCAATTATAACAAGTCGCACAGGTAGAGTTTTAAGGCCGCTAGCTGACATAGCTAGCGCACCAATACTTGACAGTTCTTACGTTTTAGTTGACGACTATATAGGACTTTATTCAAGCGTAAGTGATGCAATTCAATGTGCAGCAAATAAAGCAAAAGCTGACGGTAAAACGCTATGTGCAGCAGATACTTCAAAATCATATTTACTAGATAAGTCAATAGATTTAACAGGCATACGAAACATTCACTTTTTGTCAAAGATAGATACTACTCAACTAGATCAAACTATTGCAAGCGTAACTATTGGTGGACTCGCTGAAACAAATAATGGTGGTTACATAAGATTCGGTGAGTTTATTTCTGACAATCCACCGCTAGCAAATGATGGTACTGACTTTCCGCAGCTTGTAATCTCTGGTTTAAAGGGTTTCATTATAGATTTAGATAATATTCGCTATCTACAGTGGTATCCGAAATCAGGTGTTGAATTTGATTCAAACGCATATAATACAATCAATTTTGCTGGGCGAGTGTGCATCGAAGAATTCACTGGTGAACAGGGTTTCTTCTGGAATAACTAAAACATACATTATGGCTCTAGACTATATAAGTTAATCATTCGTGATAACGGCTACC
>CAYXZR010000044.1:0-2991 GCA_964470025.1 uncultured Gammaproteobacteria bacterium | reverse complement strand
AACACGCTATTTTTTACTTTCAGGTTTTGCTGGAACTGGTAAAACTACAGTAATTACCCAACGTGTTGGATATTTGATTGAGCAAAAGAAGGCAGAGAGTAATCAGATACTATGTCTTACTTTTACCGACAAGGCAGCTGGTGAAATGGAAGAGCGAATCGATCAGTTGCTTCCATATGGCTACGTAGATTTGTGGATTTCAACATTTCACTCTTTTGCAGAACGAATTTTAAAAGCACATGCACTTGAGATTGGCTTGCCAAATGATTTCAAGCTACTTAATCAGACTGAACAGTGGTTGCTAGTGCGACAGCACTTAGATGCTTTTAAGCTTGATTACTATCGACCATTAGGAAATCCAACAAAATTTATCCATGCGTTGCTAAAACTTTTTTCTCGGGCAAAAGATGAGGTAATTAGTCCGCAAGATTATTTAGAATATGCAGAAGAGCTCAAGCTTAATAAAGATGCGGCTGATTTTTCAACTGATACGCTTTCTAAAGATGCGCTGAAGGATTTGTCCAAAAAAGAACGCAAAGAACTTATAGGTCATGAAGTTGATAAGGCACAAGAAATTGCCAATGCATATCATACCTACCAGCAATTATTGCTTGATAATAATGCACTTGATTTTGCTGACTTAATTAACTATTGTTTGCTGTTATTTAAAAAACGTCCGGCGATATTGGCAAAATATCGTGAGCAGTTTAAGTATATTTTGGTTGATGAGTTTCAGGATACTAACTATGCGCAGTATGAGTTAGTGAAGTTGCTTGCTGCGCCGCTCAATAATATTACGGTGGTTGGTGATGATGATCAGTCGATTTATAAATTTCGTGGTGCGTCAGTTTCAAATATTTTAGAATTTAAACGAGATTACCCAAAAACTCAGGAATTGTTTTTAACAAAAAACTATCGATCAACTCAACAGATTTTAGATTTGTCATATGAATTCATCAAACAGAATAATCCAAACCGACTTGAGGTGAGGCTGGCAGAGGCGGCGAAAAAAACAAAAGGTAAAAGTAAGCAGTTAAGTAAAAAACTTACTTCACAGACAAAAGTTAAAGGAACGGTGCAGCATTTGGCATTTGATACAGCTGATGACGAGCGACGAGGTGTGCTTGAAAAGATTTCTGAGCTAAAGGCTGACAACAGTTCGCTGCGCTGGGATAATTTTGCAATCTTGGCTCGTACTAACGATGTTGCAAATGGATTTGCAACTGCGCTTCGACAAGCCGGAGTGCCATATCGATTTTTAGCATCGCGTGGATTGTATGAGAAGGCGATTGTCCAGGATGTGTTGGCGTATTTGCGGCTACTCGATGATTACCATGAAAATGATGCAGTGTATCGAATTTTAAACTCACCTGTGATTGGGCTGGCGCATCGAGATTTGGTGCAGTTTAATTATTGGGCAAAGCGTAAAGGGTATTCACTTTATGCGTCACTGCGACACCCTGAAATGGTGACACGACTTAAGCCAGAGGTGAAGCAAAAGATTGCTCAGCTGTTGCGTTGGGTTGAGCAACATACACAGCTGGCGCGTGAAAAACCAGTAACAGAAGTAGTGGTTACTGCATTGAAAGATATTGGCTACTTAGATTTACTGGCTGAAGCTGACACGCAAGATAAGGTTGAGTCAGCACAGTTTTTGAATCAGCTATACAAAAAGATGAATGATTTTGAACATTCAGTGCCAGATCCAAGTGTGAAAAATTTTTTACAGCTTATAGAGCTAGAGCTTGAGGCAGGTGAGGCAGGGTCTTTGCAACAAAATCTTGATGATGGTCCAGAGGCGGTTAAGGTTATGACGGTGCATGCTTCTAAGGGTTTAGAGTTTACGCATGTTTTTATAGTTAGTATGGTTGATCGACGTTTCCCAACTGATAATCGACCAGACCCGCTTTTACTTCCAGAGGCGCTTATTAAAGAAGAATTACCAGACGGTGACGTGCATCTTCAGGAAGAACGTCGACTTTTTTACGTTGCGATGACTCGTGCTCGAGAGGGTTTATACTTTACGAGTGCCAGTGATTACGGTGGTGCTCGCAAGAAAAAAGTGTCACGATTTTTGAAAGAGCTATCGGATCTTGGCTTTTCACTTACAGATGAGCCAATGACATTTCCTGAGACGATTCCTGATTTTGATCAGGTTGCGCCTTCTCAACTTGATGCTGCTGATTTTAAATATCTTATTCCAAAAGTTTTTTCTTTTAGCCAATTAAAGTTGTTTGAAAAAGATCCAAAGCAATATTACTTGCAGTATATTTTGAAGATCCCACAAGTTGGAAAGCCTTTTTTTTCTTTTGGTACATCACTCCATAGCACGTTGCAACATTTTTTTGAGCATGCTCAGGATCGAAGACAAATCGCTCAAAAAGATTTGTTTGGCGACAATGAAGATACTTCATCGCGATTACCAAGCCTGAAGTTACTGCAAGAGCTCTACGATCAGTACTGGGTTGATGATTGGTATATTTCTCGTCAACAACATGATGAGTACAAGGAATTAGGTGGTCAAATTATAAAGGCATTTTATGAGACGTATAAAAGTGAACGGCCTCAACCGCTGGCACTTGAAACTTCTTTTAAGCTAGGCCTACTCAATAAAGAGACAAATGAGGTGTACACGCTTATTGGTAAGATCGACAGAATTGATCCAGTTGATGATGGTGTAGAAATTATTGACTATAAAACTGGAGCACCAAAGGAAAAGCTTACAACTGACGACAA
Source organism: uncultured Gammaproteobacteria bacterium (assembly GCA_964470025.1). Taxonomy (GTDB): domain Bacteria; phylum Patescibacteriota; class Patescibacteriia; order Buchananbacterales; family UBA6539; genus CAYXZR01. The sequence continues at coordinate 255 of CAYXZR010000044.1, read as the reverse complement.
GCAGCAGCTATTGCTGTATCAGCTAGCTGCTGAGCGACATCTTGGCCATAAGGTTAAGAAGCTGAGCTACTATTACTTAGAAAATAATACTAAGGTGTCATTTGTAGGCTCTGAGAAGGACCTGGAGAAGCTTGAAGATAAGGTGATTGATTTGTGTGCACAGATAAAAAATGCTGATTTTTCACAATTTGCATAACTTGAAAAATAGCGTTTATTGAGCTATACTCAAGCTACTATGGGATTTGGAGCATTTTC
>CAYXZR010000043.1:0-3011 GCA_964470025.1 uncultured Gammaproteobacteria bacterium | reverse complement strand
TTCGAGTAGTTCATTTCTAATACTCATAATTTCAGCCTCCTAAAGCTGTTAACCAATCTTTTAAAAGTTTATTTCTGTTATTTGGATTTGATACCGAACCGCCAGCGGCAAGGACAATATCAGCTAATAATTTATTCATATTCATAATTTCACCAACAAAAAAGCCGACATTAACTGTCAGCTTTTCTAGATTTGCGTTTTGGTTTATCTTCATAAACCTTGTGACCATCAGGTAAAACCTCGGGCTTAAAGCGAATATCAACAATTCTAAAGCCTTGCTTTCTGATACTCGCTTTTAGCTCAGGTGATACAGGATGGCTAACATACATGATATTAGCCATAACCTATCCTTACTGGTCAGCGTCAGCGATTGCTAGAGTGCCTAGCGTGTGCTTAACATCAGCCATTGCTAGATCCCAGTTAGCGCCGGTAAACAGGTCTGCATCCGCTGGACTTGAACCGCCGTTTGCTTCATTCCACTTGTAGCCTTTAAGCTTAACACCAAACGTATAATCTGCTTGCCATGTTGTTTCGATGCGCTCTTTGCCGTTTGTTGTTTCCATGTTGGTGATAATGTCGCTTGAGTTATCAACAACGATACCGCCAACAGTAACGGATAGCACTTTAACCTTGTTAGGTGTACCAGCAACATAAAGCGCCGGAATGTCTGAAACAACCATTAACTTACCAAGGATAGAGATTACAGTAACGTTAGATGAATCGAATAATCGCTCGCCATTATCAAGCGCGTTATTAATCAACACCTCATTACCAGCAGAGTGCATGATGTCTGCGCGTAGCATCGCATTCATATCACCAAACTTGAAGTGAGAGCCGTTTAGAACCTTCTGAGTTAAAGCGCCAGCACCAGCGGTTAATGCTGATACGTCATTCACTAATGAAGCTTGGTTCTCAACAGCAGCAACAGCGCAACCTACAGCTGTGTTTAGTTGATCTGCAAGTAAAGCGTCAGAGAAGCCCTCAGAGATAGCCATGATAGCCTCAGAAGGATTTTGCATTAACCAAGTCATTTGCGATGGTTCGAAAACAACTGGGCCAAAACCACCAGCAACTTTAACGCCACCAGTCTCACCCATAGCTAATGCTGTAGAAGCTTGAGCGCCGTTAGCTTGGTTACGGTTAACTCGGCGTTGAGCGCCTGCTAGCTGTGTAAAGAATGACTCTTTTGTGTAGTTACCACGCCATGCATTGGCATCTAAAACGATTGTACCGCCAGAAGCGGCGTTAAATGCGCTTAACTTCTGACCTAAAAGCTCGATCGTGGTTGTGTAGATCTCAGTGTCGTACACGTTCATATTTGACAGTGCCATATTTTTTACCCTTTTATTGTAAACCTTGTTGTTTAAGGCGCTTTTCTAAATTTGCCTTAACGTCATTTTTAGCCACAGGGGCACTGCCACCTTTTGAGCCATTAATTAAACCGCCACCGCTTGCAGGTGGAGTGTAACTTGATAAAGGCTTAAACATTGGGCTTTCTTGAAGCTCACCGATTAAACCCTTGTAATCCAAAGTTGAGGCACTGCCGTCATCATTGGTGTAAATAATTCTGCCTTCTTCGACTTTTTGGCGCGTTCTTAAATGATCTTCAATCAAACGCTTTGCAAATTCATCTTTAGGCTTTAAAGCGTGAACAATTTCATTCAGTTCAAGCTTTGCTTTGTTCTGCACTTCTTTAAGCGTGTACTCTTGTTGTACTTCTTGACGTACACGTTCAGCGGTGCGCTTTTCAAGGTCTTGCATTTGCTCTTGGTATCTTTGCTCAATCGCTGCAATATCACCTTTGCTTTTAGCCTGCTCTAGCGCATCTTTGCGAGCCTGCTCAATCTTTTCAGCTTGTTGCTGTTCAATGCTCGATAGCTTTTCGCTTAACTGGCTAAACTCGTTATCACGCGCTTTTAGCTTGCTATCCAATTCGTTGAGAGTACCTTTTACTTTCATCATTCCAGCGTGTTTATAAACACCATCTACTTCGGTGTAATCGCTTTTAACAAAATCAGGTAACTGCTCGTATTGCTCTTGTGTTAAATCACTCATTTGGCACGGCCTTTGTTGAGTTTATATTAAAGTTAGCACTGCTAACCATTTGCACTAAATTTTAGCCAATTTAACTAACTAGGTCAAACTGGTGTTATATCTGGCTCGATGTTTTCGATATCGGACAATATATCTTCCATATCACCTTCATGCCAACCAAGTTTAATGAGAGCTTTAACGGCTTGCTCTCTTGTCATAACTCTATCTCTAACCATCTCAAGGATAAAGCGCCCAGCCTCTGTATTAGGCTGAATTTTCGCAAAGTCGCGAGGCATATCAAAGTTGATTGAGCCTACATATTGAGATACTTCCTCTTGGCTAACTTGACCCTCAAACATGGCGCAGTAAGCAATTAGATTTTTAACTGCACTCTCAATACCAGAAACAAGCGGATTAAGCACAGCGTTTTGCTCAGTCGCATTAATCATTGCTTCAGTAGCGCTTGTGTCGCCTTGCGAATACTCAGGGATTACACCGCCAAGAGATCTAATTTTCTGCTTGCTTGCTTCATCGTACTTTTCGAATGAGTCAAGAGAGCCGTCAGTTGACGTTGTTTCGATTCGAATGTTTTCACTTGGCCAGATATTTGTTTGACCAATGGCGCGATAGCCTCGACCGTTAATCTTTCCAAAAGCTTCAACGTCTTGCTCATTCATACCGAATACATCAGTGGTAGGTACAAACTTTCTCAATGCTTCTTTATAATCAGCGCTCACATTGTAGCGGTGCAAACACAAGTCAGCGATAGGAGATAAGAAGCCCATCTCTTCCGGTAGGTCAGACTCAATTTCGCAGTCACTAGCAAACTCAATTGGGATAAACTTTAATGGCTCGCCGTTTACAGTTACATAATTGCGCTCTCCATCAGCTTGCAGCTCGTCTTTATCGCCATAAATATACTTTTGCTGATAGTAATCACCGTTTTCATCAAGAGCTAAAACAAGGTAAGACTTAAC
>CAYXZR010000042.1:0-4102 GCA_964470025.1 uncultured Gammaproteobacteria bacterium | reverse complement strand
ATTGGCCCGGCAATTCCTGTTCGTTGCATTATTGCTGTTAGCGCAGGCTGCGCTAACATTGAATAAGTCAACGAGTACTTCATGTCATTGAGTAGTCTAACCATGTTGACGCCCTGCTTTGCTGCATAACGTCGAGCTTTACTTTTTCTTTTGGCCACTTTAAACGACCTCCTTGTAGTTGTTTTCTTTGCCACAGGTGAAGGTCTTGAACGTGATGTATTACCTTGTAGTTGCTTAATTTTCAATCGCATTGCTTTCTTAGCGTTTGGATGAACCTTTTTGCTCTTTAGAGCACCCTTCATAAGCTTGATTGTACGCTCTTTCTTGGTTAGTTTTTTTGCCATAGTGAATCCAGCTCCTCTTTAATTTTAATAAGATCTTTGCGCACTTGTAGCGCAAGCTTGAATAGTGGTTGTGTCTGTGATAATGTTTCAATATCTGCCGCTCCAATAAACGAATAGTCCTCTGCAGGAGCACAGACAGTAACAGGAACATCAGCTCTATTAGTATCGCTCTCATGAATGTACACCTTCGTTCACCTAGTCTTTTAGCAACAATAACGCAACACCTGCGATGGCTATAGTACCAATACCTAAACCAGTCCCGAAACCTTTAGCCCCGGACTCTGCAACGTCAATAACTCTATCTACTCGATCAACAGCCCCTGAGGCAAAGTTCTGTATGTTGTCGTATGCATTGGTACTGATGACCTTAACATCTTGTGCAGTGTCAATAAAGGCATCATTAAGCCTTTTTAGGATACTTTCTTTTTTGAAAGGATCAAACCGCCTTGAAGCGTTAAACGGGTTAGTATCTACTACTATCCCTAAATTTTGGTCTAGTACTTCCTTAAATGGGCCTTCAGGAAAGCCCAAACCAGTTGTGTTAAGCTGTTTCTGTTGCACAGGTTGTGTTGTAAGTATGAATGTAGGATCAGCGATCATGATAGACCACCCAGCAATAAAATTGCAGCAATACCGAGCCCTATAGCTCCACTGTTACCAGCACCGGCTGGGCTCGTTGCATTGCTTGCGTTTGCTATTACATTTTCCCTTTTTCGGGAAGTTGTATCATTATGGGTTGGCAGTGAGTCAATGACGGATTCTTCTACAGGCTTTACCACGTCGAACTTGTCCTCGGTTCCCGGTTGAATCTCCACTGCAACCTTAAAAGTAGGATCATTGATGCCGATTATCCGGCTATTTTGGCCGGGTGATACAACCTTAGTGTTAATTCGGTTGCTGTTGAGCTCATTAAAGCGTCTATTCCATGCGTCTACTTGTGCGTTTGTAGGTCTTGGGCCACCTAATCGTGGCAAATCAATGAATAAATTGAACGCTCCACCAAGTGATGAAGCAGGAATATTAAGGCCAAACATCTCCCTAGCTATTTGTGAGCGAATGATCCCGGTTAATCTGCTATCTGTGTCTACCATTTAGTTACCACCTATAGTCGTCTTTGTGTCCTGTTGCTGCTGAGGTTGCGCCCCTTGCAACATTTGCGCTTGAAGTAAACCACCAAGCAAGTCCGCTGTAGGGTTGGATGTGTTCTCTTCTGGTGCGGACAATTGCTCAGCAGTCTCCTTCATCATCTTAAGGCGATTAACTGCCATTGTATCCATAGCGTTCACTAGTTCAACAATAGGCGCAATTTGAGATAATATGCTATTTTGAGGCTGTACGCCGTTGTATTGAGCATTAATTTGTCTTATCTGCTCTTCTGTTAAAGAATCCTCCTCCGATGGTGTGTCGTCCTCGGAGGGATTATCACCATCGGATTCGGAGTCCTCTTCACCTGTGGGCGAAGAAACGTGATTGAGAATTGATAACTTATCCTGTAAAATTTCAGTGGCGTGTGGCAATATCGAAGGATCTTCGAGGATATCTCGGAACCACTTCATAGCCTCCTCTCTAGTTTCATCCTTGTTAGAGTTCAACAATCGAACCAAATAACCCTTAGATTGGCTTTTGATAACCGATTGACCACTCTTTGAAGTAAATAATTTACTCAAAGCTTTCATTTTTCACGAAACTTACTTGGAAATCCCTGTTATATAGAGAATTCCGAGACAATTAACGACTGGGAATCGAAAAATTGTCTATATTATGCGACATAGTATAGTTGTCGATCTATAAAAACATTATTGTTATCGATCATCTTTAAGTTTTCTGATGATCGTAACTACTTTTCTGATCTTCTTATCATAACTAGTCAGCATAGTGTCTCTTTCAAGCTGCATCTTGGATAATTTTTGCTTCCAGAGATTTATTTCGAAGTCAGGCCCCCCGGTTTCGCTCAGTTGCAATGCTTTTTCTTCAATAAGATCATTCATAAACACAGAAAAAGACACATCATTGGTTTGAGAAGGCCGCCTTTTTTTGTTGAATACACCAATTCTCATTAATATTGCAATCGATTTATCAGATAAGTTTACAGAAAACACGTTTCTTCTTTTCATTTTTTCACATCCATCTCATGGTAATACATAGGTGTATTACATAGCAAACAGCCGTACACCCGCAAGTTACCTTTATTTTTCAATTACCTTTATTTTTCAAAAATCAAAAAAACTACAAACTAACAAAATCAAAACATTCTTATAGAATCAGCACTTATTCACACGAAAACACTCCTTTTTACACGAAATTTATTTGGGAGTGTATTGTGTGGCACTGATTCGTTTCGGTGTCGCATAATAACAGTTTGGCGAACACCAAATGTATTACACCTATGTATTACACTTTTTTTAACCACCACCCCAGCAGGTGAATGCTTTAGGAATCTCAACTATTTTTGGTTTAATTTCAGCATCATCGCCCTCTGTAATTTCATAATAAGCTGCGTCATCTGCCTTCTTTATCATTTCTAGTGCTTGCTCTTCAGATTCAGCAAGCGCACAAATCATTCCCGGTGTGTAATCTCTGAGAACATCTTCCCAAACATATAATTTCATAGTCTCACGCTCCTTAGCTGTTCAGATTGTACAATAGGTAGACATTCATCACAGTAGAACGCCATCGGATGCGCCCTATTAAGAATTACTCCTGCGCATCTTTTACAGAATTTCGCTTCTTTGACTTCTTTTTGTGTATCCATAGTAACCCCTTTGGTTGCATTTTGTAGTACGACATAGTATACACCATTGCCGCCCACAGGTTCATTATAACTCACACGCCGATTTCGGGACATTTGCGAGCTTATCGGAATAGTTTCTATTTGCTCAACGCATTTTGCGCTTCTGATAATTTAGTTTCATCATTAAGGATGATTTTCCCTGATGATGGTACATAGTGATATGGAATTTTTGCCGCATCTAGCCTTTGCATAGCATCAATAACCCTACTATCAACCGTATTTTTTTGTTCATCTATGAACGTGTTTTGATCAGGGTCGTATACCTTCATTCCTTCCACCCTAGTAAGTAAAATTTACCTGACACTGTGCCAGATGCAGGCGTAAGCACTGCTTTTGTAAATTGAACTGCATTACCAGCTATCCACCCACCACCTAGTACAAAGTCACCACCTTGCGAACCTTGTTTGTTCATGATATTAATTTGTCCTGATGCATGCGCAGCAGATTTGCCCGCTAGTATTATGTCAAGAACAAAGTTTACAGATGATGCATACGTACCAGTGTAGAATGATGTTTGACCGCTGGCACTGGTATAATTGGTACTGGAATCCATCCACGTGTAATTGTAATTTGCACCCGTATCATCATTAAGTTGCATATTAAGTGCCGTAGTTGTACTAGTGAGGGCATCAAAACAAACAATCTTATAGCCCTTCCTTACTTCAGTAGTTTGTAAGGTCACACTACCAGCACCTGAAGCTACATCACTATCAAGCACCTCCCAATTATCGTAGTTGCTACTACTACTACCACCACTTATTCCGCTCATGCTGATTCCTCAAAATAACTTACAGTTACGGTTTGGCCAGATTGAGCAATACCGTATACAGCACCCTCATGATGTGATAACGTTAATGACTCACCAGCTTTTAGTTGTAGTCCTTCGTCTGCACTACCATCTGCATCATTCTTGACGCTGGAATCATCACCTATTCTAATATCATTAGATGCATCTTCATTGCGAATG
>CAYXZR010000041.1:0-4346 GCA_964470025.1 uncultured Gammaproteobacteria bacterium | reverse complement strand
TCTTAAATTGAAATTCAATGTTTTTCTCTTGTAGTACTTTTGCGGCCTCAATCATTGCCTCATAGTTTTTAGTTGGTGATATCCTGCCAATACTAATGATCTCTAATTTTTCATTCTTACGATCTTGATAAAATTTAAATAGATCAGTGTCAATCCCATGACCAGTTACGACAACTTTTTTTGAAGGTAGTAAGAAACTTTCCCTGGAAGCTGTCAGTACTACGTTTGCAATTTTTTCCATGAGCTTCATTTTCAAATCAACTTGCTTGTGCGTGTACCAACTTATAACTTTTTTGCGTCGTAGTCGTGCAAGCGGACCAACGATGATTGTATAGATTGGCATCTGATGACAAAACACGCCATCAACTTTTCCCAAATACTTCCACGCCAGGAGTTTGAGCCGTGCGAGTTTGATTAACTTGTTTTGTCTGGTTGGTAAATGAATAGCAGTAACATTACTTGGCAACCCAGTTGCATCACCCTGCTGCCAGCTCACCACATACAAATGTTCTACTTCAGCGGCAATGTGTTTTACCCAGTTATAAATAAAGCCAGCTAAGTGGTCGTTGCGATCTACTTTTCTTGTTATCATTAATAGCTTCATACTACTTCCCTACTACTTCTTTCCACATTGGTACAATTTTTTCTGAGTTGCTACCAAACTTTTCTGCAACTAGGTGCTGACCCTGCTCACCAAGTTTGCGTGCCAATGATTCATCGTTTAATAGCTCGACAATCTTTATGGCAAACTGCTGCTGATCACCTACTGGAGTTAGATATCCATTGACTCCGTCTTCTACAATACTTTTTGCACCAGTTGTTGCTGTACTGACCACAGGGATGCCACAAGCGTTTGCTTCGACCAATACTTTGCCAAAACTTTCTGACTCAGAACTAAGCACCAACATATCTGCGGCGTAGCAATACTGTAGCTTCGTTTCATGATCTACTTGACCTACAAAGTAAATATTGTTGCTGATTGATTTGGCTTGCTGCTCAAGCTCTCCCTTGAGTTCACCGTCTCCCAAGATAACTAACACTGTATTGCTGCACTGCTGCTCAATTTGCTGATACGCGGCTAGCAACATAGGAATATTTTTCACATGTACAAGTCGGCCAACGTACAGAATAATTTTCTTGCCAGCAAACTGCGTCTTAATCTCTTGAATTTTTTTCTCGTCACGCTGAAAATGTGCAATATCAACTGGTGTTGGTACAACTGAGATTCTGTCAGCTGTAATGCTCTTCTTTTCTATCAATGACTGCTTAATCCCTTCACTCACTACCCGGAAATGGTCAGCGTGCTTAAGTGTTTTACCAAGCACATACTTCATGGCAAGGTTTTTGAGTAACCCTGACTGCCAATAGTATGGGTCAAGAAAATCTCCATGAAATCCTACTAGAAGTTTGATGCCAGTTTTTTTCTTCAACGACACGCCAACTAATCCAGTAGCAAATGGATCCTGACAGACGATCAAATCGTACTGTGTAGTGCTAACTAACTTTTGTGCCACCTGAGCAGCGTCTTTGAAATACGCTGTTGCTTTTTCTGAATTGGTTGGGTATGCCGTACATGTTTCACTAAGCACGAAGGCTTCAGCAACTCCTTGATTGAGCACAATAATATCAAGCCGCTCAACCTGACTCGCATATGCACGGTGACGCTGCACAACATCGCCAAGTTGTCCCTTGCCGAGCAATCCTTTATCAATTGAGATCATTAATACCTTCATAGCTACGCAATATCTTTTAATACCTTCTCTGTTTGACTGATCATAGTATCGTAGTCAAACTTTCCCTCGAAACTACTACTATCTAATGTGAAGTCTTTATCTTCACAATCTTTCTGTAACTTTTGTATTGCGGCTACTATTTGTTCTTCGTTGTCGTACTCAAATAAATGTCCATTAACTCCATCTGTTACCAATTCTTCGTTACCTTTAATCTTTGAAGCTGCGACCGGTAGGCCTAGTGACATCGCTTCAAGTAGCGTATGTGATAGGCCTTCATAGCCTGTATTTAAAATAAATCCACCTGCATCAGACATTTTTTCAAGCAACTGCTCGTGTGATACATGTTCAATAGTTACTACCGATTCTAACTGTAGCTCAGCAATTAACGTTTCTAGTTTTTGCTGTAATGGCCCGCTACCAAAAATCTTTAGGGTAAGCTCCGGATTAATTTCTTTCCGTAACTTTGGCATTAATCTAATGAGCACTTCAAATCCTTTCCATGGAACAAGACGTCCAACGCTGACTAAAATATTTTTATCCTTTGGCTTGTTGCGTAGTTCTTCAGCTGGCCATTCGATTGAGTTATAAATAGTTTTTACTTTTGAGTGTTCTACCCCCCAGCCTTCAACGATTGACTTGAGATAGTTACTTGGCGTGATAACTTTTGTGGCAACGTTACACACATCGCGTTCGATCTTTTGCAGCTTACCAATCTTGCCGCCAAAAGGTTGCTTTTGAAATTCATCGATACCGAGTTCTGTTACGCCTGAATTACGTGCTTGCTCCCAGGCATAATCACCGACGACTTTGACTACTAGTGGCTTGCCGAGCTTTTGTGCAGCTTTCATGGCTGGCCAGCCTGCGCTCACTGGACCCATGGCGTAGATAACGTCCGCATCTTTGGCGATTTTTTTGAGCTGCCTCAGGTAGCGTAGGTAGCGTAGTGGTGTGAAACCTTTTTTTGAAATTCGAACCACATCGTTACCTGGCTTGTCAGAATAACAAATGAGGTCAACGGTATGGCTGCGCTGCTCGAGTTCGTTTTTTAGTTTTGTTGAGTACGTTGCAGGCCCGCCAATGTCTGGCGGATAAATATCTGCAGCTATGATAATTTTCATACTTTCATGGTACTAAAAATCTGCTCCATTTCTTGAGTTACATGCTCCCACTGATATTTATCATATACAAGCTTTTTTCCGTTTGTAACTACCCTCTGATACATTTCCTTATCACTTGAAAGCTGTCGTATCTTTTCTTTAATATCTCTTGGATTATTTGGTTCACAAAAAACTCCCGTCTGTCCGTCAATCACAAAATCTGGAATACCTCCTACAGGGGTTGCAATGACTGGGATACCAGCTGCCATTGCCTCCAAAAATGCGGAGCCCAAACCCTCTGACCTTGAAGGTCTGGCAAAGATATCTGCCATTTGCAAATACTTAGGCAACTCTTTATGACTTTTATGCCCTACAAATACGACTTTGTCTCTTAGCCCCAATTCTCCTGCAAGTGCCTTAAGATCTGCCTCGAGCCCACCCTTACCTATAATTACTAGCCGGGCATCAAGATCTTGCATTGACTTAATTAACAAGTCTACTCCATTTTTTTCAACCAACCTTGAAGCGGTCACCACCACTGTATCTTCTTCAGTTAACCCAAGTGAATTTCTTACTGCAATTTTACTTTCTTCTGAAATTTTTTGTGCAAAATGTTTGTAATCAACACCATTTGCAACAATTGATATTGGTCCATTGTATCCATAATTTAATGCTCTGTTCTGAAGATACCGACTAATTGCCTGAATGTGATCAGCTTTACGATAAATATCTTTATACTTTGCTCTCATAAACCATGTTCGTGACCAAATCTTTGTCAGTGAGTCCCCTTCCTGCAACGTTAGCAGATATGGTATTTGGGGCTGTGCCTGCTTAAACCATAATGCTGCAAGCCCAGCTTGATTTGCCATGATTGCCCATGAGAGTGAATACTTGTTTACTGAATTGAGCTCTTTTGCTTTTTTTAATGCAGCGAATGGGAATATGTATTTTGATAGTCTACCGCCTCCAACTCGATGGACCGTAACGTTACCCATTGTTTCTACTTCTTTTTGCTTGCCATCTAAATTGGTTGTAATCATATGAAACTCAACCCCTGACAGTCGATCAGTAATCTCTTTTACAGCTAGCTCAGCTCCACCAATAAATGGTGGATATGCGAGAGAAAAAATCAGTACTTTCATGCTGGTGTATTATCTAATCTTTATGTATAAATATAGCAGATATCACCGGATTACCGGTGATTATAATTTGTTATAATTTAGCCAAAATAAAGCTTGAAAAATAAATTATACTACGTTATAATTATTGTATATTTTACACTTTCAGTCAAGGTCTATATGAAAAAAATTCTCTATATTATTACCCAGGGCGAATGGGGTGGTGCACAGCGATATATCTATGATTTAGCTACTACGCTACCTAAGGACACCTTTTCAGTTGCAGTTGCAATTGGCTCAGATGGTCCATTATTCCAAAAATTACATGAGAGCAATATATCCACTTATAAGCTCAAACACTTAGTCAGAGAGATTTCTCCGATTTCAGATTTTCGAGC
>CAYXZR010000040.1:0-4930 GCA_964470025.1 uncultured Gammaproteobacteria bacterium | reverse complement strand
GTACCTGCCAAGACTGTTCCAGTAAAATTTACTTCCGATGAGGTAGTTGCATCAACTTCCATTGAATTAGTGTCTGATCCACTATCATCATTGTTTTCCATCATTGCATCTTCATCACCCTTCATCATGGAAGTATCTTTCATTGAATCATCATTGGTGGTGTCAGTATCATTTTTTTCCATCATCACGTCAGTATTTACATCGGCATTTGTATTTACCTGACCATTATTAGCAGATGTGTTCACATTTGCCGTGGTGTTTGTTTTTACTTGAGATGGCACACATGCACTAACAGTAACCAGTGAAAGTAGCGCAAAACATAGTAGTTTATACATATAATTTTTTAGTTAGTTTTTATATACATTAATTATTGATATATACCATTGGATCAATCCATGCCTCCAGTTCACTCTCAGACCCAACATACCCCGCAACACGAATTTCTGAACCCTTATGAACGCCAAAGTGAAGATGCTTACGCTCACCGTCAGTTTCTTCAGAAAATCCTTGACCAAGGCGTACCAATTGCTGACCAGCAACCACATACTCACCCACTTCAACTCGAGCGGAATCAACAGCGACATGTCCATAGTAAACGGTAACTGGTTTGTCTTCAAGAACACAACGCTGCACAAGTAGTCCACCGTATCCAGACACTTCACGAACCTGTACTATCTCACCACCACAAAATGCTACCACCGGCACTTCCGATGAAGACTCATTTTCAAATACTTCAAAATCAACTGCGGTATGATATCCGTTGAATCGCTCAGGATCAACCGGTGAATCTTGCGGCGTAACATAGGTACCAAACTCTTTTTTATTAATACGTTCAGCCGGTCTATCCATCGGTGAAGTAAATGAGGAAATGTCATTATCAAACTCTAAACTATTAATAAATTTTTCAAAAATACTTTCATCGACGTCAGGAGAATACCCGAAGACATAAAACAAACTTGGATTTGTCTCTGCAAATCGAATATCAACTACTGTATGTCGCTCAGATCGCCAAGCTGGTTGCCCAGGAAAATCAGCCACTGAAGGCTTTTTTTCAATATCATACTGCACACCTGCATGACCATTCACCACAATAGGAATAGCAGCATGTATCGTAACAGTTGAAAGAGTTAAAAAATCATTTGCTTGAAACTGCCGAATAAAAAACTGCGAACGCTCTAAAGTATCAGAAGCCTCAAGGGAAGGATTAAACACATTAATTGCAGTTAGTTCAGGAATATACTCAACATGCCAATCACTAGGAACATCACCACTAAAACGAAAGCTACTATCAAATGTTGAGAAGTGAACTGTCTGAAACTGCTCTACACCATCATTGGCTACCCGTGCACTATCCGATATTTCAGGCATAGTAAAATCAACAGCCTCACCACGCTTTTCTACATCAATCTGGCAAGCTGAAAAAAGAAAAAATGCTCCGGTGAGCATTAGCATATGTTTAAACATTTGAGATTTCATATCGTAAGATAAGTAGGTGCGCCCTTTCGGGCGCACCTAAGAAAATAACAACTCTACAATAAGAGTTCCTACCATGCCTTGTGCACGATGACTTCCTACACTGCAGTAGTACTCAAAACTACCTTTTTTGTCAGCAGTAAAAATCACCTCTGTAGTATCTCCAGTTCGAATTTGCTCTGTTGCGGCATCAAACTCATCAACTACCCAGTCATGAAAACCATCGGTGCTAGTTAATACGATACGAACCTTGTCACCTTGCTTAACTCTAATTTCATCTTTTGAGTAACCAAAGTTAAACCCATCAAGCTCAACGGTCACCATCTCACCAACCATAACATCAGCGTCAACATCAACCATTACACCACCATCCTTATCCATTGAGTCACCTTCTTTATCCATCATCGCACCTTCTTTTTCCATATTATCACCTTCCATCATACTATCCTTCTCCATGCTGTCATCTTTTTCCATATTATCACCTTCCATCATTGCGTCAGCATTAACATTTGCGCTTGCATTAGTATTAACTGAAGCTTGAGGTGTACAAGCAACAATAGTCATCGATGCTACAAGTAAAAGTGAGAAAAACTTTAATGTGTTCATAAAAAATTTCTTATTTATAATAATTATTGTAACTGTAATCGACCTTCAACAATATGATCAGCTGGAGCTGGGTCACCATCGTTTGGTTCGATTGTTAAAACGTACAGGGTATGATCAGTTAAGTCAATATTAGACTCAAATGTATTACGATACTGCCCATTAACTTCTTGCAATCTACCTGTACTTACTACACTTTGAGTTTCTTGGCGAACTACCCATCCCTCATAAAAGTCATCACCTTGTGGCTCTGGTAAATCAGTAAATTCTGCAACCAAAGAATACGTAGAACCATCATAGGTTACTCTAACTGTGCCACCTGCAACAACATTAGTTAGAAGACCTCGAACCTCTAATCCATTTGTCACATCAACGAGTCCAGTTGATAAAGTGATATTAGTTGTGCCAGTAGCCTCCATCATCGCACTATCACCGGCTTCCATAACTCCATCACCATCAGCATCCATCATCGCACCGTCTTTTTCCATATTATCACCTTCCATCATGCTATCCTTCTCCATGCTGTCATCTTTTTCCATATTGTCACCTTCCATCATTGCGTCAGCATTAACATTTGCGCTTGCATTAGTATTAACTGAAGCTTGAGGTGTACAAGCAACAATAGTCATCGATGCTACAAGTAAAAGTGAGAAAAACTTTAATGTGTTCATAAAGGTAAAATTTATAAATAAATACACTACTGATAGTATATCAAAGAATCATATCAACGACAAGTCGTAGTAGGCTACTCCCTAGCTTTGACGCATATAGCAAAAAATGAAACAATACATCAACACATAACCAATCGTATAGATGAAAAAATACACATTAAAACAGTCTCCGCTCATCCCCCAAAAAAGCACGATTAACCATGAAAAAGAGCTTAACCAAGAGCAATACAGCGTTGTAGCAAGTGGTGACGGTGCTGCATTAGTCCTAGCTGGTGCTGGCTCAGGAAAAACTCGAACCCTTGTATACAGAGTTGCATACTTAATCGAGGCAGGAATACCAGCTGACCGAATTCTTCTGATGACCTTCACCAACAAGGCGTCAAAAGAAATGCTCTCACGTGTTGAGGAACTGCTCAGACAAAAACCAAAAGGGCTCTGGGGTGGAACCTTTCACCATATTGGCAATCGACTTCTTAGAATGTATGGCAAGTATATTGATTTGCCAAATAATTTTACGATTCTTGACTCAGAAGACTCAAAAGACTTGATGAAGTCATGCTATGGTGCAACCACAATTCCAAAAGACAAATATTTTCCCAAGGCAGAAGTTATTCGTCACATGATTGGACTCAGTAGCAACCTGAATCAACCCCTAGAGCAAGTAATCACCCAGCGCTACAGCTATATTGAGCCTGATCACATCCCTACCATCAAGGCAATTGCGCAAAAATATCAAGACAAAAAACGAGCAAGCTCCAGCTTGGATTTTGATGACCTACTCACTCAGTGGAACCGACTACTCGTAGAGCACGAACCGACTAGAAAAAAACTCTCCCAAAAATTCAAATACATCCTAGTCGATGAATATCAAGACACAAACTATATCCAAGGAGAGCTGATCAAAAATCTTGGCCAAGGCAGTCAAAATATTCTTGCTGTTGGCGATGACTCACAAAGCATTTACTCATTTCGTGGCGCCACTGTCAGCAACATCCTAGAGTTTCCTAAGCAATTTAAAAACGCAAACGTATTTAAACTTGAAACCAACTACCGCTCTACACCTGAGATTCTAAATCTTGCTAATAGCTCTATTAAAAAAAATCAAAATCAATTTGAAAAAGAGCTCAAAACCAACAAGCCAAGCTCAGATAAACCTGTGGTCGTGCCGGCCTACGACAACTACCAACAAGCTGACTTCATCACACAGCGAATTTTGGAACTACACCAAGAAGAAGGTGTTAGCCTTAATGATATCGCCATACTGTACCGCGCACACTTTCAATCACTTGAACTAGAAATGGAATGCAACAAGCGTGGTATCCCCTATGATGTTCGTGGTGGCCTACGATTCTTTGAGCAAGCACACATCAAGGATGTAGTCGCACACCTTAAAGCATTCGCAAATACCAAAGACGAAATTGCCTGGAATCGCCTACTAAAGCTTCAACCAGGTGTCGGACCTGCAACTGCACAAAAGGCGTGGCAACACATTGCCCAATACGACAATACCCTTCAAGCACTTGCTACAACTGGTGATCTTACTGGCAAAGCAACTGTGTGTGTACAGCAGGTTAAACAACTAATGCAAGGTATCGAACAAATTCCACAAGACCACATAGGTGCTATGGTTGAGTATGTGCTACAAGCAGGCTACTCAAGCTATGTCAGAGGAAATTTTGAGAACGCGACTGATCGCATAGAAGATCTCAATCAACTAATCACCTTTGCAAGCAGCTATGAATCACTAGAGCAATTTCTATCCGACATTGCGCTCAATGAAGGCTTCAAAGGACAAACAGTAATTGCAGATAACGAGGGTCCAGACGAGGCAGTTACACTTTCTACCGTACACCAAGCTAAAGGGCTTGAGTGGAAAGTAGTCTTTGTTATTGGTCTTACAGATGGAGGATTTCCACATTCAAAAGTATTTGATAACCCAGAACAACTCGAAGAAGAGCGCAGACTTTTCTACGTTGCCTGTACTCGAGCAAAAGATCAGCTCTACCTTACATATCCGACAATTACCAACCGAGGTGACATCATCACTCGCCCATCACAATTCATCACAGAGCTACCAGAGGATATGTACACAAAGTGGGGACTCGAAGAAGAATCAAGCATTAATTATGACCACGACGATCCATTTTATGAAGAAGAAACAATTGAAACTGGCATACTAGATA
>CAYXZR010000039.1:0-4978 GCA_964470025.1 uncultured Gammaproteobacteria bacterium | reverse complement strand
GACAGGATACAGCTGCTACAACAATACATGTAAAGACAAGTATGAAGGCATGTTCAAGCAGCTCGAAGCAGCAGCTGGTACTCAAAGAATATACGCTCAACGAGCAGGTGACTTTGTATTTCAAGTCGGCCGCTCAACCGAGACACATGACGGATACGTAGTCACTCCAGAAAACCAAGCAACAGCAAACCTATACATCTACACTCCATATGTGGGGCACGCTCCTGAATTAGGAATCGTCTCACAGTGGGGCGCAAATAAACTATTCTGGAGAATTTGGAATCGCTACTTCCCTACCCAGAAATATCTCAACGGTCAAGTTCTTTCTGACGGTAGCAACTACTGGTTGATCCAAGACGATAAAAAACGTAAATTCGATTCCAAGGACATAATGATACAGGATTATTCTCTCTCACAAGTAACCACTGTGTCATCCGACGAGTTAAACAAGTATCCTGACGGTCCAGCAATCTACTATGCAGATAAAACCGTTGTACGATCAAGTCAAACCAATCAAATCTTCTACCTTGAGGGCAAATACAAACGACCGGTAATCGGAAGTGGCGCACTAGCACTACTTACAGACGTTCGACTTGCAGTAAGCGAATCAGATATTGTATCTGTACCAGAAAACACGCTTACAGCTTATGAGGTAGGAACTGCAATTACTGATCGTTCACTGCATCCACAAGGACAACTATTCAGCAACAACGGAAAAACCTACTTAATTAAAGACAACATTAGCTACTTAGTCGACCCTGTCGTAAAGCAGCAACAATTTAATGGACAAGAACCAAGTCCAATCGCTAATGCAGAGCTAGAAAAATATCCTGCCGGAGATCCAATAAAACTTAAAGATGGCACTTTTGTAAAATACGACGGGAAATACTACATCATCTCAGACGGTGCTCGGATGCGCATTCAGCAAGAATCAATTTTTGACAAAGTATTTGGAGTTGATAAAAAAAATAGCGCACTTTCAGTCTCGTTAGCTACTCTCGAAATTCATGACGCTGGTGAGTTAATCGACTACATCGATGACACTATCCAAGATCCCCCATCAACTAGTTCACCAAATACCAATACTACCCCTACCTACACTGGACCTGTAACATACACTGGAGAAATCGTAGGCATTACACCACGTGGACTTATCATGCTTTCAGGAGAAACAGCAAAAGTAACAATAATTGCCAGAAATACCGGATCAGCCACATGGCAATACGGAAAAGTATGGCTTGAAGCCACCGACAAAGATAGCACCACATCGACCTTTGATGTAGATACAAAAATTGAACTTGCACAACCGAGTGTTCCATCAGGACAATACGGACTATTTAACTTCAACTTCACTGCACCATTTGATGCAGAAGGATTAGTTAACCAAGAATTCAAATTATTCTACGATAAAAATGGAACTAAAACTGAACTAGCAAAGCTAGGTAAATTTATTTTGATTGACCCAAGCGGCTCAACCGGACAAGTAACAAGTAGCAACCTGCCGACAAGCATTGATGGCAACAGTCGCACACAGACATACACAATCAAAGTTAAAAACACGAGCAAAGAAACTACCTGGTATTCACCAAAAACAGCGCTAGAAATTAAAAACCATAAAGGAGAGCGGTCAGAACTATACGATAACAATGACTGGGTGCGTGATGCGATTGCAGCTGTGCCGGTCAATGATCAATACATCTCACCAGGAGAAACAGCAGAGTTTAAATTTACATTTGATCCACGCGGCTTAGAAAAAACTGAGTACGTGTTAAAAATAAGTCTTACCTTGTTAGATAAAGAAAAACAAGTACTGCTTGATGGCAGTAAAGACATCACCCATGTTATTCGGGTCAAATAGATTGCTTGTCGTGCCTACAAAAACCGCTTCGAAAGAAGCGGTTTTTTAAATAAAAAAAGCCCCCACCAAAGCAGAGGCTTAAAAAGATCAATAGAGCGTGTATGTGCGTAAACCGATCACGCCAATCGCACACCAAGATGCGCCAATCACACAAAGACAAGCGCAGGTTACAATCGAGGTTCTACGATACAGGTTCCGGAAAAACAGCATGGGCTGCAGAGTTCCTATTACCACCGTAAACACAAGCGGTATCGTCACAAGCAAAAAGTAATTTGGAACAGATGCGACCCTGGAGCCTTCTGACAAGCAGTAATACGCTCCAAAAACGGTAAGAGCTAGGCTCATGTACACTACATGGACCCAGCCACATGGCAATATTTCATTTGGACCCTGCAAGTGACAACTCCGGCAACCAAGAGTTGGGCACTGTGGCAAACTTTTTGCCCAATACCTATGCAACCCATATGTCACCGCAACAGAAGTCGCAGCAATCACAAGGAGCCATATCGGGTGTCCGATCCAATCATTCCAATGCGACATCGCAAAGTAAAAGGCAATGGGCATCAGCAGCAGGTCACACCACATTCCAGCGTGACCCAAAAACGTCAACCCGGAATCTTCAGACGGCCAAAGCATGTCGTCCTTCCATGCGAAGTACGCACCAAGAAGAACAAGGAAAACAGCAAGGACAGGGACAAGGATTTGCATGGGTTTCACCTCCGAAGTGAAAGTTGTTGAGGTTGAAATTATCTATAAACTACGATAATTCCGTTTCGGGTTTTGTCACCACGTCGACATGAATGCCATTGATTACCAGCTTCGTCCTGATCAGCAAACGTATTCACCATATCAGTACGAATATTGTCACCAGGAATACCGAGATTCATAAACTGCTCATGAAGCAGCTGACGTATGTCGATACAACCTTTGCTTGGATCACCGACCAAAGTAGTCGGATGATGTCGAGCAAGATAAGTAATCAGCTGCTGGTTCTTCATCCCATAGACTGGATGATCTGTAGGGTGAGAAAAGTCTTCCGGAGCAATTCCGTATCCTACAAAAACCTTGAGCTGACTTGTTCGTTGCACGTCCAAAGCCATAACGCCAGCCTCAGCAATACTGAAATACTGACGACCAAGACTTCCTGTTTCAAGGTAGATTGAATCCAACACTTCATCTCGTCCTGCATGTAAGCATGCTGCACGACGGGAATCTGGATCATACAACACCACAGTTGGACAGTCACCAGAAGCCAAGTAATAACTCGACCCCGGTGATAAGATAACTCCGCCGGCGTTAACTCCTCGATACATCTGAGGAAGATCTTCAACCGGACTAAGCTGCGAAGTATCACACACCTGTGCGTTGCCGACGGGTGTCGGACAATACACTGGTCCGCCGATGGAAAAATCACGGAACTTTGCAGCAATTCGGTCTCTATTCTCTGGCTTTGCAGGCGACCAGTCGTCTGGAGCGCCAAGGGCATGGACAAAAAGACTTACCCCAAAAAGGCTATTGATACGATGAACATACATTGTCAAAGTCCTTTCAGAATCTGAGTATCCAAAATAATATCATAAATAACAAAAAAAGTCAAGATATACTTGACTCTTTTTGACTAAAATAAGATATTTTAGCTACCCAAAAGTAAAGGTAAATATCTCTAATCCTGGATCTTCTACAATAATCTCTAATTCATGACGGCCCCAATCCTCCTGATCATCAATAATAGTGTATAACCGATCCTCGTTCACCGTGATAGTTTTAACCACCTCACCATCACGCTTAATAGTTAGGGTAACGTCCTGATCAGCACGACCAACCATAAACACTTTTTGTGCAGCATACTTGTATACAATAGAAGCACCAGCAGAAGTGTTGCGTGCGTATTCTCGAGAAATATTCCACTCACCATCAAAGTATACCTTATTTTCAGCTGTTTCTTCAGGAAGTTCATATACCTCAACACCTTCTACTCCCGGCGTACCGTTTGCTAAATACTCATTTCGCCATGCACCAAAGTAAGTTTCAGGGCTAAACTCAACTCCAGCAGCACGACTGTCTGACTGCACACTAACCACATCTGAACTAATTTCCATATCTACCCCAAGACGCTCGTTCCGCTCTTTAAGTAAATCCTGAATCACTCTCTCAGTTTCAGCATACGCTCCTTCACCAATATGATCGTAAACAACAAAACCATCAATATCAATTAAATACTTTCGTGGCCAATAACGATTTGCATAATTTCTCCAGGTAGCAAAGTCATTATCCATAACAACCGGATACTCAATTCCAAATTCTTCAATAGCATTTGCAACATTGTCTGGGTCTTTCTCGAAAGCAAATTCAGGAGAGTGAATACCTACGATTTCTAAACCTTGATCACGATACTTGTCATACCAACTCACTAAATATGGTGCGGTACGCTGACAATTAATACATGAATACGTCCAAAAATCTACCAATATCACCTTGTCACCGATCAAATCAGCCAACTGCAAATCATCACCTTCGATGTTAAAAAAACCAGAAGGATTCACTATTTCTGGAGCATACATATACTGCTCTGCTTTCTCAGTAATAATCTGATTTGCATCTCGCATGTCTTCCTTACTCACTGCAACGGTTTGTTGATCAGTCTGCTGACTAGCACCAAATTCTTGATACCCAATAACTGCACCGCCAACAATAAAGACCAGTACAATAACAAGGGTTGCTCCATGTTTTTGTAAAAATTGCTTCATATGGCTTTAGTTAATTCCAAATTCTGCTCGCACATTCTCCAGATAATCTAGAGTAACCCAAGGAGTAGCCGCCGTTGTTGAGATATACTGCTCACCTTTCAAAAACACACGAGTATGCTGATATCGCACACCATATTCTGTTGCCAATTCTTTCTCTAATGAACTAGTTTCAGTATCCTTAAAATTAACTCTAAAACCAACTACATTATCTGCCTTAGTGAAGCTTTCAAAAGCGGCGAAAATCTGTGGTTCTTCAGCGCGACAAGTTGGACACCAGTTAGCATAGAAATAAAGCATAATATTTTTTCCAGCGGCTTTTGCTTTATTAAAATCTTCTTCATTAAAGTCTGGCCATAAGGTATCAGTAAAATAT
>CAYXZR010000038.1:0-5147 GCA_964470025.1 uncultured Gammaproteobacteria bacterium | reverse complement strand
GAGGCAACGGTAATGTTAAATTAGTACTTGATTCATTGTTATTAAATTTGCCTACTGGCATAGCACAATATCAATATGAAAAATAAATTTTTTGTTTTACTTTTTTCAGCTTTACTTGCAACAACTGGCTGTATTCGTTTTGGAAGTGCAGAGCCAGAGGCTGTATTGGGTGTTTTTAGAACTGATACTGCTGGTGAAGAATGGGTTGATAAAAATGCTTTTATTTATCCAAATGGAGTAGCAACTATCTCAGGTGTGGGAGTCACCTCTGTTATTTTTGACCCACTTGATCCAGACGCTATGTATTTGACTACAAATAATAGTGGAGTTTTGTATAGTTATAACAATGCAGAAACTTGGCAGCAAGTGGCAAATTTGGGTGATGCAGTAGTTCAGGACTTGGTTGTTGATCCAACTAATAAATGTGTTCTGTATGCAACACTGGCAAATACTATAGTTAAGACAGCAGATTGTGGTCGTACCTGGGGTGAGGTGTATGTGGATACTAGAGCCGATGTGGTAGTTACTGCTATGGCAATTGACTTAGGCAGTGGTCGAACTTTGTATGCCGGTAATTCTAAGGGTGAAGTTTTAAAAATGGTTAATGGAGGAGGAGAATGGCGAACAGTTACTCGACTAGAGAGTCAAATTGTAAAATTGCTTATTGAGCCACTTGATTCATCAGTGGTATATGCGGCAACGCAGTCATCTGGGTTATTTAAAACGCAAGATGCTGGGCTTGTTTGGAGTAGTATGAGTGATGGTTTAAAGCCTTTTTCATCTTCTTTTGAGTATCGCAATGTAATTCTTGATCCAGCTGTAAATAATGGAGTATTATGGGTTTCACGTTATGGCTTATTAAGATCAAGTGATGGTGGAGAGACATGGAATGAAATTAAACTTATTACGCCACCAGCAACTACAGATATTTTTGCAGTAGCTATTAATCCACAAAATCCAAATGAACTATATTACAGCACTTCATCGACTTTCTATCGAAGTACTGATGGGGGAGTGAATTGGACTACACGACGATTACCAACCGCAGGAACACCCTCTGTTTTAGTGTTTGATCCTAATAGTAATTCAACCTTATTCATGGGAATTCGATAATTAATGAAATTTATGACTACACTTATTGATAATTATTCAAGCGATTTTGATTCAGCGATTGCACACTTAAAGGATGAGCTTGGTTCACTTCGGATTGGTCGAGCGAATCCTTCACTTGTAGAAAATGTAATGGTGGAAGCGTATGGTGCAAAAACACCGTTGCAACAAGTCGCCTCTATCACTGTTCCGCAGACACGAACATTACTTATTCAGCCATGGGATAAATCTATTTCAAAAGATATTGAAAAGGCAATTATTGATGCTCAGCTTGGGCTGTCACCAGTGAATGAAGGCGGTCAGATTCGACTAAACATTCCACAATTAACCGAGGATAGTCGTAAAGATTTAGTACGAACAATTGGTGATAAGTCTGAAAAAACAAGAATTCAGCTACGGCAAGTTAGAGATCGAATTAAAGATGAAATTCAGAAACAGGAAAAAAATAATGAACTTACCGAAGATGATAAGTTTGATTTACTTAAAAAACTTGACGAACGTGTAAAGCAATACACCGTAAAAGTAAAAGAGCTTTCTGACGCAAAAGAGCAGGAACTCATGACTATTTAGTTCACTATGATTACTACTATTATTATTTTCCTTCTTGTATTAACACTGCTTGTGTTGGTACATGAATGGGGTCATTATATTACTGCAAAAAAATCTGGTATTTATGTCGAAGAGTTTGGCTTAGGATTACCTCCCAGAGCACTGGGTTATTATAAAGATGCATCAGGTAGATGGGTTAAGTACAAAAAAGACGCAGACCTTGGTGGTAAGACTATGTTTTCTTTGAACTGGATTCCTTTGGGTGGATTTGTAAAGATGAAGGGCGAGGATGGATCTGAAAATTCTGATGAAGATAGTTTTGCAAATAAGCGTGTTGGGACTCGCTTCAAGGTGATTGTCGCAGGTGTGCTCATGAATGTTGCTTTAGCTGCACTTCTGTTTACCATTGGATTTATCGTGGGTATGCCGCAGGTAGTGAATGAGGGTGATGAGCGGCCGTTTATGGAGGTTTCTGAGCAGCAAGTAGCTATTGTTGAGGTTTTACCGGAATCACCGGCTGAGGCGGCAGGATTTGAGGCAGGTGATAGGCTTCTAGGGGTTCAGGATGAGAATTTTGATGCCATTGTGCCATTACAGGGCTATCTTAGTGGAAAGTCTGGTGAAGAGCTTCGATTTATGGTAAAACGAGGTTCAGAGGAGATTGCTTTATTTGCGACACCCCAACAACTAGATGGCGCTGAGGGCGCTGCAATTGGCGTTGGATTGGCTGAGGTAGCACTTGTGTCATATCCTTGGTACGCTGCTTGGTTTTACGGCATTGAGGCAGCACTTAAGCTGATATTGGTAATTATTTTAGGTTTTGTTGCGGTTATTCAAAGCCTTGTTACGTCAGGACAAAGTGTTGGAGAAGTGTATGGTCCAGTTGGGATCGCATCACTTGTTGGTACAGCAGCTGACTTAGGCTTTATTTACTTGCTGCAATTTACTGCAACACTTTCTGTTATTATTGCTGTAGTGAACTTCTTGCCATTCCCTGCGCTAGATGGTGGCCGGGCATTATTTTTACTAATTGAAAAAATTCGAGGCAAAGCCGTTAATCAAAAAATTGAAGCAGTGGTACATAATATCGGATTTTTACTTTTAATGATTTTAGTGTTGGTGGTCACCTTTAAAGATATTGGAAGACTTTTGGGATAGTATGAATCTTCATTTGCCCTTTGATTTGGATGTTAGCGCTTCAGTTTTCATGAGACGAGCAGGATATGCAGAATTTCGTGATCCTAATACTGGGATTACAAGCTACACCAAGCGTTTAAGTAGAGGTGATTTTTATCCTCGATTTCACGTGTATATTGAAGAGGTTGATAATTTGCCAATGGTAAAGTTGCACCTTGATCAAAAGCGACCATCGTATGCAGGTGCACATGCACATAATGCAGAATATGAGGGACCAGTGGTTGAGAAAGAAATAAATCGCTTGAAGCAACTACTATCTTTATATAAAAATCAATAAAACAAAAATAAAAAGGTGCAGATGGTGTGATGAGTATTCACTAATTTGTGCCTTTTGACGTATATACTATTAACTTGTAAACATGAGACAGTCACAACTTTTTTCTAAGACAATTAAAGAGGTTTCAAAAGATGAACATAGTTATAATGCTCAGCTTTTAATTCGAGCGGGATTTATACAAAAAGAGATGGCTGGTGTGTATGTATTTTTACCCCTAGGATTACGAGTTCTTAATAAGATTATCCAAATTATTCGAGATGAGATGAATGCAATAGGTGGGCAAGAAATTCTTTTGAGTTCATTGCAAAATCCTGAAATTTGGAAGCAGACTAATAGATGGGATGATTCGGTTGTCGATAATTGGTTTAAAACAAAACTAGCAAATAAAACTGAATTAGGATTGGGATTTACTCATGAGGAGCCGATTTCAAAGTTGATGTCTTATTATGTTAAGTCATATAAAGACTTGCCATTTTATGCATATCAATTTCAAACTAAATTTCGAAATGAATTACGTGCTAAAGCAGGTTTATTACGGACACGTGAATTCATTATGAAAGATTTGTATTCTTTTAATACTTCAGATGAGCAACAAGATGCATTTTATGAACTGGCTAAACAAGCATACTTAAAAATTTTTGATCGGCTTGGTATTGGTGAGCAAACATACGTTACTTTTGCAAGCGGTGGTGTTTTTAGTAAATACAGTCATGAGTTCCAGACTGTTTGTGAAAACGGCGAAGATACAATTTACTTAGATGAAAAGAAAGGTATTGCGATTAACAAGGAGGTATACACAGATGAGGTAATTTCTGAGTTGGGATTAGACAAGGCTACTCTTAAAGAGGTATCTGCAATTGAGGTGGGTAATATATTTAAGCTAGGTACTAAATTTTCAGAGCCACTTGGGTTGCAGTTTACTAATGAAGATGGCCAGCAGCAGTCAGTAATTATGGGAAGCTATGGTATTGGCCCTGCACGCGCAATGGCAACCGTGGTGGAGCTCTGTAATGATGAAAAGGGAATTATTTGGCCAGCTTCTATTGCTCCATATGATGTTCATTTGCTTTCATTAGATACGGAATTTAATGATCAAGCGCAACAACTAAAGACAGTGCTTGAAGAGTCTGGACTAGAGGTGTTATGGGATGACCGTGAAGTTCGACCTGGTGAAAAGTTTGCAGAAGCTGATTTAATTGGAATTCCAGTGCGACTTGTGATTTCAAAGAAGACGGATGGAAAGATTGAGTATAAGTCGCGAACTGAAAAAGAATCAGAATTGCTGTCGCAAGAAGAGTTAATTAAACGCTTAACATCATAATTTGTGAGAAACTTATTTAAAAAATTCTCGAAGGACATTGGGATTGATCTTGGTACTGCAAATACCCTTATTTATGTTAAGGATAGGGGAATTGTTATTAAAGAAGCTTCAATTGTTGCAATTAATAAGAGGAATAATAGTATTTTAGCAGTTGGCCAAGAGGCTCAGAGAATGATTGGAAGAGTACCACCACATATTTCAATTTCAAAGCCACTTGTCAATGGAATTATTTCGGATTTTGAAGCAACTGAGAAAATGTTGAAGTATTTTATTGATCGATTATATAAAGAAAGTTTTGCTCTTTCTACTCGTCCACGAGTGATTGTTGGTGTGCCTCTTGATGTGACTGAGGTTGAGAAAAAGGCAGTTGAGGATGTAGTACTTTCTGCAGGTGCGCGAGAAGTATTCTTGGTTGAAAGTATTATTGCTACTGCAATTGGTGCGCGGTTGCCAATTCAAGATCCATCTGGAAATATGATCATAGATATTGGAGGTGGAGTGACTGAGGTGACAGTTATTTCATTATCAGGCGTAGTTGCTTGGAAGTCACTTCGAATTGCTGGTGAAGAGCTTGATCGAGATATTATGAAGTATACTCGTAATGAGTTTGGGTTACTTATCGGAGAGCAGGTAGCAGAAGAGGTAAAGAAACAGGCTGGTAGAGTTGATGACGATGGAAAGCCCTTGGAAATA
>CAYXZR010000037.1:0-5681 GCA_964470025.1 uncultured Gammaproteobacteria bacterium | reverse complement strand
GGATCTGAGCATGTTATTTATGAAGAGCAAGATGCATGGTATCGGCTTGATATGGATGGTAGTGAGGGATGGGTATACTCAATTTATGTAGATTTTACCGCTGCTGAATAATTTTCAGATAGCACATTTTGTGCTATACTTCTTAGGAAATTAATTTTTACACACGTTTATGAATACTTTTTTAAAACGAAATAAGCAAAAGGGTTTTACACTTATTGAGCTATTGATTATTATTGCTATTATTGCAATTCTAGCGGCAATTGTTTTTGTTGCTATTGATCCAGCGCGTAGACTTGCTGAGGCTAGAAATGCTGATCGCTGGGGATCAACTAATGCTGTTTTGAATGGCTACTTGAAGTATGTGGTTGATAACCGTGGTAGCGCTCCAACAACTACTGATAACTCTGGTGATCCTTGGGATACTGCTGCATATATGATTGGAACTGGAACCGGAACTGGTAGCACCTGTACAGCGACGAGTACTGCTGCCGGATTTATTGATTTATCACCTGCATTAGTTGATACATATATTGCAAGTATTCCTATAGATCCACTTGGTGTATCTGAGGGCTGGGCAGCTGCAAGTTCTACTAAATACTACATTGTAAAATCAGGAAATGGCCGCGTTACTATTGGTGCATGTGAGGCGGAGAGAGGTGAAACGGTAAGTGTCACTCGTTAATAAGCAAAAAAATAAGGTCGCGAAAGCGGCCTTTTTTGTTTGAGCCTAAATTTGCTATACTTATAGTATATGAAGAAAAAAATTATATTTATTATTGCTCAGGACGGATTTAGAGATGAAGAGCTTTTTATCACCCGAGAAGTGCTAGAAAAAGAAGGCTGTAAAGTGTCTATTGCTAGTGCTACTAAAGAGGAGGCTATTGGATCTCTTGGTGGAAGGGTGACTCCTGATATGTTACTTTCAGATATTAAAGTTACTACCTTTGATGCAGTAGTTGTTGTGGGTGGACATGGTTCAGAGGTGTATTTTGACGATGAATTTATCATTGATTTACTACAGCAATTTCATCGAGCTGGTAAAATTATCGGAGCACTTGCATCAGGTGTAGGGGTGTTGGCAAATGCCGGGCTGCTTATGGGTAAAGAGGTGACATCATATCACAAACAAGAGCAAATGCTTAAAGAGCGCGGCGCTTTTTATACTGGCATGCCGGTTGAAGTTAATGGATTACTACTTACTGCCCGCGATGCAGAGTCTTCAAAGGCGTTTGCTGAGAAATTAGTATATATTTTAGCAGAATAGGTAATGAAGGAGCTGAAGAAACAATTTGTTCGTATCTGGCTACCTATTATTATGATAGTGGCAGTGGTAACAGTGGCGTATATGTTAATTTATGCGCATAATCCTTTTTCTGAGATTGGGAGTGTTTTAAAAGGCTCATTTACTGATACTATGAATAAACAAGCAATAGAACTAGAGGGAATTACACAGTGGTTTAATACGGAGCCGTTGACTCTTGAGGAGCTTAAGGGTAAGGTTGTGTTACTTGAATTTTGGACGTTTGGATGCATTAATTGTCAGCGAACACTGCCATATCTAGTGGAGTGGGATAAGAAGTATCGTGATCAGGGGTTGGTTATTCTTGGTGTACATACTCCGGAATTTCGTTTTGAAAAAGATCCAGATAATGTTGCAGCTGCAATTGAAGAGTATGGCATAGAATACCCAGTGGCTCTAGATAATGAGTATGCAACATGGAGAGCTTGGGGTACTCGTTATTGGCCAACAAAGTACTTGATTGATGTTAATGGAATGGTGGTTTATAAGCGAATAGGTGAGGGAGCGTATGATATTACTGAGCAAAAAATTCAAGAGTTGTTACAAGATGTTTCACCTTAGATATGAAATTTGATTTACAAAATCCATTTGAACCACGCGGAGATCAACCAGAGGCAATTAAGCGTCTGGTTTCTGGTCATGGTACGTTTTCTGAGCAGGCATTGCTTGGTGTGACTGGCTCGGGTAAGACATTTACGGTTGCTAATGTGATTCAGCAGATACAAAAACCCACGCTGATACTTTCACACAACAAAACACTGGCCGCACAGCTGTATCAGGAGTTTCAGACTTTTTTTCCAAATAACAAAGTGTGCTACTTTGTTTCTTACTATGATTACTATCAGCCGGAGAGTTACTTGCCGCAGACTGATACATTTATTGAAAAAGATACTTCTGTTAATGAGCAGATTGAGCAACTTCGTCTTGAGGCAGCTACTTCATTGCTACATAGAGATGATGTGATTGTGGTTAGCTCAGTTTCATGTATTTATGGTTTTGGGCAGGCTGAGGATTTTGAAGGTGGAAGTTTTGTGGTAAAAAAGGGAGATAGTTGGAAGCGTCAAGATTTGATTCGACGGTTAGTTGATGTGCAGTACGAGCGTAATGACACTGAGCTAGCGCCTGGTCGCTTTCGAGTTCGTGGAGATACGGTTGATATTATGCAGGGGTTTGCAAATTCGAACGTCGTGCGAATTGAGTTTTTTGGTGATGAAATTGACTCTATTTCTGAAGTACATCCTACCTCAATGACTACCATACTGACTCGAGATGAAGTTGCGCTGTATCCGGCACGTCCGTTTGTTGTGCCGGCCGAGCGCATACCAGGTGCTATCCAGAGTATTCGCGAAGAGCTAGAGTGGCGCTTGCCACAGCTTGAGCCACTTGAGGCGCACCGACTTAAGCAGCGAACAAATTATGACCTAGAGATGATAGAGCAGCTCGGGTATTGTAAGGGGATTGAGAATTATTCTCGTCACTTTGAACATCGTACTGCTGGTTCGGCACCATTTACGTTGCTTGATTTTTTTGATTACTCTACTAAGAAGGATTGGCTACTTGTGGTTGATGAGTCTCACGTTACCATGCCACAAGTTCGAGGTATGTATGAAGGTGATCGGGCTCGAAAGCAGAATTTGATTGATTATGGATTTCGACTACCATCAGCAGCAGACAATCGTCCGCTGAAGTTTGATGAATTTGAGAAATATTTACGAAATACAATTTATGTATCAGCTACGCCTGCTGAGTATGAATTAGGAAAGAGTGGGCAGGTGGTTGAGCAGATTATTCGACCAACTGGATTGATTGACCCGCCAATTGAGATTAAACCAATTAAAGGGCAAGTTGATGACTTGATTGAAGAGGTTCGAACGGTGAGAAATAAAGGATATCGAACGTTAGTTACCACACTAACTAAGCGCATGGCAGAAGACTTGACAGTGTATTTTTTAGATAATGATATAAAGGTGAAATATCTTCACTCTGACATCGAGACGCTTGAGCGTACAAAAATTATAAACGAGTTGCGACTTGGTAAGTTTGATGTATTAATTGGTGTTAACTTGCTTCGTGAGGGGCTAGATATTCCAGAGGTAGCGCTTGTGGCGATTCTTGATGCTGATAAAGAAGGTTTTTTGAGAAACGCACGGAGCTTGATTCAAACTATTGGTCGTGCAGCGCGAAATGCTGAGTCAAAAGTAATTATGTATGCTGATGTGATGACACGATCAATTAAAGAAGCAATTAAAGAGACTGATCGTCGTCGAAAAAAACAGGTGGCTTACAATAAAAAGCATAATATTACTCCAAAGACAATTATTAAGTCACTTGCAGATGAGCAAGTCCAGATTGAACCAGGGGAGTATGGTAAGGAGTTAGATATTGATACAGTACTTATTGATCTTGAAGGGCAGATGCAGCTCGCTGCCGAACAGCTTGAGTTTGAAAAAGCTATTAATCTGCGAGATAAAATTGAATCACTTAAAAAGCAATTACGTAAACTTAAACAATAAAAAAACCTCTCAAAGCTTTTATGGGCTTCGAGAGGCGGGAAAGAGCGGTGAAAGGAGTTGGTGGTTATGTTTTTTTATCATCATCTTCTTCGTCTGGCCACAGGTTTTTCCACGTATCATCGAGGTCTTCGTTAGTGATCGGTGATGTTGTTGGTTGTGCCTTCTTTTTGCCAAGTAATCTTTCGAAGAAGCCTGGTTTTTTTGGCGGGGGCTGCTGAGCCACTTTTTCGGTGCGTAGAATCCCAGATTTTCTTCCAGGATGGTTTTCATCTTCGAGATCTTCAACGATCTCAACTTTATCTACTTCCTGTGTCATCATGTTTTGCTCCTTGTGGAATGGTCGGTGGAATATTTTGTTAATGTGCTTGGTGAGTACTGCTTTCCCCGTTTATGAAAGTATACCTTACGGAGATGGTATCGTAGCAGTACTGATTATTTACCATAACATATTTATTATATATTGTCAACTATTTTTATCAAAATATCTACTTTTTTGTTTAAATTTAGCTATTATTAATATTTTTGAGATAATTGCCTATTTGTGGATAACTTTTTATCTGCTATACTTACATTACACAATAAGAAATTTGGTTGAGACTTGCCGAGCTAGGTATGCTAGCTTGGCTGTTATGACATGTTTAAGCTAGCCTTAAATAAGTCTATAGCATAATTACTTACTTTCAACATGGCGCCAAAAAAAAATACGACAAAAAAACAAACATCTTCGACTACTTCGCGAAGCTCTAAGCAGTGTATTACTATCCGTGGAGCAAAAGAGCATAATCTAAAAGGGATTGATGTGGATATTCCAATCGATAAACTCACGGTGATTACTGGGTTATCTGGCTCAGGTAAATCATCGCTGGCTTTTGATACATTGTATGCTGAAGGTCAGCGTCGATATGTCGAGTCGCTGTCAGCATATGCGCGACAGTTTTTAGGCTTGATGAATAAGCCAGATGTTGAGCATATTTCTGGTTTGTCGCCGGCTATTTCTATCGAGCAGAAGTCTGTGTCTAAAAACCCTCGTTCAACCGTCGGCACAATTACTGAAATTTCAGATTACCTACGGCTTTTGTATGCGCGAGTTGGTATTCCTCATTGTCCGGAGTGTGGTAAGCAGATCACTCCTCAGTCAGTTGATACGATTACGAATCTATTACTCAAAGAAAAAGATGGCACTAAAGTGCAGATACTTTCACCAGTTGTTCGTGCAAAAAAAGGAACGTATCAGCAGTTGTTTCAGGATTTGCAGAAAGAAGGGTTTACTCGAGTGCGTGTTGACGGTGAAACGTATAGTTTGTCAGATTGGGAATCTATAAAGCTTAACAAGCAGCAAAAGCATGATATTGAGATTGTTATTGATCGCTTGGTTATAAAAAAATCTGTTAAATCTCGTCTGTATGACGCGATTGAAACCGCGGCGCGAGAGGCAAAAGGGTTGGTCTTGGCACTGCTTGGAGATAAAGAGCGCTTGTTTTCACAGCATAATGCGTGTGCGGAGTGTGGACTATCGTTTGACGAATTTCAACCACGATCGTTTTCGTTTAATTCACCATTTGGTGCGTGTGAAGAGTGTCATGGACTTGGTATTTCCCAGGAGTTTGATCCAGACTTGGTTATTCCTAATGTTGACTTATCAATTGCAGAAGGTGCGATCAAGCCATGGTCAACTCATGGCTGGCATGCCTCTCAGTTGCAGAATATGGCTGAGCACTATCAATTTGACTTGTGGACACCGTGGAAGCGTTTGCCAAAGAATGTCCAAGATATGATATTGCACGGTACTGATGATGAAATCGAGTTTAACTTAGAAAGTAAGGGTGGTACTAGTCAGTATACGTATCAGGGTACTTTTGAAGGGGTAC
>CAYXZR010000036.1:0-7041 GCA_964470025.1 uncultured Gammaproteobacteria bacterium | reverse complement strand
ATAACTTGAAAAATAGCGTTTATTGAGCTATACTCAAGCTACTATGGGATTTGGTGCATTTTCATTATTCATTATTGTTGGTACCGTACTTTCTTGGATTAGTTGGCTTATGGTGCTATCAAACGTTGATCCAGAAGCGGCAGGGTTTTTAGGATTTTTTCTTTTTTACCTCAGCTTCTTTTTTGCTCTCTATGGTACGCTTTTTTTGTTGGGAAATTTTATTCGACGACATTTTGTTCGAAAACGACTACCGGTTGAGCGTGTGACTGTGTCACTTCGTCAAGCAGCTGTATTGAGTTTCATGGTAATTGCTTGGGGGGTGCTACAGGGTAGCGGTCATGGTTCTATTATTAATACAATACTTTTGGTGGTGGCAGCTACGGTTGTAGAATTTTTCTTCATGTCACAAAAACCAAAAATACCTTCTATTTAAATTATTTTATTATGAGTACATCACTCATTTCACAATTGCAAAAAGAATTTGACTCACAGTTGCAACAGATTACTTCACTTGATGCCTTAACTGAGTTAGAGAAAAATTTTCTTGGACGTAAATCAGGAAAGCTCAACGATGTTTTGAAATCACTTAAAGATTTAAGTGCTGAAGAGCGTCGAGAAGTTGGTCCTGCAGCACAGAAGTTAAAACAACACATTGAACATGCAATTGCACAAAAGAGAATAGAACTTGAATCAGGCTCCGTTGATGAGATTGATGTCACATTGCCTGGAAAAAAGTTTCAGGATGGAAGTTTGCATATTGTAACAAAAGCAATTTCGGAGATTACTGAAATTTTTGATCGTATTGGATTTTATCGAGTGCGATATCCGGAAGTTGAATGGGATTGGTATGCTTTTGAATCTCTTAATATGCCGCCTGATCATCCAGCTCGAGATGAATGGGAAACCTTTTTTATTGATCGTGAGCCGGTAAGTAAGCTTGGTCAACGAGTACTTACACCGCATACATCAAGTGGGCAGGTACGAGAGATGCAAGAGCGTAAGCCGCCAATCCGTATGATTAATATTTCTAAATGCTATCGACGACAATCAGACGCATCTCATTCCCCGATGTTTCATCAGTTTGAAGGTTTATTGATTGATGAGAATGTTACCGCGGGTACTTTGTTTGGAGTTTGGGATTATTTTGTAAAACAATTTTTTGGACCAGAGCGAAAGATTCGTGTGCGTCCGTTTCATTTTCAGTTTACCGAACCATCAGTAGAGCTTGATGTGTCTTGTGGTGTGTGTAACGGCACTGGGAAAATTGAAGATAAGAAATGTAAAATGTGTAAAGAAGGTTGGCTTGAGCTTGGTGGCGGTGGAATGATTCATCCAAATGTTTTAAAAGCAGGTGGCCTTGATCCTGAGAAATATTCTGGATTTGCATTTGGTTGGGGTGTTGAGCGCACGTATATGATGAAGGCTGGTTTGAGTATTCCTGATATTCGCATGTTATATCAAAATGATTTGAGATTTTTAAAACAGTTTTAGTATGAATCGACAATTTTTTTACAACTGGATTAAAGAAAAAGTTTCTCTACACCATGATGCGAAGGAATTTGCTAAAGAGTTTTCTTTGCATAGTATGTCAGTCGAGCGGACTGATGCTTTTGTTCAGCGTTTCAGTAAAGTTATTACCGCAAAGATTGTTAAAATTGATCAGCATCCTAACGCAGATCGATTAAAATTGGTAACGGTTGATACGGGCAAGGAAGAGCGAGTAGTGGTTTGTGGAGCACCAAATGTAAACGTTGGGCTTGTTGCTGCTCTAGCAAGTGAAGGGTCAGTGGTTGTTGATGCAACTGATGTCACAGAGACGTTTACTTTAAAGAAAGCAAAAATCCGTGGTGTTGAAAGTGACGGTATGCTCTGCGGGGCTGATGAATTAGGATTTGGTGGCGACCATGCTGGAATTTTACTTTTACCTGCTACAACTGAAATTGGAGTGCCGCTTGAGAAGTTGGTAGAGTTTGGTGATGTTGTTTTTGATATAGAAATTACTACCAATCGTCCTGATGCAATGTCTGTGCTTGGTTTGGCTCGGGAGGCAGCAGCTGTATTTGGTGTTACTTCTCATATCCCCGAGTCTAAAATTGAAGGAACTATTGATCACGACTATTCACTTTCGGTGAATATTGATGATGTGGATGGATGTAAGCGGTATGAGGCCATTGTAGTTGAAAATATTGTTGTTGAACCTTCACCGTTATGGATGCAGCTTAGGTTACTTGCAGCTGGCATGAAGCCTATTAATAATATTGTTGATATTACCAATTACGTTTTACTCGAGTATGGTCAGCCCATGCATGCATTTGATTATAATAAGATCAAAGGAGCAGCACTTACTGCGCGGAAGGCAAAGAAGGGTGAGAAGATGGTGGCGCTTGATGGTGAAACGTATGAGCTTACTAAAGATGATACAGTCATTGCAGACGCAGAAGGCGTAGTGGCGATTGCGGGTGTTATGGGTGGTCTTGAAACCGGAGTGACTAGTGAAACTACGGCAGTTGTATTTGAAGCAGCAACATTTAATCCACTTTCAGTTCGCAGAACTGCACGTCGACTACACTTACACTCTGAGTCATCTTCATTATTTGAGAAGGGGCTGCACTCTGCTGCAACCACGTATGCATTAGTTCGAGCTGTAGAGTTGGCACAGATGCTTACTGCGGCTAAGCTTGGATCAGAAATATTAGACGCCAATCCATATGAATATGAAGCAACTACTATACTGTTTGACTCAGGGTTAGTGTCGCGACATTTGGGTATTGATTTATCACACAATGAACTTGAGGCGATTCTTGCTGGGCTAGGTATTGAAATCGACTCGGATGATGAGGGAGTTTTAAGATTGA
Source organism: uncultured Gammaproteobacteria bacterium (assembly GCA_964470025.1). GTDB lineage: Bacteria > Patescibacteriota > Patescibacteriia > Buchananbacterales > UBA6539 > CAYXZR01. Next base: position 4,186 of record CAYXZR010000036.1, on the reverse strand, counting down.
ATATTCCTTGGTGGCGTAGTAATGATTTAATTGAATCTCATGACATCCTGGAAGAGGTTGCTCGATTGTACGGATATCATAATTTACCTATGAGTTTACCTACTGGAGTAATTCCAGTTATTGAACGTGATCCAATTTTGCACTGGGAAGAAAAGATTAAATTTACACTCGCAGGAATAGGTTTTTCAGAACTATTTCATTATTCGATGGTTTCTGAAGGATTGCAGAAGAAATTGGATTTATTTTCTGGTGCGGAAGTTATAATTAGCAATCCTCTGAATGAAGAAATGACCAGAATGCGCACTTCGTTAGTGCCGCAGATTCTCGAGACAATTGCAGAAAATCAGCACAGGTTTTCAAATCAATTATTATTTGAATTGAGTAATGCTTATAGACTTATTAAGGCAAAAGATTTACCAGAAGAAATCCCACTTCTTACGGGTGTCGCGACTGGAAATGATGCATTTCATGAGGCCAAAGGCGCTGTTGAGTTTTTGTTAAAAAAACTTGGTGTGAGCGGCTATGCTTTTGAAACTCCTAAGAAACCTTTTGCATATTGGCAAGATCAACAAGTTTTGAGTATTGTTATTGATGGTAAAGAGGTTGGGTATGTTGGAGTTTTATCAGCGGAGACGCGACGTAGTTTTGATATTGATCAATCAGTAGCTTTATTTGATTTTGAAATTAAAGCGTTGATTCCATATTGCTCAAGTGTAAGTTCCTTTGATCAGATTTCTGAGTATCCAAGTGTTGAGCGAGATTTGTCAGTGCTGGTTGATATGGATACTCCTTGGAGTGAGATTGAACAGGTGGTTAGTTCATCTGATAAGCTTGTGCAAGAAGTTTTATTTTTGAATGTTTTTGAAGATGATGAATTAAAGACAAAGTCTAAGAAAAGCGTTGCATTTCGCATGGAAATTCGTTCTGATGAAAAAACATTAACATCTGAAGAAGTTGATGCTATAATAAAGAAAACAGTTTCGTTGCTTGAGAAAAAGTGTGGCGCAACTGTTCGTTAGTTATAATTTTTGAAAGGAGGGGGAGATGTTAGAAACATCAAAAGATTTGTTAAATGTTATTCTTGCAATTAGCGTTGCAGGGTTTACTGTTTTTCTTTGTGCTTTATTTTTTCAAGTCATTTCCATGTTGCGAAATATGAATAGCATCATGGGAAGTGTGAAAGATAAGCTTGATACCGTGGATAAAATTTTAACACTTATTCGAGAGAAGATGGATCACGGTGCCAATCATATGGGATTGCTTGCTGATTCCGCTATCCGTTTGGTTACACATTTTGTAGATAAGCAGAAAAAGAAAACTACAAGTCGTGCAAAAAAAAGTACCACTACCACAGCTTCGAAGCGTAAAAAGACCAAAACGAAAAAGTAATTTAGTTCTTCGTCAGTTATTAAGTACAGGAGTTTCTCTCCTAGGGAGCCAGTGATTTGCTCCGGTTTCCTAAATAAGAATGTATATGCCACCAAAGTTTGTCCATCTTCATGTCCATTCGCATTTTTCTTTGCTGGATGGATTATCAAAAGTTAGTGAATTAATTACTAAGGCGCAGTCGCTTGATATGCCTGCGGTTGCGCTTACCGACCATGGAGTCATGTATGGCTCGATGGAGTTTTACTTAAAAGCAAAAAAGGCGGGAATAAAACCTATTGTGGGTGTTGAAGCATACATTGCACGCAATGGCCACACTAATAAGCGCTCAGGTATAGATACTCGACCGTATCATTTTGTGTTATTGGCTCAAAATGAAATTGGGTACAGAAATTTAGTGAAGCTTACTTCATATGCTCACTTAGATGGTTTTTATTACAAACCTCGAATTGACCATGATCTTTTGCGTAAGCATTCTGAAGGGTTAATTGGTTTGAGTGCATGTTTGGCGGGGGAGTTGGCTCAGAATTTTTTAAATAAAAATGATGATGGGGCGCTTGAGGCAGTTAGGCAGTATCAGGAAATTTTAGGTAAAGAAAATTTTTATTTAGAAGTACAGCATCATGCTCATATTCCCGAACAAAAAATAGTTAATGATCAGGTTCTAAAACTGGCATCCCATCTTGAGATACCAACTGTGGCAACTGTTGATTCTCACTATCTTAATGAGGATGACAATATTGCTCAGGATGCGCTTGTGTGTATTCAGACAAAAAAGACTATGTCTGATACTGATCGGCTTTCAATGATTGAAGAAGACTTTTCTTTTGTAAGTGCAGAAAAAGTTGCGGAAGACTGGAAGGATAATCCCGAAGTGCTTGAGGCAAGTTTAGAAATTGCAGATAAGTGTGATTTGGATTTGAAAGTAGGTGAGCCGGTGCTACCTTACTTTGAGGTGCCAGATAAGCATACACCTGATACATTCTTGAGAGAGTGGTGCGAGAAAGGCTTAGTTAAGCGTTACGGTACTAAAGATGTTTCAGATGAGATTAAAGAGCGTTTAGAGTACGAACTTGGTGTGATTATTAAAACAGGGTTTGCTTCATACTTTTTGATTACGGCAGATTTTATTAACTGGGCAAAAGCAAACAAGATTGTTGTAGGGCCTGGACGTGGATCAGCTGCTGGAAGCTTGGTTTCGTACTTAATTGGTATTACTAACATTGATCCAATTGAATATAATTTGATTTTTGAGCGATTTTTAAATCCAGATCGTATTTCAATGCCTGATATTGATACTGATTTTGCTGATACGCGTCGAGATGAGGTGATTAAGTATGTTGCTGATAAATATGGTCATGATCATGTCGCTCAAATTATTACTTTCGGTACTATGGCCGCACGAGCTGCTATTCGTGATACTGGGAGAGTTCTTGGTCTACCATATGCTTATTGTGATAAGGTTTCAAAAATGATTCCAATGTTTACCTCCCTTGATCAAGCACTGGAGACTATTCCTGAGCTTCAAGAGATAATGAAAGAGCCGGATGGTAAGCGACTTATTGAAATTGCGAAGCGTCTTGAAGGTTGTGCTCGACATGCATCAACACATGCGTGTGGTGTGGTAGTTGCGCCTAAACCACTAACTGAATATCTGCCACTGCAGCGCTCTACACAGAATGAAGAAGATATTGTTACTCAGTTTGATGGAAAGATGATCGAGGAGATTGGCTTGTTGAAAATTGACTTTTTAGGTTTGAAGAACCTAACTATTATTGAAAATACTTTAGATATTTTAAAGAAGGCGAGAGGTATTGATATTGATATCGATACATTACCACTTGATGATCAGAAAACATTTGAGCTTTTTCAGCGAGCTGATACAACCGGTGTGTTCCAGTTGGAAAGTGCAGGGATGAAGCGATATCTTAAATTGCTTAAGCCAACAGAACTTGAAGATATTATTGCTATGTGTGCGCTATATCGACCAGGTCCAATGGAATTGATCCCTGATTATATTGCAGGAAAGCATGGGACAAAGGAAATCACCTATCTTCATCCAAAACTAAAGCCAATTCTGCAGAATACATACGGAATTGGAGTGTATCAGGAGCAAATGATGCAAATTGCCCGTGATTTGGCGGGTTTTACTATGGCCGAAGGTGATATTTTGCGAAAAGCTATCGGTAAAAAGATTCAGGAGCTTCTTGATGAGCAGCGAATTAAGTTGATCGATGGCATGGTTAATAATGGTATTGATCAAAAAACTGCTGAAGCAATTTGGGAATTATTCCCACCGTTTGCTCGCTATGGTTTTAACCGATCTCATGCCGCATGTTACGCAATGATTGCATATCAGACTGCATATCTTAAAGCACATTATCCCGCTGAATTCATGGCTTCATTGTTAACAGCGGATCATGGAAATATTGACCGAATTGCAATTGAGGTCGATGCATGTCGACATATGAATTTAGAAGTTTTACCTCCTGATGTTAACGAAAGCTTTTCTACTTTTACCGTTGTCTATGATTCATTGGAAGTAAAGAAGGATAAGCAGAGTAATAAAATTAGATTCGGCTTACAAGCAGTAAAAAATTTGGGTAATAATATTATTAAGGAGTTAATTAAAGAGAGAAAAGATAATGGTAGATTTGAAACGTTGGAAGATCTATTAACTAGGGTTAAGACTAAAGATTTAAATAAAAAATCAATTGAAGCAATGATTAAGTGTGGAGCTCTTGATGGGCTCGGCGAACGTAATCAATTGTTGTATAATATAGACACTATTCTAACATAC
>CAYXZR010000035.1:0-7195 GCA_964470025.1 uncultured Gammaproteobacteria bacterium | reverse complement strand
ATGGAGAACAATAGTATTCTACATTCTTAGCACTCAATTATGGGATAAATCTGTTAAATATTTTTTTAATCGAACCACCAAGTTTACCAAAATCAGGCATTTTCCCATTAAAATTAAAACGTGATGGCTTCTGATGTGACTGCATATGCATTCCCCACTGAACTAAGCCAATCGCTGTTGTAAAAGCTGGATCCAATGCTTTATCTATTGCCGTAGAGATGTTCTGTGCATTTCCAAGCCGCGCTGGAAGTCGGAGATACTTCTTTGCTGAAGGAACTAGCTCAGGGAGCTGCGCTCCGCCACCTGTAAGTACTACGCCTGCAGGGAGTTTACCAGATCGATCTACCTTTTTCAACTCATAATCAACCTTTTCAAAGATTTCTTCGACTCGGGCTTCGATAATCTCTGCAATATATTTTTTGGAAATGTAGTTGCTTTCGCCGCCCTCAAGGCCACCAATATCAATTTCATCTCTTTTATTAATATCTGCTGCCAATGCTGCACCTTCTTCAAGCTTAATTCTCTCGGCAGCGTCAATTGAAGTACGTAACCCAATAGCAATATCAGAAGTAATATGATCAGAGCCAATAGGAATCACCGCCGTATGTAGAATTTCACCCTCTTCAAATACTACCATGGTAGTTGTTGCAGCCCCCATATTGAGCACTACGACGCCAAGATCTTTTTGTCGTGGTGATAACACTGACTCAGCTGTGGCAAGAATTGATAACACTAAGTCATTAATATCAACTCGGGCTCGATACACAGCCTTGGTTAAGTTTTTGATTTGAGAACTTAATCCTTGAATAATCTGGGTATCTACTTCTACTCGTACTCCAGTCATGCCAATTGGATCTTTGATACCAAGTTGACCATCAACTGAAAAACTTTTAGGGATAACGTGCAAAATCTCATAGTTTGGTGGAGTTGCCACTGTACGTGCAGCTTCGATTGATCGCTCAATGTCGTCTTCTGTAATCTCACCGTCTGATCGAGCAACGGCAATCACACCTTTACTCTCTTGAGACATGATATGACTACCTGAAATACCAAGCCAAACTGAGGTAACCCCTACTCCCACCATACGTTCGGCTTTTTCTAAACAACTAGAAATTGAAGATACTGCATCTTCAATACTTGAGATCACACCTTTACTAATACCTGTTGCAGGGACTTCTGCTATACCAATAATATGCAGCGCCTCACTTTGTGCCTGGCCAACTTGGCCAATAGCAATACGGATGGCACTTGAGCCAACATCAAGACCAGCGATCAATTGAGGTTCTTGTTGCGCAGTCATAAATTAGTTACTACCCCCTGTTAAAATCTATAAAATCGATGCATACACCATACCACAAATTTGTGTTTTTCACAATCTATAATCTTGAGTGATGTGCGGATAAAATTTCATTTTCTAGTGCCTTCATTGCTTCTGTATCTTTGGTCTCTTCATGCGTATGCCCTATTAAGTGAAGAAAGCCATGAACAAACAAAAGCTCTAGTTCTTGCTCTACTGATACACCAAACTCTTCTGCTTGCTGGACTGCCTTATCATAACAAATAAGTATTTCACCAAATGTCTGGCTATTTACCATCTCTTCTGTCTCCTGCTCGGCAAAACTCAATACATCAGTAACTGCATCCTTTCCTCTATACTGCAGATTAGCACTTTTGATAGTCTCTTGGTCAACCAGCGCCAGTGAAACTGATTTCTCACCAAGGTCTGTGATTGTGCTTGTGATCTTACTTAGCCATCTCTGAAATAGCTCTTCAGCGACTGGAGCATCTACTGCATTATTATACTCTAGGGTTGGCATTTCGATTAGTTACTATCAAACGTCTGAATCATTGCTGAATAGGTTGTTGTGAAGTTAAGTACATCAGAATTACCTGGATAATACTGCACTGCAATTACTCTGTTCTGATTAGCATCATTGAAGTAATACGCTTGGCCGTTTCTTGCTCGAAGCACAATGCTATTATCGATACTAATCTGGTCAACTACCATTCCTGTTTGCTGTTGTACTGTTTGTTGGTACCAATTTACAAGTGATATATTTTGGCTGTTTGTGTATGTAATTACTTCAATATACTCCCCGGTAGCAGCTACAAAACGAACTGACTCACCAGATGGAACAACTTGCCATGCACTTGGATACTGAATACTGTATCCCGCAGCTGCTTCATACTCTAGAAACACTCCACTCTCCAGCAATGTTGCTGAAGGTGCGGCTGGATCATACCCATTAGTTAGCTCGCTACCATCTCTAAATGTATCTCCATCTGAATCATTTTGTGAAGGATTGGTACCATACAGCGCCTCTTCAGCTGCTGAGAGACCATCGCTGTCAGTGTCAGCCGCTCTCTGTGTAATGGTAGTAGGTGTGCTTACATTGATATTTGAGGCTGTAGTAGTATTGGTCGGCGTATTTGTGTTTGAATTACTGTTGACGTTTGTATTTGAGTTCGTTGCCGTGTTGGTGTTGGTGTTAGCTTGCGGTGGCTGCTGAGGAACTGCATTAGTATTTGCATTACTATTAACTGAGTTGGTATTTGTGTCTGTATTTGTATTTGCATTATTATTGACGTTTGCATTTGAGTTCGTAGCCGTGTTGGTGTTTGTATTAGCCTGCGGTGGCTGCTGAGGAACTGATTGACTTGGTGCGATATATAAAAAGTATACTGCAGTAGCTGCACCAAAAATAATCAAGATACCTAAAACAGCAAGTAGCACCACAAGTGCTTTACTTGTCTTTTTTGGCTTTGCATAAAAACGATCTGGCATTACATGAATATCTTTTTCTATCTGTGCATCTACACCTGACTGCGCATTAGTATTCATGGCATCTGCCGATTGCTTTTTTTGCTTCTTTTCTTTGTTTTTTCCTAAAAACATTATTGTGATTGTAGCTGATTATTGTGTTGGTAAGTCTAGTAGACGTCCTTCACCTCTTGGATCATACCCGTTCCTGACTTCTTCGCCATCACTAAAGCCATCAGCGTCAGTATCAGGGTTGTTTGGATCAGTTTTAAATACTCGAGCTTCATCTCTATCTGTTAATCCATCATCATCGGTATCGACTTTTTGTGGATCTGTGCCATATAACCGCTCTTGATCATCCGTAAGCCCATCTTGATCAGAATCAGTTGGAGTTGGCTGAATGTTTGTATTTCTTATTGGCACTGTACCCTGAGTGTTGCTATTGCTATTTATATTTACCACTGGCGGTTGCTGTGGAATAGGTGCTGTATTTGTATTTGTTGTTGTATTTGTATTTACTGTCGCAGTCTGCTGGTTACCGCTGAATAAAGTGAAAGCATAATACCCTGCCGCAGCTAAAGCGCCGCCACCAAGCAATACAATAATTATAATGACTAGAATTTTTTTGCCACCACCCTTACTAGAGCGAGGTTGCTGTGGAGGTGGCACAGGCGGCATGCTACCTGGAGGCGTAGGGGCAGCAGATGGTGGACTTGTTCGAAGTGGCTGCACTGGTGCCTGTGGAGTACTTTGAGCTATCTGCTGTCGCTGCTGAGAAGCAGGCGCAGCTTCAACATCAGCAAAAATATCATCAAGCTGAGATGGATTATTAGATGAATCAAGTGTTGGTAGATTTTGCGGAGGCTGTGCTCCAGAAGGAGGATTAGAAGAAGCTGCAGGTTGCTGTGGTTGAGCTTGTTGATCTTCAAACATACTTCAATAGTGAATAATAAACATTAATTATAGTATACCAATTATTACTAATACTGTATAGAAACTAAAACGTAAAAAAGTCTACGATATTATTCCAGAGATTTCTGAAAAAGCCTACTTCGCTGTTCTGTGAAATTTCTGATGTACCAAGCCTATTTTCTACCAATCGTATCTGATCATAAGCCCAATCTCGATAGCTAGACTGCAGTAACGCAAGCTGCTCAGTATATGAACTCATCTCTTTGTTTACTATATTTCCCCTGCCGATAGAGGTAACGTCTTTTAAACTACAACCCCCAGTTTGAGAGTAAATTTCATCATAATTCTGATCATTGCAATCATTGTTATCCCAGCAGTATGGAGCACTGATAATGTTGTCATAAAACTCTATGTCATAGGGGCAACCCTCATTGTTATCTTTATTTCGAGAGATTCTAATAGCTCCCGGCTGAGTACCCTCTTCATCACCTCGATTGGCATCATCTTGTAAATCATCAAGCGTACCACGAGTAAGTCCAGTATTTAATGCGACATTTTTATCAAAAATTAAATTATTTGTCTCATCTCTTCGAAATTTTAACCAGCTACCTGATAGATTTAAGAAGACATTATTCTCAACTACTGACTCTTCGTGACGTGAATTATACAGTCCGTGCAACTTATCAGGTCCGCTGTAGTAATTTTTGTGGTCAAACGTATTATGTGCCTCGGCTAATACGTTAAATCTAATGTTTACATTTTTAGAATTCTTAGGATACAGCGGTCCTGCGGAATACAGAGGGATATCTCGTTCGTCTTCTTCCATTTCGGTCAGCACATCTTCAAAATACTTAGTACCAATACGGGTAAAGTAGTTGTTTTGAATCTCTACATTATTGTGCTCATACACAAACAGTCCGCAAACTGCCCAACGATCAAACCACAGATTAGAAATAAATGCCGACGTGTCTGATTGATCGTTATTGACTAGTAGCATACCACACTGTGAATGTGGCCTGTCCTGATCCTGCCCTACAAGCATTGCTGGCTCAGAACCTCCGTATGTGGTTGCTACAAATTCTTTCACTCTTGGATGCTCTGACTTATCCCAGATAAATGCATACTTATCCCTACCGCTTTTCCCATCACGCTGGTTCCCTTGATCATTGTATACTTCAAACAAGTTATACTCTCGATTAAATGCCGTATCAACAATCTCATCACCTGACTTTAGGAGTAAGCATACTTTGTCTATTGAATTGTTATTGCTGGTATTTTGAGCGATCACTTGTGATGCGCGATTTAGTGTTCTGACAGGACTGTTTTCTTGTATTCCACTATTGCCATCACTTCCAGTAGCTGACACATGCACTGCTAATACATTGCTGTTACTTTTATCAGAACATAATGACTCGTCTGTTTTAGCAAACGTTGCTTCTTCTGGATCAAAATGAATCCCAGCTATGTGTGCATTTGCCTCTCTAGGATAAATTCTTATCGTGTTGTTTCCAGAAGAAAATTTTAGTAGACCTAAGTAACGTCGATTTAACTCTCTGTTACTACTGTTGTCAAAATAATCTCCAGATGCATTTAAATCAACTCTTTGTGGCGTACTGCCATTTACCGACACACAGAAGCTATCACTCTCTCCGTTGTTGCCTTGTGCTATAAGGCTTGCATGTACATATGAATCTACAGATGCGACTGAGGTGTACTGGACGTCAATATATTCACCTGTTCTACTACAATTTTGATTGCTTGCATTGGCGAGATAATAAGTGGTCTGCTGCTGGCCTGTTTCCTGCTCGACTTGCTGACTTGTTTGCCAGTTTCCTGTCACCATAGCAGGCTCAATATACACTGTTCTCTCTGCGCCAAGTGAGTAATCTTTTCGCGCCTGTGTCGCTGAATAGTTACACATCTCTCTACCATATCGTGACTCAATGTTTGCAAGCATGTCACGAATGGTATACATTGGCTGCTTTGGTTCTACAGAAGTATCAAATAATAGCGCGTAACTTCCATCGCCCAACCATGTATGCACATCAGACAATCCCCAGGTGGTAAATCCGGTACATTTTTCGTTTTCTAAACATGCTTCTAAAATTGGGATAAAACTTCCGACATTTGATCGATTATCTGCCTCTGTAAACTGCACTTCAAATCCATGATCAGTGAACTGTTTGATCATGGCTGCAGCACCTGACTTATCTAGACTACCTGAACCCATGTGAAGCTGGAAGCCTACACCGTCTACAAGTCTGTACCCTGCAGCTCCATTGATACCGTTTAGCAAGTTTAAGATGTTTTGTCGGTGCCCGCCATTCCACCACATGTCATAGTCATTGTAGAAGAGCTTTACATCATCTGGTGCATACTCTTCTGTGATCTGAAACGCCTTCAACGCCGTATCATTTCCTAAATTCCACCCTGTATTCCAATCAGTTGAAACCATCTCATTAATCACGTCGATATACTTAAGCGTGCCAGGGTAATTAGTAGTGATATGGTTGAGTGCGGTTTGTACGTGATTTCTGAATTTCTGCTCCTGCTCTTGTGAGCTTCCACTTGTCATCCAGCCTGGAGTTTGGTTTTTCCACATAAATGTATGGAAGCGCATGGCAATATCATTGTCTCGAGCAAATGACAGCATGCCATCAGGTGCAGACCACTGAAAATTTCCCTGTGTTGGCTGAAGTGCCTCTGGTTTCATTTCATTTTCTGCCACAGCTAAATTGTAGTGGTTGATCGGATCGGCAATCACCTGTCGAAATTTGTCGTAATACCACTGGCCTTTGTAATTAGCATTAAATAAACTCTGCGCATCAAGCATCACACCAAAGTGAAAACAGCTATCACTATTTACTGTTGGACCTGGATCTTCATCATCACTTGGTCCTGGAGCTTTTTTCTGAATTAATATCACCCAATCATCATTATCTGGCCCTGGCCCCATGGAAACACCTTCGCCACCTTGTACAACTCTCTCTGCCTGGTAATCGCCAGTTCGTGCATTTATCCAAAAGACTTGCCACTCACCTGCTGGTAAATTAATACGTGAGTCATCTTGCCCATTTTCTTTATACACTAAGTAATACTCACCACGTTTTGCCATAACAAAATCATTATTCGCCCAAGTGATTTCATTATGATTGTCACCATCCCACCAAGGAATATCAACTATGCTCATCTCCCAGTACGGCACCTTCTTAAATACCTCAAGCGCAACACGGGTATATGTCCACATCTGAGAATAGTTATGCCAATTCACATCTTTCTGATCCCTATTAGTGCCCCAATACCATTCAATTCCGCCTGCACCTGAAAGTAACGATGGCCACAATGCCCTATGTCGTGCGTGATCATTGACAGTTGTATTATTACCATCCATCAAACCACTATATGAGTCGCCATTAGTAATTGACAATACCTCATCTACCATTACAACCCATGGCTCTCCTTTGTCATTCCTTCCTTCATTAAGCCATCTACGAGTATCACTATCAGCGCTTTGTTCATCCC
>CAYXZR010000034.1:0-7264 GCA_964470025.1 uncultured Gammaproteobacteria bacterium | reverse complement strand
ACCGCCTACCTGGAGTGGTGTCAGTTGTTTCCCTTATCATCTACAGTCTTCTTGTCTTAGCTCTATTTAAGCTTATCAATGTCACATTAACTCTATCAGGTGCTGCGGGATTCATTCTTTCACTTGGTATGGCTGTTGATGCAAATGTACTAATATTTGAACGTATCAAAGAAGAACTTAATGCTGGCAAAAACCTGCATGTTGCAATCAAAGAAGGATTTAAACGAGCGTGGCCTTCAATTAAAGATGGAAATATTTCTACATTACTCACCTGTCTTATCCTGATTGGATTTACCACAAGTATTGTACGGGGATTTGCAATTACCCTGTTTATCGGAATCTTGATCTCTATGTTCACTGCGATGATTATCACCAAATCAATCATGCAGGCCTTAATTCGTCTCACGCCCCTCACTAATAAATGGCTCTACTGCGTTAAGAAATAACTGAAATATGCTTCCTATCATCAAACAACGAAAACTTTGGTTTACTATTTCAAGCCTACTAGTGGTTGCTTCTGTTGGACTCCTACTTGGATGGGGCTTACGGTTTGGTATTGATTTTACTGGTGGTAGTTTACTTGAGCTGAACTTCTCTGAGACTGTGCCAACTGCAAATCAAGTAACTGACAGTCTAAATGAATTTGATCTTGGCACCATCACTGCCCAACCTGCTGGCGAATCTGGCATGGTTATCAAATTCAATGACATTGATGAGTCAATGCATCAGCAAGTCTTGATGCAGCTAGAACAAGACTTTGCCACTGAGACAAATACACTAACCGAACAACGTTTTGAATCTATTGGCCCATCAATCGGTAACGAGCTTCGTGACAAGACTATCTGGGCAATGGGTATTGTCCTTGTGGCAATCATCCTTTATATCGCCTGGGCGTTTAGAAAAGTGTCAAAGCCTGTAGCCTCTTGGAAATACGGATGCATTGCTGTTATTGCACTATTTCATGACGTACTGATTACTCTGGGCGTATTTAGCGTTCTAGGTTACTTATACGGGATTGAAATCAATGCACCGTTTGTAGCCGCACTTCTTACGATTCTAGGATACTCTGTAAATGATACAATTGTTGTATTTGACCGTACTCGAGAAAACCTTATCAAAAGAGTTGGCGATGACTTTGAGGATATTGTCCAAGATAGTGTAAATCAGACACTCACACGGTCAATTAACTCGTCTGTCACAACCTTACTAGTGCTTTTTGCAATTCTCCTATTTGGTGGTTCAACTATCCGTGACTTTGTACTCGCATTGATTATTGGTATCGGTATTGGTACGTATTCATCAATCTTTTTGGCTAGTCCGCTTCTGGTTACATGGCATAAGAAAGCTGCTAAATAAACACTATTCACAATACTACAACGCCCCCTGTTCTCCATTGGGGGTGTTTTTATATTATACTAAAATCTTGACTTGTTGGCTTTTTTATGCTATATTTTAATCATTACTAACAACTATACTCTTTGATTCGCTAAATATTTGCTTATTTAAGCTAATATTTTAGCTACTGAGCACAGAATATGACTGACCAAAATTCAATTTTAGACAAGCTTATCACTAGTAAGCATATGGAAGAGGCCACAAACTTCAATCCAGTTGAAGTTATTGCCACTTTATTTCAAAACCTTTCTTCAAAAGAGCGAGATATTTTAAATCGTCGCTTTGGACTCCAGGGAAGTGAGAAAGAAACACTTGAAAAGATCGGGCAGCACTACAATATTACCCGAGAACGAATTCGACAGATTGAAGTTAATACTATCAAGAAGCTTAAAAATCTTGATAGCTTTTTAGATGAGCTCAAAACAGCTGAGCACAATGTCATGCGCTTACTTGAAAGCCATGGTGGTGTAATGGAAGAAAATCACCTTCTCGAAGAGCTACTTACCTACACCGACAAGACTGAGATGCATAAGCAGGCTGTTCTATTTATCCTAAATAATCTTCTTGACTCAAAATTAGAACGAGTAAAACTTGATTCTCATGTACTAAGTGGATGGAGACTTCCAGAGTTTAATGTTGATACCCTTAAGGACACCCTTAAAGAGGTTGAAACCTTGATTAAGGATGTGAATCAGCTTAATAAACTCAATGACCTCCTTGAGCTTTTCAAAGCGCGTGAGTTTTTCCAAAATAAGAAAGATGAGATTCTTCGTATTGCAGAATTATCACAAGAAGAAACAGATACAGACCGAGTACTATCTTCTTTCCTTACCATTAGTAAAAAAATTGAACGAAACATCCTGGATGAATGGGGTCTTACTAAGTGGACTACCGTAACACCTAAGCGCATGGGTGATAAAGTGTATCTTACACTTAGAAAAGCTGGGAAACCGCTACACTTTACCGAGATTGCAGAGCTAATTAACCAATCAAGCTTTGACAGTAAAGTTGCATACCCTGCTACTATTCATAATGAACTTATTTTAGATAAGCGCTATATTCTGGTTGGCCGAGGAATCTATGCCCTTAAAGAATGGGGATATACCGAGGGTACGGTTATTGATGTTGTCACAGCCGTTCTAGAAGAAGCTTCAGAACCTCTGTCAAAAGAAGAGATTATCAAGCGCGTACTAGATCAACGAATTGTTCGTAAGAGCACAATCCTACTCGCACTTAATAACCGTGATAAGATCAAACGATTGCCTAACGGTACGTTTACTTTGGCGTAATAAGCCTGTACAATACTAGTATCTCCAGCGAAAGGAGTTAACATCAACCACCTACTTTTTGTATGGAATTTTATATTGATTTATCAGCAATCCCAACAGACAGTCTTCCAGCTTTTATATGGTGGTTCTTTATTAAAATCGGATGGGTTTTTCCGGTTTTTTTGTTTTTCTATGGATTGCTGCTGATGTGGCAAAACTACATCAGAAACCAAGTTCGTCGTACCAAAAAATACATCCTCTTGGCAATTGATGTGCCTCGTTACAACCTACAGACACCTCGAGCGATTCAAAACTTCTTTGGACACCTTTCAGGTGCACACAAGCCACTAACCTGGTATGATCGCTGGTGGTTTGGAGAGCTTAAGGAAAGTTTTAGCTTTGAGCTTATTAGTATTGGTGGGTCAATCCAGTTTATTATTCACATGGAGCAGAAATATCGTGATTTTATTGAAGCTGCAATTTATGCTCAATATCCAAATGCTGAGATCTCTGAAATTGAAGATTACACTCAACGATGGAACTTGAAATTTCCTGAAGATAATGACGAGTATGACGTATGGGGAACAGAAATGGTTCTAGCTGCTCCCGACTACATGCCAATTATTACCTATCAGGAATTTGTCGATACTATATCAGGTGAAATTAAAGATCCAATGCAAGGAATCATTGAAACCATGAGTCGTATTGGCCCACAACAAGAGCTTTGGATCCAATTTGTTGTCACCCCTGCAGATAATGATTGGGGAGATAAAGCAAAGTCTGCAATTAAAAAAATGATTGGTGAAAAAGCTGAGAAGAAAAAAAGTCCACTTGCACCACTATTTGATTTTTTCACCTACACACTTGAATCAATATTTTATACCCCCCCTGAATCAGCTGGCGGTGATAGTGGCGGTGAGCAAAACAAACTTAACTACATGACTGAGGGCGAAAAACAAAAAGTCTCAGCAATAGAATATAAAATTAATAAAACTGGATTTCACGTACGGACACGACTTATCTACATAGGAAGGAAAGATAACTTTGATAAGGTACTGGGAGCAAATGCAGTTATTGGAAGTTTTAAGCAGTTCAATACTTTAGGATACAACGCTTTTAAGCCTGATTCCAGTGCTACTACTGGCTCGATGGTATGGTTTAAGAAGCAAAGAATGCCTCGAAGAAAAAATAATATCTTAGCTTCATATAAAGATCGTGGACACTCGTTATCAGAGGGAGAATATGGTGGTATACTAAATAGCGAAGAGCTTGCAAGTCTTTGGCACTTCCCTATCTCTGAACAAGCACAGGCTGCTAGCGTTAAAACAACTGATGCAAAACGTGTTGAAGGTCCTTCATCACTACCCGTTGAATCACCTGCAGTACAAAGACAGGATACGGTCACTGGCAGCCCAACTGTCACTGGCACAAACAACGAAACACCATCACATGAGGTTTCACCTCCAGATAATCTACCATTTGGCTAATCATCATACACATGACCCAACCAAACATTTCACCTGAAATCAATTTCCTAGCAGAAACAAATTTCCGCAGTAAGCGGAGGAAGTTTGGTATTAAGCAAGATGATCGACGAAGGCATATGTATATTATCGGTAAGACTGGTATGGGAAAGTCAACCGTGATGGAAAACATGATTATTCAGGATATTATTGCTGGAAACGGCGTTGCGCTTGTTGACCCTCATGGAGACTTTGCTGAGAAGCTACTTGATTATATTCCATCATATCGAGTCAATGATGTTATCTACTTCAATCCAGCTGACATGGACTTTCCTATTTCATTTAATGTCATGGAGCAGGTAGACCAGGAGCATAAGCATCTTATTGCATCCGGACTTGTAGGTGTATTTAAAAAACTATGGGCTGACTCTTGGGGTCCTCGTCTAGAGTATATTTTACGTAACACAATTTTAGCATTACTTGACTATCCCGGTAGTACTCTTCTTGGTGTTATGAGGGTACTAGTTGATAAAAATTTTAGAAAAAAAGTAATTGATAAGATTCAGGATCCAGTTGTAAAGTCTTTTTGGGTTCAGGAATTCTCAAAATACTCTGAAAAATTCGCAAATGAAGCAATTGCTCCTATTCAAAACAAAATTGGCCAATTTTTATCTACAGCTCTTATCCGTAACATTGTTGGACAAGTAAAATCCTCAATCGACATGAGAGATATTATGGATAGTAAGAAAATTCTAATAATGAACCTCTCAAAAGGACGTATCGGTGAAGACTCCTCTGCCCTGCTTGGAGCAATGATGATTACAAAGATCCAGCTTGCTGCCATGAGTCGTATTGATATTGTTGAGGATGATCGAAAAGACTTCTATTTGTATGTCGATGAGTTTCAAAACTTTGCCACTGACTCATTTGCCAGCATTTTATCTGAGGCTAGAAAATATCGACTCAATCTTATTATCGCTCATCAGTATGTAGAGCAACTGGAAGAAACTGTACGTGCCGCTGTTTTTGGCAATGTTGGCACTCTTATGACCTTTAGAGTTGGTGCTTCTGACGCTGAATTTTTAGTAAAAGAGTTTACTCCCTACTTTACTGAAGAAGATATAGTTAATCTAGCTAAGTATGATGTATATATGAAGCTAATGATTGATGGTGTTGCTTCTAGCCCTTTTTCTGCGACTACATTACCGCCATTTACCACAACGGTTAAGACTAACAATCGTGAAAAAGTTATCACCGTTTCACGTGAACGCTATGGTAAGCCACGAACACTCGTCGAGGATAAAATTAGTAAATGGAGCGGCGTTATGGACGATGAAGATGATTCACCTCCAACTAAGAAGACAATCCATGTTCCTCGATCAAAAAATGCTCAAGAAGATGAGCGTAGTACAACACCAGAGCCTACTCCAGAAAGAGTTATTCGCGTTCGAGGCAAAGTTGCATCAGATGGTCCAGTCTATAAGACAGAAGAAGAGATTGAGGAAGAAGAAAATCAGGAAAACACTCTGCAACAAAAAGGATCAGATAAGAATACTACCCCTACTACGGTTTCTTGCTATGAATGTGGCAATGAGACTGAAATTAATTTTGTACCCGATGGCATTAGGCCTGTATACTGTCAATCTTGTTTTCAACAAAAACGAAAAAATAAGGACACAAAAAAGCCATCACCGGCCACTAATACTACCAACACTCAAAACCAAACTCGATCAGAAGGAGTATCTCTTTCTGATGCATTTTCTAAAGGTGCGATTGACTTCAAAGGCAGGCCAGATACCTCATCACGTCACAGAAGAGATAAAGTCAAAGAGTCAAAGAAAAAACCTGAACAACAAAAAACCCTTGCTAGTAAAAATCGAGACTCAAAACCTTCACCTTCAATAAACAATACAAATAAAGATAAGATTCCTACTTCTATTAGACCTGGCCAGGTGATAAAATTCTAATTTATACCAATTGACAATATTGCTTTTTCTTGGTATATTTTTTTTTATGTCAAAAAACTTTTGGAAAAACCTAGCTAAGCCAATTATAGCTCTGGCTCCGATGGACGGATATACTGATTCTGCTTTTCGTCGTGTCTGCAAAGAGGTTAATAACGGTATTATAGTTTATACAGAGTTTACTTCGGCTGATGGGATTCACTTTGGTGCACAAAAAGTTAAAGATCGCTTTAATTTTGATCCTAGTGAGCAGCCAATAATTGGTCAGATTTTTGGTAAAAATACTGAAACGTTTATTACTGCCGCAAAATATCTTGAGGAATGTGGCTTTGCTGGTATTGATATTAATATGGGATGCCCCTCGAAGAAAGTGGTTAAGTCAGAACACGGAGTTGCCTTACGAAAAAACCATGAACAAGCCTTTAAGCTCATAGAAGCCCTAGCTAACAACACCAAACTTCCAGTATCAGTAAAAACACGACTTGGATGGAAGGATGCGGAAGACTTAGTTGCTTTTGGAAAAGGAGTAGAATCAGCTGGTGCTCAAGCAATTGCAATCCATGGACGAACTTACTCTGTTCCCTACAATTGCCCTGCTGACTTTGAGCCGATATATGAATTAAAAAACAACGTTACTATCCCTGTTATTGCAAATGGCGGGATAACTTCACTCAAAGATGGACGGGATAAACTAGGAAATCTTGATGGCTTTATGATTGGTCAGGCAAGCTTTGGAAATCCATGGATTTTCTCCGAGTCAGAGCAAGATTTAAATTTTGAACAAAAAGTCCCGTTAATCAAAAAACATCTGCAATATCTCATTGAAGATAAGGGTGATAGAGTGGCTTTGCTAGAAATAAGAAAACACCTCTTAAAGTACGTGAGAGGCGTTGAGCATGCTAGTTCATTTCGATCACAGCTTGTGCAGGTTAGTTCATTTGACGAAGCATCAAAAATCCTTGATGAAATAGTCTCATCTCAAACCTAGAAACTATTACCAACGAACTATCTTTTTCAAGCCTTTAAAGTAAAGCATCATGAGAGGGTTTGCTATTCGATTGATTAGTGCATTGTCAAAATCTTGAAATTTTATTTCACCTGTAGTGAGCTCAAGTAACTTTCTGTCTGAAATTTTTCTATATTTTTTTCTCTTTTTTCTTTCTACAATTATATA
>CAYXZR010000033.1:0-7712 GCA_964470025.1 uncultured Gammaproteobacteria bacterium | reverse complement strand
CCTTGTCGGGTAAGTTCCGACCTGCACGAATGGCATAACGATCTGGAGACTGTCTCAACGAAGGACTCGGCGAAATTGCAAGTCCAGTAAAGATGCTGGATACCCATAGTCGGACGAAAAGACCCCGTGAAGCTTTACTATAGCTTGATATTGATACATTGTTTCACCTGTTCAGCATAGGTGGGAGCCTTGGCGACAGTGAGATACCACCCTTGTGTTATGGTGTATCTAACCTAGTTCCCTGAATCGGGAACCGGGACAGTATCTGGTGGGTAGTTTAACTGGGGCGGTTGCCTCCCAAAAAGTAACGGAGGCGTTTACAAAGGTTGGCTAGGTACGGATGGAAATCGTACCGATAGTGCAAACGCATAAGCCAGCTTTACTGCAAGTCCTACAAGACAAGCAGTCACGAAAGTGGAAGTTAGTGATCCGACCGTACGAAATAGGACGGCGGAAGCTCAACGGATAAAAGTTACTCCGGGGATAACAGGCTAGTCACGCCCAAGCGTCCACAGCGACGGCGTGGTTCGGCACCTCGATGTCGGCTCGTCGCATCCTGGGGGTGGAGAAGCTCCCAAGGGTTTGGCTGTTCGCCAATTAAAGCGGCACGCGAGCTGGGTTCAGAACGTCGTGAGACAGTTCGGTCTCCTATCCACTATGGGCGTTGAAATTTGAGAAGGCCGATCTCTAGTACGAGAGGACCGAGATCGATGAACCTCTAGTGTATCAGCTGTTCTTCCAAGGGCACTGCTGAGTAGCTACGTTCGGTTAGGATAAGCGCTGAAGGCATCTAAGCGCGAAGCCGTCTTCAAGATGAGATTTCATTTGAGACTCCCGGGAGACTACCGGGTTGATAGGCTCTAAGTAGAAGCGTAGCAATACGTGAAGCTGAGGAGTACTAATTGTCAATCATTTAACCACAAGAATTGGAACGTTTTGTTCTAAACAATATTTATCATGGGATTTATTGTCCTGGTGATCCTTGCGAAGAGGCCACACCTGATTCCATCCCGAACTCAGAAGTTAAGCTCTTCAGCGCCGATGATACTCCGTTGGGGGAAAGTAGGTCGTCGCCGGGACAATGAATCTCATGCAAATAAGCAGCCGAAAGGCTGTTTTTTGTTGCTTATTTTAGTTATTTTTACCCCGTAGAGCCTGCTGTGTAGGTATGGTATACTACTTGTACGATTAATAATTTCTTATTACTCATGAAAACACGATTACATAAAGGTTCAGAGCGTGGAGATGGTAGTATTGGATGGCTTCAGTCACGCTTTAGCTTCAGTTTTGCAAGTTATCATAATCCAGAACGCATGGGATTTGGAGTGTTGCGTGTGCTTAATGATGATGTGATTGCAGGTGGCGGTGGTTTTGGTATGCATCCTCATGATAATATGGAAATTATTTCTATTGTGACTGATGGTGCACTACGACACTCAGATAGCATGGGTAATGAAGAGGTGGTAAAAGTGGGTGATATCCAAGTGATGTCGGCTGGTTCTGGAGTGTATCATTCAGAAATGAATAATTCTGATACACATTCAGCAGCATTGTTTCAGATTTGGATTACGCCT
Source organism: uncultured Gammaproteobacteria bacterium (assembly GCA_964470025.1). GTDB lineage: Bacteria > Patescibacteriota > Patescibacteriia > Buchananbacterales > UBA6539 > CAYXZR01. The sequence goes on along the minus strand of CAYXZR010000033.1, from coordinate 6,138 downwards.
AAAGAGCGCAATATTACACCACGACATAAAACACTACCATACGTTCTTGAGCAGAATGCACTTACACCATTAGTGAGTGGCGATGCAGCAAAGACTCCATTTTATATTCATCAAGATGCGGTGCTGTTGCTGGGAAAATTTGATGCAGATGCTACTACTTCTTATAAACCCTCTCAAGGCAATGGAATATTTGTGCTTGTGATTGAAGGTGAACTAACTATAGGTGAGCATGTGCTTACTAGTCGAGATTCACTTGAAATTACCGAGGCTGATACTATTACATTGCAATTTACAAAAGATACATTTGTTTTAGTTATTGAGGTACCTATGAAATAATACGGAATTATATATGTCTACATTACATACCATTGCAACTCAATTAGTTGCTCATCCAAAAGGAATTTTAGCAGCAGACGAAAGTCTCTCAACAATTCAAAAACGTTTTGATCAAATTAACATTGAAGCAACTCCAGAACAGCGCTTAGCATATCGAGTACTTCAGGCCAACACTCCTGATCTGAGTGAGTATGTGACCGGAATGATTTTATTTGAAGAAACACTTTCATCAGAAGTTGAGGGTGTGCGTTTTGGGCAGTACTTAAAAGACCGTGGAATTATTCCAATTATTAAAGTAGATACTTCAACAGAAGTGGATCCTGATAATACAGCAGAGCTTGTTACTACTGGGATTGATACACTCGAGGAGCGACTGAAAACATATGTTGCCCAAGGAGCACAAGCTGCTAAGTGGCGTGCAGTTTTTTTGATTACTGATGAATTGCCAACGGAACGAAATGTTGCAAAAGATGCAGCGTTGCTAGCAACCTATGCTCGATTGTGTCAGGATACAGGAATTGTGCCAATGGTTGAGCCAGAAGTATTAATGGAAGGTGATCATACACTAGAGCGCTGTGCTGAGGTAACTGAGTATGTGTTACATCAGGTGTTTTTTGCGCTGGAAAAAGAAGGGGTTGATTTGCAGGGGATTATTTTAAAACCAAACATGGTTGTGCCTGGTCATGAGTGCACTGCTCAATATACTGATGCACAGATTGCTGAGGCAACAGTTAGTGTATTGCGTAAAAGTGTTCCTGACCAAGTTGCGGGTATCGCGTTTTTGTCAGGTGGACAGTCTGAGCTAGATGCAGCAGGTCGTTTGAATGAAATTAATAAAATCGGTGGTCCGTGGCCGCTTACTTTTTCATTTAGTAGAGCATTATTACAGCCAGCATTATTGGTTTGGCAAGGTAAGTCTGAAAATATTGCAGCAGCACAGAAGGCGCTGTTTCATCGAGTGCAAATGGCATCACGAGCTGTTGAAGGGCAGTATATGCGTGAGATGGAGTAATTATTAATTTTTAGTGAGTTATGAATACGATTGATATTGTTATTTTGGCTGCGGGTCATGGTACTCGGATGCAACGCGAAGATATTCCTAAGCCACTGGTACCACTTCATGGTATGCCGATGATTGGTCACCTGGTAGCAGCAATTAAAGCGTCAGGAGTTTGTGAGAAACCAACGGTCGTTATCGGTCAGAAGGCAGAAATGGTAAAAGAGTACTTAGGCGATGACTATATTTACGTCACTCAAGAACAACAGCTTGGCACTGGACATGCTGTAGCAGTAACTCGTGAGGCACTTGAAGGTCATGCAAAACATGTGATGGTGCTGTACGCAGACCATCCACTACTTACTAGTGCAACTATTGCCAATCTAGCAAAAACTCACTTAGAAAGTGATTCGGCGGTGACATTGGGAGTGTGTGACCCAGGAGATTTTGATGATTGGAAAGAAGCTTTCTTTGGTTACGGACGAATTATCCGCAATGATCAAGGCGAGATCCAAGAAATTATCGAGCGAAAAGACGCCACAGAAGAGCAGCAAAAGATAACTGAGGTTAATCCAGGGTATTATTGCTTTAATGCTGAGTGGCTCTGGAAGCATATTGATTTAGTGCAGAACAAAAATGCCCAAGGTGAGTATTATCTTACTGATTTAATAGCGCTGGCTCGAAAAGATGGAGTAGCATTGCAGTCTGTAAGTATTGAGGCTTTTGAAGCGCTTGGAGCAAATACTGCAGAACAATTAGAAGTACTACATCGTTTTTCTCAAACATAGTTTCATGTCACGACACATTATAGATTTACATTTGCATTCAAAATACTCGCGGGCGTGTTCTAAGGATTTGGATCTTGAGAATAATGCGTTGTGGGCGAAGAAAAAAGGTATTACTATTGTCGGTACCGCTGATTTTACTCATCCAGCATGGATTAAAGAGTGTGAAGAGAAATTGATTGAAGTAGAGGAAGGGTTATTTAAGCTTCGCGAGGATACAACTGGTGTTCGTTTTATGCTAACCACAGAGCTAAGCTGTATTTATAAGCACGGTGATGCGACTCGTCGTGTACATCTATGTGTGTTTGCACCATCATTTACTGCTGTACACAACATTATTGCAGAGCTTGAAAAGCGGGGAGTCAATCTTAAGGCAGATGGTCGGCCTATTATGGGATTGAGCTCTGAAGAACTTACAAAGATTGTACTTGATGCTGATGAGCGATGTATGATGGTTCCTGCTCATGTGTGGACGCCGTGGTTTGCGGTGTTTGGATCAAAGTCTGGCTTTGATAGTTTGGAGGATTGCTTTGGTTCGATGACAAAACATATTTATGCATTAGAAACTGGATTGTCTTCTGATCCAGCGATGAACTGGCGCTTATCAAAACATGACCACTTAACCTTAATTTCTAATTCTGATGCACATTCTCCACGAAAACTTGGCCGTGAGGCAAATGTTATGGAGATTTCTGATAGTGATTTGAGTTATGATGAGGTGTGTCGAATTATTAAAGAAAAAGATAGGGCTAAGTTTTTATATACTATTGAGTTTTTTCCTGAAGAAGGTAAGTATCATTGGGACGGGCATCGTGAGTGCGGTGTTCAGCTGTCACCAACTGAGTCAGAAGCGTTACATAACATTTGTCCTCGATGTAAGAAAAAGTTGACTATCGGTGTAGAGAATCGTGTGCACCAATTGGCTGATCGCCCGGAAGGTTTTAAGCGAGATGATATTGCGTATAAAAAAATAATTCCACTACAAGAGATTATTTCGGAGGTAGTTGGAGTTGGCGTTAATTCAAAGAAGGTGCAATCGTTGTATGAAAAAATAGTAGCATGTGCTCCTGAGTTTGATGTGTTGCTTGATTTACCACAAGAAGAAATTAGTGGTATTGCAACTCCTGAGATTGCACAGGGTATTATGCGAGTGCGAAGTGGAGATGTATATATCTCGCCTGGCTATGATGGTGAGTTTGGTGTGGTGCGACTTGCGAAGCCTGGTGAGGATTTTGGTCCGAAACAAAAAAAGCTCGTATAGCTTTACATGGCGCATCCATAATAAAAACCCCGAGAATCGGGGTTTTTATTTGAGTGGTGACGTAATTATTTTTTCTTACGTCGTGTGGTCTTCCGCTTTTTAGGCGCAGCTTTTTTAGCTGTAGACTTACGTTTAGTAGTCTTTCGCTTTGCTGGCTTTCGCTTAGCAGTTGACTTCTTTTTAGTAGTCTTTCGCTTTGCTGGCTTTCGCTTAGCAGTTGACTTTTTAGCAGTTGACTTTCGCTTTGTAGTTTTGCGTTTTGCAGTACTCTTTTTAGCAGTAGTGCGCTTCGCAGGTTTACGTTTAGCGGTGCTCTTTCGAGCAGTCGTCTTTCGTTTTCGTGCTGGCATTGTAAATGCTCACCTCCTTTCGCGAACGGAATCTTTGTTTGCAAACAAAAAAGTTTATAAAATTCCGTCTTAAACTTTTGTATTAACATTATATCTTGTTTTTTTGTCAACAACAATAAAAAATACTTTTTATTGTGGATAACTTTATTTTTTTATCACAAAAATTTATTAAAAATAAATTTACTTTTTAGTATGTTTCATTTTTGTGTAAAGAAATTTTTTTATACTACACTTTTTTATTTGAGTGTACTTTGTCTTTCTATTTTTGTTTGTCGTGTGTCACTTATTAGCCAAGTGCTGCACATAGTTTATTTAAACAGTAAGCTTGACAAATTACTCAAAGTATTTTAAGTTAGCATATTAGTTCTTTTGAGTAAGTATATTTTGTAAAGGTGGTCATAGACATGAGTCACTATAATTTTGGTGATTTTTGGCTATGACTATCAGTCCTCTAGCATGCCGCTTAAACGGCCCTCTGCTCAACGGGCAGAGGAAAAAATCTTGGCTATCAGCCAAAGGAGTAGTTTCATGAAGTATTCTTGGTTAACTTTAGGTAGGATTGAGGCAATCGTAAACAAGCTTGGTGGTACCAAAGAGGCAGTTAAGTTTTTTCTATCTGATAAGGTTAAATTAGTCAGGGTCTTTGATACCTGGCGAACGATTCAGATAGGCTTGCCTCGTGAAGGGTTTAGTGGTAAAGATGATTTTTTCCGTCTCTTTGAAGAGCAGGAGATGCCTTGTTACTCCTCCGCCAAGCAGGCAATAGCTTCAGAGGATTTTACCATGCATAGAGCCCGGCATGATATTGAATTGGTTATGGTTACGCCAGCTGAGCTTGGTATGAAGCGCTTCTTGTCTGGTGATACTCTTTGGCAGTACGCTAGAGAACATGGCTTAGACTTATGTCCGCAAGAAGTTGGCCCTTGGTTGCGACTCCAGTACACAGATCAACCAGAGGATGAGCAGCTTTACATAGCAATGAAGCCGCTTTGCTGTGGTGTGACGGGATCTGGAGTATTTGCACTGTATAACTTGTCGCGGTGCAGTCAGGATATACGCATACAGGATTTCTCTGCTGTCTATGATAGGCCATTGGACAGTAAGTGGATTTTTGTACGTCATACTCGTGAGCGTGCGTTTGAATGATCATATACCTTACGACTCGATTTCAACTTAATGTTGTTTCGGGTCTTTTTTATTAATCAAAAAAACACCTTATACGTATAAGGTGTTTTTTGGTGGACCCGGCAGGATTCGAACCTGTGACCTCCTCGGTGCAAACGAGGCGCTCTAGCCAACTGAGCTACGGGCCCATGCGTTAGTTTTATATACCTGGTACAAAAAGTTTTGCAATACCAGTAAGCAGACTTTCTATTAATCCTGTCATGATGAGAAATCCTATAATTGCAATCAGGATTCCGAGGAGTTGATAGAATAATCGTGAACCGCCTTCTGATCGTAAGAACTTTTCTGCAAATGGTACAGCTCCAAAAAAACTAAAGATGGCTTCTGAGTAGATGGAGATGAGTGCTCCAACTACAGTGATGAATAGTCCAAAAATTATTCTTCCAATCATACAATAGTTTTTTTCTGGTGGGCAGTGAAGGATTCGAACCTACGACCCCCTCGGTGTAAACGAGGTGCTCTAACCAACTGAGCTAACTGCCCTTGTAAATAAGTATTGCTGTAATGAATGGTGCTCTTCAGCGGACTGACCTGGAATCAGCTCGAGGAAGAATTGCGGCGTATAGCTGCCTTGGATTCGCTTGAAGATCCGCTGGTTACAGCCATAAAACCTGGTTTGCTAACTCGGATACAATAGCACAGGATTGGGAATAATGCAAGGGGTCTGTCAGATTCTTAGATTGTCAAATATTTAATTCTCTGTCATAAAACTATATGCCATATAGTGCCGATTCTACTTGGGTGTAAATGGTAACAGAGGTTAGGATAATAGTTGCCAAAAGAAAGACTATTAATCCAGAGAGCAGTATTCGATCAAGTTTGGTTTTTTTTCGCTTTTTAAATATTTTTTTCATACTCTTTTGTTTATAGTATGTTGATAGTTGTAAGTATTGGAACGAGTAAAAGAAAGTTATTTATAAGCAAGTTCCAGTAAAGCCGCATACTAATATAAGGCCTATGCCTTGCATTAAAGATATTTTATAGTACCCAAGAGGTAAAATCATAGCAAGTCCTAGACAAAAGCCAAGTATTGCTCTTTGTTTTTTAGGATATTTTTTGAGCGTCGGAATAATAAAAGTTAAGAACGGTACTAGTAATACAATGAAGGCGGAAGTAAATAGCGCTAAGAATCTCCCAGTATCCCATTGAAGCAAACTAGAAGAGTACCATTGATTCCAGGTTAAAATTGTCGATATGCCCGTGAATAATATTGTTGCTAAAAAT
>CAYXZR010000032.1:0-9320 GCA_964470025.1 uncultured Gammaproteobacteria bacterium | reverse complement strand
ATTACATTGAATAAAAAGCAGTTTGGGAAGCGCAAGAAAGCACTATTTCAAAGAGTTGATCAGATTGTCGCGCAGCTTCGTAGTATGACATTAACACCAGTTACTTTAGATACTCAGAGCTTGATTGAGCTGTATTACAATACATATAACCCAAAGACATATAACTTGGAAAAGATGACGGAGGTTAATAATTTGCAAATTGAAGGGCAGTAGATATGGCTATTAATCCACAACAATTACTTCGAGAAGAGCAGCAAAAAGCGCTTGAAGAGCAAAAGCGTCAAGAGGCAGCTAAGCGTGCTGCTGAGAAAGATGAGCTGTCTAGTAAGCGCTCTGTTCTAGAGGAAGAGCGTACTTATCGCGAAGGTACTACATCAATAAAGGATCTTATTGCGCCGGCTGCTATGGAGGTTACGCCAAACTTTATGCGTTTAGGCGAGCAGTATGTGCGAACACTGTTTGTTATTGGATACCCACGATATATTGCGGTTGGTTGGTTTACTCCTATTATTAACCTAAGTACTCAGCTTGATATCGGGATGTTTTTCTATCCAGTTGAGTCGCATATTATTTTAAAGCAACTAAAGAAGAAGGTTGGTGCGCTTGAGGCTCAGATTTTATCAGATAGAGAAAAGGGTGCACCTCGAGATCCAATTCGGGAAACTGCACTGCGAGATATTGAGCAGTTACGAGATGACCTTACTCAGGGTATTGAGCATTTTTTTCAGTTTGGTCTTTACGTCACTATATATGCTGATTCTAAAAATGAACTTAATGATTTAACAGAAGATGTTGAGGCATTGTTTGGCTCTCGATTGGTCTATACTAAGAAGGTTTTATATCAAGCTGAACAAGGTTTTAATTCAACAATCCCATTAGGCAACGATGAGCTGATGATTTCTTTCAATATGAATTCATCACCAATTGCTGCCTCGTTTCCTTTCATGTCCTCTGAGTTAACTTCAGACACTGGAATTTTGTATGGGATTAATCGTCATAATAATAGTCTTATTTTGTTTGATCGATTCACATTGCAAAATGCTAACTCAGTAGTGTTTGCGACATCAGGTGCAGGTAAAAGTTATGCAATTAAGCTTGAGGTGTTGCGTAGCATGATGTTTGGCACGGATGTTATTGTTATTGACCCTGAGCGAGAATACAAGCATCTTTCAGATGCAGTTGGTGGAACATATGTTAATATTTCTCTAAGTTCAGAAAGTAAAATTAATCCATTTGATTTACCTCGGCCAGTAGGTGAGCAGCGGACTTCTGATGTTATCCGTGGTTCAGTTATTACTCTTAAGGGCTTGGTTCGTTTGATGCTTGGTGAGCTATCTAATCAAGAGGATTCAATTGTTGACCGGGCGTTACTTGAAACATATGCAAAGCGAGATATTACAGCGTCGTCTGATTTGCGCACTGTAGAAGCTCCGATTATGCAGGATTTTCAGGATATTTTGGAAGGCATGGAAGGTGGAAGTGACTTGGCAATGCGATTGAAAAAGTATACCGAAGGAACTTTTGCTGGATTGTTTAATAGTCCAACAAATGTTGATATGAAAAATCAATTGGTCATTTTTTCTGTTCGTGATTTAGAAGATGAGCTACGTCCAATTGCTATTTATACTATCATTAATTACATTTGGAATGTTGTTCGTTCGGAGTTAAAGAAGCGAATTCTTATTATTGATGAGGCCTGGTGGCTCATGCAACATGAAGACTCTGCAAAGTTTGTTTTTGCTCTTGCTAAGCGGTGCAGAAAGTACTACCTCGGTTTGACTAATATCACTCAGGATGTTAATGACTTTTTACTTTCCCCGTATGGTCAAGCTATTGTCAACAACTCATCAATACAGCTTTTAATGCGTCAGTCTCCAGCATCGATTGATCTTGTGCAAAAGACGTTTCTTTTGACAGAAGGGGAGAAATATTTATTACTTGAAAGCGGTATTGGTGAAGGTATTTTCTTTGCTGGCAATAAACATGTTGCTGTTAAGGTTGTTGCATCGTATACTGAAGACCAGCTAATTACTTCAGATCCTCGTCAATTACTTGAGATTGAGCAGGCTAAGGAAGAGTTTAAGCAATCAATGCAACAGGATCAAGAAGGTGATGAATAATGTGATATACTAAGTACGATATGACACGAAGAAATAAACTATTTTTATATCTTGGCATCGGTATTTTACTCTTGCTTCTTTTACTCTTGCTTCTGTACTTTTTGAATCGTTCCCAGGATGGAGGAGTTACGCCTACTAATCAACAACCAACCACAGAACCTCGTCGTTTGCCAGTTATTCCTTCTCCAGAAGCAACAACTGTTGATGTGGTCGCGGGTCAACCTGAAGTACAAGCGTCACTGAGAACTATCTCACAGACTTTTGCTGAGCGATTTGGTAGTTATTCAAACCAGCAGGGATTTGATTATATTGATGATATTAATCCGCTGATGACAACTAAGATGCGTGCTAGTGCAAAATCAAGTTTAGCTACTTGGTTGTTGCCATATCAAAATTCAGATACATACTATGGAGTTTCAACTGAGGCATTATCAGTTGTGATTACAGAGTATGATACTGCCTCTGGTCGAGCTACTGCCTCTGTTTCCACACAATTTCAAGAATCAATTGGTACTACTATTAACCCAAGAATTTCATACAGAACTATGATTATTCAGTTAGTTAATACCGGTTCTGGTTGGCAGGTTGACGAAGCAGCATGGCAGGAGTAGTATAAGTTTACTTAACTTATTAAAACATAGCGCGACATATGCCTATGTTTTTTTCTTTTATATCTAGTATATTTTTCCCTGAATATTGCATTGACTGTGGCCGAGAGGGTAGTGTGTGGTGTGATACGTGCTTGAGCGCTGTTACTTTTTGGAAGCAAGGGGTAATATCAACTGATATGCTCGATACAGTGTACATTATTACAAATTACGATGAGCCATGTATATCAAAAGCTTTACATGAATTGAAGTACAGAGGAGTGAAATCTGTGGCTGATCAATGTGGGAAGCTTATTTTACAATATTTTAGCTTTCATAGTGATTTTGATGGATCTAGTGGTGAATTTTGGGTAGTGCCAATTCCTATTTCATATAAACGTTATTTGGCACGAGGGTATAATCAGTCAGCTCTTTTGGCAAAGCATGTGCAGAGTGCTATTACCAATTCATCTACTAAAAATATATTACGAAGAACCAAGCACTCTACGAGTCAGGTTAATCTGACTAAAGATGAGCGGATAGTTAACCATCAAAATAGTTTTTTATGTTCAGTTGATGAAATTCCAGCTGATGTGCATGTTATTTTAGTGGATGATGTGATTACTACGGGTGCAACTCTTGATGCATGTGCAGGGGTACTTTTTGCTAAGGGTGCAAAGCGGGTCTCAGCAGTGGTTTTTGCTCATGGAGAGCAGAATAATTCTTTACAGGCAGTCGATATTATACTATAATAGTAATGCTTTTGGCTTTTGATTGCCTTTCATGATCATATATGATATAGTTGCAGCTGAATTAGGAGAGGTGGCTGAGTGGTCGAAAGCGGCTCACTGCTAATGAGTTGTACCAGTATTTAGCTGGTACCGCGGGTTCGAATCCCGCCCTCTCCGCCAGAGTTACATGGCACATATATTAGACTATGGTAAATGAACCAAAAACACTAGACACGATACCTGAAGATGCCGTTTTTTCATGGACGTTTCAAGAGCGTGAAAATCATTTGCATGATCAACGGTGGTATCTGGGTGCATTGCTAGTAGTTATATTGTTGCTTTTGTACTCGTTTGTAACTGGCAATATTCTTTTTGCAATTCTTATTATTATTGCAAGTTTTACCATTTTATTGCTTCACCGAAATGATGAGACAGTTTCAGTGTATTTTACTGAAGCAGAAGTGGTTGTTAATAATATTGAGTATCGTTATTCAGATTTGAGGAATTTTTTTATTATTTATCAACCTCCAGGGATAAAGAAGCTTTTTATTGTTCCATCAAGTATACTTCGGCCTCGATTAACATTGAAACTTGAGGATCAAAACCCTGCAGATATCCGCGCATTTTTGTTAGAAAAAATAGACGAAGATGAGTCACGTACGGATGAGCCAGTTAGTGAGCGTTTCAGTAGATATTTGAAACTGTAAGAAAGAATTACATGTCCCGGTAGCTCAGTTGGATAGAGCGCAAGTTTGCGGAACTTGAGGTCGTAGGTTCAATTCCTGCCCGGGACACCATGATTTTAAAATATTACCATTGCTTTTATGCTTACTCTTGATACATCAGTTGCAGAATTAAATGCAGTAGGTAAAAAACTAGAAAAAAAATTGTCTAAAATTGGGGTCAACACTGTTGAGGACCTCATTTTTTATTATCCTTTTCGCTATGAGGATTTTAGTGAGTATACGCAGATTGCTGATTTAGAAGCTGGATCCTCAGTGACTGTTCATGGCGTGATTGAGCAAATTGCAACAAGAAAAACTTGGAAACGAAAAGCCACGGTGACTGAAGCAGTTGTTAGCGATGATACTGGTAGTATGAAGGTTGTTTGGTTTAATCAGCCCTATTTATCTAAGAATTTACGACAAGGAGAGGGAATTTATTTGTCAGGAAAAGTTTTAGACAGTGGGTATGGTGTTACTTTAAACAATCCTGTTTATGAGAAAGCTTTGCGAAAAGGTCCACAGATTCATACAGCGGGAATTATCCCTAGGTATTCTTCAACTGCTGGACTTACTCAGAAGCAGCTTCGATGGCTTATTAGTCAGGCATTGGTTGTTCGCTCAGAGATTGGCGAGTGGTTAAGCGACGATGTTCTTAGTGAACATTCGTTAATGCCTATTCGAGATGCATTAGAGCATGTTCACTTTCCAAAGACAATGGAGTTGCGTGATCAGGCACTTCAGCGCTTGAAATTTGACGAGCTATTTTTCTTTTTGTTGCAGAATCAGTTGACCCGTAATGAATGGCAGAAGACTAATGGCGTTGCAGTCACATTTTATCAAGATGAGGTTTCAGAATTTGTGCGATCCTTACCTTTCACACTGACAGACGACCAGAAAAAGTCTGCTTGGCAAATACTTCAGGATATTCAGAAGCAAATACCAATGAATCGACTTTTAGAAGGGGAGGTTGGTTCTGGAAAGACTATTATTGCTGCTTTGTGTGCATTTAATGTGGCGCAAAATGGTTTACAGACAATTATTATGGCACCTACAGAGATACTGGCTCAACAACATTTTCAGACTATCAGGTCACTGTATGATACAATCGCTCGAAATAGTCCTTCTCTACAGCTTGGTGGCAAAACTGGTCGAGGTAAAATTGCCCTGATTACTCGATCTCATAAGTGCATAGATTCTTCAACTGTTTCCAAAGCTGCATTACACAAAGAGATTGCTAGTGGTAGTGTTGATTTGATTATCGGTACACATGCACTTTTGCAAGATGCATTGTCTTTTAACTCCGTAGGACTAGTGATTGTTGATGAGCAACATCGCTTTGGTGTTGAGCAGCGTAAATTATTGCATGACAAATCAAGCTCTGCACATGTGCCACATTTTCTATCAATGACAGCAACGCCTATTCCGCGTTCATTAGCACTTACTCTATATGGCGATTTAGATATTTCTGTTATTCGACAGCTGCCTAAGGATCGTAAAAAAATCACTACTTCTGTTGTTTATAATTCTTCTCAAGATGAAGTGTATGCTTTTATTTCCGAGCAGATTGCACAAGGTAGGCAAGCGTATATAATATGTCCTTTAGTTGATCCTTCTGATACGCTAGGCGTAACATCTGTTGCCGAAGAATATGCCACAGTGAAGGAGAGATATTTTTCTGATATCTCGGTTGCTGTGCTTCATGGAAAGCTAAAAAATCAGGAAAAGAAGTCTATTATGGATAATTTTTCATTAGGTGCTATTGATGTTTTAATAGCAACAACGGTTGTGGAGGTTGGTGTTAATATTCCAAACGCCACGGTGATAGCTATAAAAGAGGCTCATAGATTTGGATTAGCACAGCTATATCAATTGCGAGGAAGAGTGGGGAGAGGTTCTCATGCTTCTTATTGTTACCTTATTTCTTCTGTTAATGATGAAAAAACGCGCCAGAGATTAAGCGCGCTTACGACTGCTAAAGACAGTTTTGAGCTATCTGAAATTGATTTGAAGCTTCGTGGACCAGGTAATGTACTCGGCATTAGTCAAACGGGATGGCCTACGTTTAGATTGGCAAACTTATTTGAGTATGAGATTGTTAATAAGGCACGACATGCGGCTGAAGAGGTAATGAAGCATGACTCAACTCTTGATATATATCCTCTTTTGAAAAAGAAAGTGGAGTTTTTTAATTCAAAAATTCATCGTGAATAACTTACTGTAATCTCATTTGATGAATTTGTTTTGTTTCTTGATTTACAAAATATAGATACCGTTTATCGTTTGAAACAATGACTGACTCGATAGCTTGGTCTTGGTCAGGTATTGCTACAAGTGACTTGAATCCATTTTCTAGGTTGATTTTGTATATGTCTGAAGGTATATCTTGAAACTCATCTGCAAAAATTCCTGCTCCTTCTGGTAGTGTCCGTGGCACGGCACAGTAGATTTCTGTGTCTGATGCAAATGCGCATTTATCGGCCCATGTTTGAATTTTTAAGTCTCTTCGTGTTGAAGAAATATTTCCACCCTGGTTTACTGAAATCCAGAGAGCTGGTTTTAGACCGCTATTTGTATTGTAAGCGCTATAAAGTAACTTATTGCCACTTGGAGACCATTGTGCTTCAAGTCCGTAGCCATCGACAGTCGCTGATTTAAAATTTTCTCCATTCAATCCTACAAAATATAGATTTTGTTGGTTGGCGTTTTCTGGTTCTGTGTATAGTGCAACAACTTGATTGTTATTTGACCACAAGGGGTATACATTATCTACATTGTTTCCTAGGTGCTCAAGTTTTTTTGCCTGCGAGCCATCGTTTTTTGAAATTGCTAGCCAGCGTGTTTCTGTTGATTCTCCCAAGCTCTTAAAGATTAACTGATTTCCTGATGGATTGTATTTAAAATCTTCCCAGTGCTTTGGTAGTGTTACTTGTGTGTCCGTGTCAAAGTTATATGAGATGTTTGCACCGTCTGGGTACTCGAGAATCGCTTCGTTTCTGTTAGGGGACCAAGTGACTGTTTCTACTTGGAAAAATTGTTTATCACTTAATTGTGACACATTTCCATTTGAGTCGATAGTATAGAAAAGGCCGGTAGCTCGGTCGTAGTAATTAAGTGCTCTGCCATTGGCTGATAGTGTGGCACCGTTTGTTGGCCCAGAGGTTAGTGCTGTAGTTGCTGTTAGCCCTCCTCGAGCTACGTCATTAATGGTTGTTGGTTCATCTGCTGGATTAGGCCTTAGTGCAGTGTTGGTTACCCTTCCAGAGGGTGGTAAAATTCCAGAATTTATATTTCCTTGTACGCCACCATTGGTTGAAGGTATTGGTAGTTGCCCTCCTTGGTTCGTAGTGGGCTGGTTGGTTTGTGTGTTTGTTGGTGTGGTTGGAATTGAAGGACGTAAAAATAATGCATAGAGTGCATATCCGACTAGGATCACTATGCCAATAAAACCTAATAGCAGTGCAATTCTTTTCCAGTTCATTTACTGTGTTTGATACCTTTCAATTGATTATAGTATACAAAATTAAGGGTTTTTTGTATATGGTTATGATGCTTTACCTGATGGAGCTCCTGCAATATCTTTGGGTGGTTTTGTGAAGTCAAAGATTGAGAATTTCATGTCGAGCCAGATTAACACAACGGCCGTCACTGCGGCTGGTAACGTATCAATAACTGGGATAATTTGTACCAAAAAACCAATACTATTTAGTGCAGTACTTCGTATAAATATTGATTCGACTAGTCCTTCAAATGCTGCAGTGACTATAAATATTGCTGCCCAGAGTGCAATATCAAGTATCCAGTCAATCACATCAGTTGCAAGAGGGATCCAGTCAATTAGGTCAATAAATGCAGCAAATAGCAAAAGCATGAACATGCAGAAATGTTGTAAGCTGGAGACCTCTTTTATCTTAGGGAGCTTACTTGCAATATCTGTAGGGTTTTTTTTGTCAGTGTCTTTCTTCTTATCGTCTGGTTTTTTTGAGGTATTTTTTTCTTGTCCTTTTTCTTTTCCCTCTCCGCTTTTTTTCGTATTTTTTTTATTTTTTTGTTGGTCAAACTGTTTTTTGTTTGCCATTTCAAGTGATGATGGACCCTCCATACTATTGTTTGATGAGTGATTTTACTTTGGCGAGTGAAATGTGTACTTTTTGTTGATTTGAGTTGAGTAGCTGCTGAGCAATTTCACTTTCGATATTGTTTTGAATTATTTTTTGTATGGTCCGTGCTCCTATGTGCGGCTCGTAGGATTTCTCAACAATTTCTTTAGCTGTTTTTGGATCAATATTAATTTCAATATTACGCTGCTTTAGTCGTTCTTTTAATTCCTTGAGGTGCATCTGTGCAATTTTTATCAACTCTTTAACTTTCAATTGCTCAAATATAATTATATGGTCTAATCTGTTTATAAATTCTGGCATTAATACTTCATGTAGTTTTTTTGTAATTATTTCATGATCTAGACTACCTGTGGCTCCTTGCTCAAATCCCAGTGAGTTGCTTTGCAGCGACTGCTTGGTGCCAATATTTGAGGTAAGAATTATTATGGTGTTTTTGAAGTCAATTTTTCTGCCAGTGCTATCAGTTAAAAATCCTTCATCTAATACTTGCAATAGTATGTTGAATGTTTGCGGATGTGCTTTTTCAATCTCATCAAACAAGACAACGGAGTATGGTCGTTGTTTAACTGGGTCTGTTAGTTTTGTGTTTTCTCGGTAGCCAACGTAGCCGGCTGGTGCGCCAATGAGTTTTGAAGTAGAAAAGCTTTCAGAGAACTCAGACATGTCGATTCTGATTAGTGCTTTTTCACTACCAAATACTTCTCGAGCAAGTACTTTTGCTAATTCTGTTTTACCTACACCTGGAGGGCCAAGAAGTAAGAATGATCCATTTGGTCGGTTGATATTGTGAATACCAGTCCGTGATCGACGGATACACTCAGCAATTTTGCTAATTGCTTTTTCTTGACCAATAATTTTTTTATTTAGTTTTTTTTCAAGTTGTAGTAATTGTTGCTTTTCGTTTGCCTGAAGCTCATGAAGAGGAATTTTTGTTATATTGGCAATTACTGACGTGATATCATCATTGGTTATTTCTGGTATTTTTTCTGACTCTTGTTCTGCAATAGTCTTGTTCATTTTACTAATTTCCTCAGCAAGC
>CAYXZR010000031.1:0-9618 GCA_964470025.1 uncultured Gammaproteobacteria bacterium | reverse complement strand
TAAAGATGTGCTCCATAAAACGCCGCCAGAGTTATCGGCAGATATTATTGATAAAGGAATTATTATGAGTGGAGGTTCGTCTCAACTCAGAAATATAAATCAGATTATTACACGAGCAACTGGTGTGTCTGCATATATTGCAGACGATGCCTTGCTATGTGTGGCAAAGGGTACGGGTATTGCGCTGGAAAATCTTGAAAGTTACAAGCGAAGTATTTTGGCAATGAAATAATTTTTAGTGTTACTTATTAATTATCTAAAATAGATATGGAGTACACTCAGCAGCATATTGAGCGCAATAAGCAATTCATCCATCATCATCGTGGCGGAGTAGTTGCAAGTATTCGTGAAGTGGTGTTTGGCATTGAAGATGGTATGGTGTCAACACTCGGTGCGTTGACCGGGATTGCCGCGAGTGTGGGTGATCCTTTTGTTATTATTGTTTCAGGCTGTGTTATTATTGCTGTGGAGTCAATTGCGATGAGCGTTGGCTCGTATCTTTCAAATACTTCATCAAGAGATGTGATTGAGAAGATGATTGCAGAAAAGGGCTTGGAGTTTGAGCAGCAGAAAGAAGCCGAGATAGTAAATCTTGAGCAGTTGTATATACGTGATGGCTGGCCAGTAGATTTGGCCACGACAATGGCAACTACTGCTGCACAAAAGAAAGACCATTTTGTTCGCGAAATTGCATTTCGTGAGCTTGACGTATCTACTACTGCTACCGCATCACCAGTAAAAGATGCGACATTTATGTTTATTTCTTATGTAATTGGTGGGGCAGTGCCATTGCTTTCATATTTCTTTATGCCGGTGCCACAAGCTATTTTTATTTCTATTGGGTTTACGTTGGTAGGATTGTTTTTTGTTGGATCGGCAACAACACGTTTTACAGGTCGAAAATGGTGGAAGGCTGGACTGGAGATGTTGATACTTGCTAGCTGCGCGGCTGTTGTGGGGTATGCTATTGGTCAGCTCGTTGATTCGTTGTTTTTGCGATAAGCAATTTTTATGTCGCTTAGTGATTTGCAGTTAAAATTGAAACAGGCTGGTAGTAAGAAACGAGCTGAGGTTTCTCAGAATTTTTTTAAAACGGGAAAGGGTGAATATGGAGAAGGTGATATTTTTTTAGGTATTACTGTGCCAGAGTTGCGAAAAATAGCTAGAAAATATACAAACCTTTCTTTAGTAGCTTTAAAGAAGCTTCTGGAGAGTAAGATTCATGAATACCGATATGTTGCTTTATTGATTCTTGTTGAGCAATATAAACGTGCAAGAAAACTTGGTGCTGCCAAAGTAAAAAATGAGATCGTTGAGTTTTATTTAAAAAATGCAGAGTATGTGAATAATTGGGATTTAGTCGATACTTCTGCACCGTATATTCTCGGAGATTATCTACTTGACCGATCTCGTAAAGTTCTTTATACATTTGCGCGTTCAAAAAATCTGTGGAAAAATAGAATTAGTATCGTGGCTACCTATCATTTTATTAAACACGATGATTTTACAGATACTTTAGATATATCCACTATACTTTTGTCACATTCTCATGATCTCATCCATAAGGCTGTTGGCTGGATGCTCCGTGAAGTAGGTAAGCGCGATAAGGAGTTGCTTGAAGATTATTTAATCAAAAATATTTCTACACTTCCTCGAACGACACTTCGATACGCAATTGAAAAGTTTTCTACTGAGAGAAGAAAATATTATTTATCTTTATAATATGAAACTGTTTACTATATTGCTTATAATTATTGTATCAACTCAAGGTTGTTTTTTTACAGAAAAGCAGGCAGATGTGCCAGTTAATACCAATGCGAAAGTTGCTGATACTACAGAGCGACAAGAGGAGGATACTGATAGTGTTGTCGTTCCAGTTGCCGATGTGCAGAAGATTGTTATTTCTAATTTTAAAGATTGTGTAAATTCGGGCTTTGCCATTATGGAAAGCTACCCACGAAAGTGTACAGATGGAAGTGGAAAAGTTCATGTAGAAGATATTGGTAATACTCTTGACAAACAAGATCTTATTAAAGTCACTTCACCCACACCAAATCAAGAGGTGGTAGGACAATTGGTAATTAAGGGTGAGGCTAGAGGTTCTTGGTTTTTTGAGGCAGAATTTCCTGTTGTTTTGAAGGACCCGGCTGGTAATCGCCTAGGCGCAACTATTGCTGTGGCTCAATCGGAATGGACAACTAATGATTTTGTGCCTTTTGAAGCAGTCCTTGAGGTGCATCCACAGCTACATACGGAAGGTGTTTTGTATTTGCAAAAAAGTAATCCTACCGGTGATGCTTCATATGATGATGCTTTAGAGATTCCGCTTTCATTTCCTGAAGAATATATTACGGTTCAAGTGCATTTTGTGGATACGTCATTAAGCGAAAACAGTTTATTCTGTGATCATACAGCAGATGTTTCGCGGTCTACTGCTAAAATTAAAAGTGTTGCTCGTTTTGCATTAGAACAGTTATTTGCCGGGCCATCTTATTTTGAAAAAGTTCGTGGATATACTACATCGATTAATTCGGGAGTGACTATCAAATCACTCACTGTTGATGATAGAGTGGCATACGTGGATCTCAGTGATGAGGCTCAAGAGGGTGTGGCTGGTTCGTGTTGGGTTACATCAATTCGGGCTCAGATTGAAGCAACACTTAAGCAGTTCCCATCAGTTGATAGCGTAGTCATCTCCGTTGATGGAGAAGTAGATGAGGCTTTGCAACCATAGTGGTTGGCAAGTAATTGGAGTATTTGTTATACTGCTTTGAGCTATTATAATTCGTAACTATTTTTATTTTTCTATGGCTCAACTTCAAGAGGTCTTTGCGCGAATGCAGGCCAATAAATCAGAACAGAAAGAGATCAAGGCAGCATATAAAGATGCCCTCAATAATAACCAGCAATACCAAGAGATGGTAGAGGAGTTGAAGTTACTTAAAGATAAGAAAAAATCATTTGAGCTGGCAACGCAAGCAGAGTTTGGTAAAGATTTTGATCGACTCGATCAATTGAAAGATGATTTGCAGTCAGATCAACAGTTGCTAAGTGACCTTGCTATAAACCATGTAATGGATGGTGAGTTAGTTGAGGTTACTGATGAAAAGGAAAATATTTATGAACCAGTTTTTTCTGTGCGATTTAAAAAAGTAGGATAGTAGTATATGGAATTAGGTTTTTCTAGCGGTATTTTGCATAAAACGTCATGTAAACCAATATCGTTAGGGGCATTGGATCTTTTTTTAAATTTAGGATGCTCGGCTATTGAGTTGCCAGCGCGAAACTATGAACGTATTGATCAGATCTTACAATTACCACAGGATAGCTTATCTGCTTTTTCATACACGTCATTACATTTACCCGCAGAAATGTCTTACTACGACGAAGGAGAGATGGATGATTTAGTTGATTTATTATATCGTTGCCATGATCGTTTTGAGTTTAACACGCTTGTTTTGCATCCAGATGTTATTGATGACTGGGAGGCTATTGTAAATCTTGACTTGCCGATAGCTATTGAGAACTCTGATTGGAGAAAAGATGTTTTTAAGGAGTATGATGACTTATATGACTTATTTCAGCGATATCCTAAGTTCAACATGGTGCTTGATATTAATCACTGCTATACTAATGATAGTAGCTTGGAAAGCGCTCGACGATTTTATGAAGAGTTTAAGGATCGGATAGTTCACGTACACTTAAGCGGCTTTTCTGAATTACATGAACCACTTTTTGCGACTAGACAAGATGAAATTATTGCAGCAACACCACGTGAATATCCAATTATTATTGAGAGCGTTGTTAGTTCAATTAAGGAAGTTGAAAAAGAATTTTTGTACATAAAGAACAAAATCTAATTCTAATGAGTAAGGATAAAGATTTAAAAAATACACTTTCTGACGAGCAGTACCACGTGACTCAGGAAAAGGGAACTGAGCCAGCTTTTTCTGGTAGGTATCATGATTTTTATGAAAAAGGTATGTACTCCTGCATCGTTTGTGGTAGCCAGCTTTTTTCTTCAGATACGAAGTTTGAGTCTACAGAGCCGGGTCTTGCTGGTTGGCCAAGTTTTGATCAGGCATTGCCTGGAGCGGTAGAATACAGAGATGACGATAGCCTAGGAATGCATAGAACAGAAATCGTTTGTGCCAACTGTGACGCGCATTTAGGCCATGTTTTTGATGCAGCTGATAGTAAGCATACTGGTAAGCATTTTTGTGTAAATTCTTGTGCTATAGATTTTAATGATAATCAGAACAACTAAGTTTATATGGGTATAGATATAGCTATTTTTATTTTCTTTATTGTTTTATCGGGGCTTTTCTCAGGTATGGAGATTGCCTTTTTTTCTTTGAGCCCTGGCGCAGTGCGCGCAATGGTTAATAAAGGCTATAAAAATGCGACCTTAATTGAGCGGCTTAAAAATGACTCACAGAGATTACTTATTGTTATACTTCTAGGTAATAATTTGGTTAATATTGCAGCTGCCGCACTTGCTACTAATCTTTCATTACAACTTTTTGGATCAGCTGGAGTAGGAATTGCAACCGGAATCGTGACTATTATTGTTTTATTATTTGGTGAAATTTTCCCAAAATCAATTGCTCAGGTGTATGCACAGCCAATAGCAGCAAAATCTGCTAAGTTCATTATCGCTTTACAATGGTTGCTGTGGCCCATAGTGGCTGTGCTGGCATATTTGAGTGAGAAAAGTTTACGATATTTTAAAACGCATACACACCACCCACAGATTAAAGATGAGGTAGAGGCGCTTGTTACCCTTGGTAAGGAGCAGGGGCATGTTAAGGCACATGAGCAGGATTTTATTGAACGTTTATTTGAGTTTAATGATCGTCATGTTGAGCATATTATGACGCCGATTGATAAAGTGATCATGCTTGATGTTGAAGCGATTGTTAGCCAAGTATCTTATTTTGCTGCTCATTCTGGGTATTCTCGCTTTCCTGTCTATGAGGGAAACAGAAATAACATTGTTGGCATGGTGCATATTAAAGATATTTTTAAGGCAATTCAGTCTGATGGTAGGGCAAATCCAGTAGACGAAATATATGGTCGTGCATATTTTATTCAGGGCACTGAAGTGTTGATCACTGCTTTTCGACAGATGCAACAGGTTAAAACACATAACATGATCGTAAAAGATGGCCAAAAGGTGATTGGAATGATCACTCTTGAAGATTTACTTGAAGAATTGCTTGGCGAATTATACGACGAGTCTGACAATGTGAAAAAAAGTGTTATCTCATAACTTTTTGTGGGGAAGCTTGGTTTTTGTTATACTTACTGAAAATAATGTAACTTCAGAGTATGAAACTTTCATTTCATGGTGCGGCACAAGAAGTAACGGGATCATGTCACTTACTTGAAGTAGGTTCGACCTCTTTTTTAGTTGATTGTGGTTTATTTCAAGGCAGTGATTTTTGTGAACATAAAAATACAGAGCCATTTGATTTTAATCCTGCTGAGATTGATTTTGTTATACTAACTCACGCTCACATAGATCATTGTGGTCGCCTGCCTAAGCTCTATAAAGAAGGATTTCGGGGTAGGGTGTATGCAACTGAGCCCACGTTTGATTTTGCATCAGTGATGCTTCAAGACTCAGCACGTGTTATTGAGGAAGAAGCTCGTGAGAAGGATCGTGAACCACCGTATACAGTTGAGCATGTACAGGGCTTATTAAATTGTTTTGAGACAGTTGATTATCATGAAAAAAAAGCTGTTACCTCAGAAATTAGTTTTATTTTTTATGATGCTGGACACATTCTAGGTTCAGCATTTGTGCTTATTGAGTGTGAGGATGCTGGTGAGAAAAAGACGATTGCTTTTTCTGGTGACTTGGGCAATCCACCTGCTCCGATTGTTAAAGACACAGAGTTACTGGCAGGTGCTGATTACGTAGTAGTTGAGTCTACTTATGGTGGAAGAGAGCATGAGCCTGCTTCTCAAAGACTTGAAATGCTTGAAGCTGCTATAGAAGAATCTGTTGCACGAGGGGGCGCGTTGTTGATTCCTGCATTTGCTCTTGAGCGAACACAAGAGGTGTTGTATGAATTGAATCATTTAGTTGAGACCAAGAAAGTTCCAGTTGTGCCTATTTTTGTAGACAGCCCATTGGCAATTAAAGCAACTAGTGTCTATAAGAAATATGTTGAATTTTATGATAAGGAATCTCAGGAGTTAATTAAACGAGGTGATGATTTGTTTAATTTTCCTGGTTTGCAATACACAAAAACACGTGAGCAATCAAAGGGGATAAATAGAGTTGATCCACCACTCGTAGTGCTGGCAGGAAGTGGGATGATATCAGGTGGACGAATGCCATATCACATTAAACATCATTTGACTCGTGAAAATAGTCATCTTTTGATTATTTCATATCAGCCAGAAGGGGGAGTAGGTCGTCAGTTATTAGATGGTGCGCGAGAAGTGACTCTTTATGATGAAGTGATTAAGGTTAAGGGTACTGTTTCTGCCATTGGCGGCTACTCATCTCATGCAGATCATCCAAAGCTAATGCATTGGATTTCATCGGTTACTAAGCCTGCACCAAAAAAAGTTTTTATTGTACATGGAGAAAAATCTTCCAGTGCGGCACTTGCTGAAGGTATTTCTTCTGAGTTAGGAATTGCTACTGAACTTGCTGAATATTCTACCGTTCATGAATTATAGATAGTATGTCCCTACTTATACTTTTACTTGTCGCTTACTTTCTTATTTCACTGTCAGCTTTGTTTGATAAGTTTTTATTAACTAAAGCTGTAACACATCCGGCGGCATATGCTGTGCTTATTTCTACTATTGGATTGACCGCAATATTATTTATTCCAGTTGGGTATTTTTTACCAGAGCACGCATTTTTTGTTCCAGAGAGTTTTGCTTTAGGTATTAATATTTTATCAGGTGCAAGTTATACTTTGGCGGTATATTTTTTGTATAAAGCATTATTAAAAAATGATGCATCTCGAGTTTTTCCATTTGTTGGAGCGCTAACAGCTATAGGAACTTTTTTACTTTCATATTTTTTCTTGGGAGAACGTCTTGAGCTTCAAAGAATTAGTGCCTTTTTTGTTCTTCTTTTAGGTGGATTATTGGTTAGTATTAATTTAAATAAACATAATTTTTCCTCACTATTTAGTAAGGGGTTTGGATCGGCGACATTTGCAGGGCTTATTTTTGCGATCTCATACACAGCTGCAAAGTTTACGTATGATGGACAGGGCTTTGTCTCTGGTTTTATTTGGATAAGAATTTCAGCATTTATTGCTTGTTTAGTTTTTCTTTTGTTTGCTGTTAATAGAAAAGCTGTTAGTCAGATGCTTAACAGCCCATCGGGTATTAAAAAGAGATCCACTCAGCTTGTGCTACTATTTGGTCAAATTTCAACCGGTGTAGGCTTTTTATTGATGAATTATGCAATTTCTATTGCTAGTGCATCAATAGTTTTGGCTGCTCAGGGATTGCAGTATGCGTATCTATTACTAATGGTTATACTGCTCTCTAAAAAGTTCCCATCAATTCTTACTGAGAAGTTAACTTTTTCTGCATTGCTACAAAAGGTTATTGCGGTTATTTTGATAAGTATTGGACTAGGTATGTTAGTTTTGTGATATGAAGCGTACTTTTTTATTACTTTTTTTTGCTTTTTTAGTAGCATTTATATTTGTATCTCACACGTTTAATTTTGGTGAAGATAAGGATATTATTTGGGGCGTTACCTTTTCACAAAAATACGCAGTAGAATTGGGACTCGACTGGCAAGAAGCATATATTGCAGTGCTTGATGATTTACAAGCGTCACATATTCGTTTGGCTGCTTACTGGGATGAGATTGAACCTCGGAACGGCGTGTATGATTTTTCTGATTTAGATTGGATGCTTAGTGAGGCTGATAATCGTGGTGTTGATGTTGTGCTGGCAATTGGTAGAAGATTACCTCGATGGCCTGAGTGTCATACACCTCGATGGCTTGATAATTACTCGGAGTCTGGTATTCAACAAGAGCAACTAGAAATGATCGAAGAAGTAGTAACTCGATATAAAAATATGTCAGTGATTTCATATTGGCAGGTTGAGAATGAGTATTTTTTGGGAACGTTTGGTATCTGTCCGCCAGCTGATCATGATTTTCTTGATACGGAGATTGAATTAGTTAGGTCTTTAGATGCAACAAGGGATATAATCATTACAGATAGCGGTGAGTTGAGTTTATGGAGACATAGTGCACCTAGGGGGGATATACTTGGCACTACGTTATATCGTATTGTCTGGAATGAATCGTTGGGTTTTTTTGAGTATGGATTTTTGGCGCCAGCCTTTTATCGTTTTCGAGCTGATCTGGCTATGAAGCTTAACCCAGCTTTAGATACCGTTATTAGCATGGAGGTTCAGGCTGAGCCTTGGACGTTTAATAAAAGCATGAAGGCTATGAGTCAGATTGAGCGTGAAAAAACTTTTACACCTGATCGTTTTAAAGATATTTTATACTATACAGAGCAGACAGGTTTTAGTGCTGGATACCTGTGGGGAGTTGAATATTGGTATTGGGAAAAATTAATGGGCAATACTATTTATTGGGAAATTGCCAAAAATCTGTGGTAATATTCAAAAAATATCATTTTTATGGTATAATTTTATTGCAATATAGTGTTCGTGTGATACAATGTAATTATGTCTACAACGATTAAAAAGCTTGTTATTGGCCATAATTCAGTGTTGGATTACTTGTCAAAGGCAGTTACAGAAAATAGTCTTGCTCACGCATATCTGATAGTTGGTCAGAAAGGAGTTGGTAAGCGGTTAGTTGTCGATGATTTTTTACAAAAAATTGTATGTAGCACCTCAGATGCGTGTCAGACATGCCCTGGTTGCTCAGCATTTAAAAAGAATATTCATCCAAATATCGTGAAAGTTGATCCTGTAGAAGGTGGCTTGTCGAGTATCAGTATTGAAGATGTGCGAAATCTTCAGCAGCGTCTCGGGCTAGCATCTTTTGATGCACGATATCAATGTGGCGTGATTTACAATGCAGAGCTCTTGTCTACATCAGCGTCAAATGCACTACTTAAAACTTTGGAAGAGCCTCGTAAAGATACTACAATTATTTTGCATGCAACTCATGAAGATGTGGTGTTGCCAACACTGCGATCGAGGTGTCAAATAGTTCGGTGTAATACAATAAGTGATGATGAGATTTATCATTTTTTAGTTTCTCTTGGTTATGATCAGCCTCAATCTCGCTGGGCTGCAGCTCTTTGCATGGGTCGACCTGGAATGGCAATTCGATTACTTAATGATTTAGAGCAACAGTCTTTTATTGAAGAGGCGGTAAAGCTTTTTATTGAGCTACATCAACAACCTTTTTATCAGCGAGTAGGTTCTGTTGCTAAGGTATTGCCAATGACTGATAGGAATACTATTTTACAATATCTTGATCGATGGGAGCTTCTTTTGCGCGATGTATATTTGCTCTCCAAGGGTTTGACGACATATGTTCTTCATCAGAGACAGATTCGAGCTCTTGAGCAGTTGGTGAGGGTATATACTAATAAGTTTGATCAAATTTTTCTTTTACTTTCTAATATTAAGACCTCG
>CAYXZR010000030.1:0-10344 GCA_964470025.1 uncultured Gammaproteobacteria bacterium | reverse complement strand
ATACTTCATATTCCACGGAAGCGTATGGCCGAAATTAAGCCAGACATAGAAACTTTTGCAAAGATCAAGGTTGTTGGTGTTGGTGGTTCAGGAAACTCAGCAGTCAACCGAATGATTGCAGCCAAGATTAAAGGTGTTGAATTCGTCGCAATCAACACAGATGTTCAGGCATTGCATCATTCACAAGCAGCTACCAAATTGCATATAGGTAAGATGACCACTCGTGGTCTTGGTGCTGGCATGGATCCAAGTACTGGTAGAAAAGCCGCTGAAGAATCACAGGGTGAGATCAGGGACGTGCTTAAAGGTTCTGATATGGTATTTATCACCTGCGGCCTTGGTGGCGGTACTGGTTCAGGAGCAGCTCCTGTAGTTGCAAATATGGCTCGTGAGCAAGGTGCGCTCACCGTGGCAGTCGTAACAAAGCCATTCGGATTTGAAGGTGCACAGCGACAGGAAATTGCTGAACATGCATATCGAGAGCTCGAGAGTAAAGTAGATGCAATTGTTACAATTCCAAATGACAGATTACTCCAAGTTATTGATAAAAAAACCTCACTACTAGATGCATTTACTGTTTGTGATGATGTATTGCGTCAAGGAGTGCAGGGAATTGCAGAATTAATCACTGTTCCTGGCTTAGTAAACGTCGACTTTGCTGACGTCAGGACAATTATGCAAGACACGGGCTCAGCGCTTATGGGTATCGGTCAGGGTTCAGGGGATAATCGAGCCGTTGAAGCTGCTAAAGCAGCTATTGCAAGTCCGTTGCTTGAGCTTTCAATTGAAGGCGCTAAGGGAATCCTCTTTACTGTAATCGGTGGACCATCGTTAGGTATGCATGAGGTAAGTGAGGCTGCAAAAATCATTACACAGTCTGCAGATCCTGGAGCAAAAGTCATCTTTGGTGCAGTTATTAACGAAAGCCTCAAAGAAGAAGTTAAAATTACTGTTATTGCAACAGATTTTAACAAACGCTCAGCAAAATCAAGCATTATGGAGAGCGCATCAATCCCTCAGCAGGAGTCTTCATACAAACCAACACAGTTTATTGATACACAAAAAGACAATCAGGCGCACGAAATTGAAGAGCTACAGAAGCCAGTGCCAAAGCGACCAGCGCCTAAGAAGCCAGAGAAATCAGTAGAGGAAGAAGAGCTTGATATTCCAGCATTCATCAGGAAAAAAATGAAGTAAAATAAAAAGTTATACACAGCCCCGAAGTTCTATACTCTCGGGGCTTTTTTATTGGGTTTTAAGAGAGTTGTTTGATAGGGTAAATTGCGATATACTAATAAGACCCTAGCGAGAGAGGTTTCTCAAAAAATCTGACCCGCAAAAAACAAAAACAAAAACTGCAAATTAGATATAATAGATATTGTTTATACACCCGGTATCTGTTTTTTTTCTCTCAAAAACCACTTTTTTATAAGAAAAATTAGAAAAAAATAAATAACTAATCCATTTGGAAGGAGGCACTCAAAGCGCTATGATAACCAAGATCAAAAAAAGAAATGGCTCAATTGTCGAGTTTGATACAACCAAAATAATGGTTGCAATTAGTAAGGCATATCAAGCAACAACAGGGCAAAGTAGCCAGTCTGCAGCTCAAGAAATCTCACAGAAGGTTATTAGCGAGTTGGAAGCATCATTCCCAGGCGATAAGACACCAACAGTTGAAGATGTTCAGAATTATGTCGAGCGCGTTTTGATGGAAAATGGATTATTTGATGTAGCGAAGGCATATATTATTTATCGATACGAGCACGCCAAGGGTAGAGAAGAGAAGAAGAAAGAAGTTTTAGAAAAAATTGAGCAAAATGATCTTACAGTGGTAAAGCGTTCTGGAAAGACAGAGAAGTTTTCAAACAAAAAGATTAGAAAATCATTGCAGCATGCAGCAGTGGGTGTAGAGGCGGATGTTGATATCGACATGATCATTAAGCAGTGTGAATCAAACCTTTACGAAAATATCACAACCAAAGAAATTTCCCAGGCGCTTGCATTAACAGCACGTTCATTTATTGAACGAGATCCAGCCTACTCTAAACTAGCAGCTCGGTTAGTATTTGCAGCGTTGTACCGTGAGGTATTTGGTGAGGGAAATAAAATTGAATACAAAAATTTTGATCAAGCATACCGAGAGAGTTTCATTGCAAATATTACCAAAGGTGTACAAATCGGCCGACTTGATCCAAAGCTTTTACAAATGGATCTTACTAAGTTGTCTCAAGCGCTTCGTCCAGAGCGAGATGATTTGTTTGTATATTTGGGCGCGCAGACACTATGTGATCGGTACTTAGTGCGTAACCCAGAAACCAAAAAGATTTTAGAATCACCACAGGCATTTTGGATGCGTATTGCAATGGGAGTTGCAATTGATGAAGAAGAGCCAGAGAAGCGAGCAATGGAATTCTATGAAGTGATTTCAAGCATGCGATTTGTGCCTTCAACACCGACACTGTTCCATGCTGGTACACCACACCCACAGCTAAGCTCATGCTACCTTACAACAGTTGAAGATTCACTCGACCATATTTTTAAATGTATTGGCGACAATGCCCAAATGTCAAAATGGTCAGGTGGTATTGCTAATGACTGGTCATCTCTCCGCGCTATGGGATCACTTATTAAGGGGACCGGTGTTGAGTCTCAAGGTGTAGTGCCATTCCTCAAGGTGGCTAATGACACAACAGTGGCAATTAATCGGTCAGGACGCCGACGTGGTGCTACATGTGCGTATTTAGAAACATGGCATCTTGATATTTACGATTTCTTGGAATTGAAGAAAAACACTGGTGATGAACGACGTCGAACACATGATATGAATACTGCAAACTGGATTCCAGATGTGTTTATGAAGCGCGTACGTGACGATAAAGAGTGGACACTATTCTCACCAGACGAAACGCCAGATCTACATCATATTTATGGTGCAAATTTTGAGAAGCGCTACGAGCATTATGAGCGACTTGCAGAGCAAGGAAAGATTCGACTATTCAAGAAAGTGCGTGCTAAAGAGCTTTGGAAGAAGATGATCATGATGATTTTTGAAACCGGGCATCCATGGATGACATGGAAGGATTCATGTAACGTTCGATCTCCTCAAGATCACGCTGGTGTTATTCATAGTTCAAATCTATGTACTGAAATTACGCTTAACACCTCAGCTGACGAAACAGCAGTCTGTAATCTTGGTTGGGTCAATCTCGCTCGACACATTACCGACGGTAAACTTGATGTACAAAAGGTAAAAGAAACAGTCGGATATGGCATGCGGATGTTGGATAATGTAATTGATATTAACTTCTATCCAACAAAAGAAGGTAAAAGTTCAAATCTCAAGCACAGACCAGTTGGATTGGGTGTTGGTGGATTCCAGGACGCGCTATATCAACTTGATATTCATTTTGATACTGATGAATGTATTGAATTCTCAGATTACTGTCAGGAAGTAATTTCATATTACTCAATCCTTGCATCATCACTACTGGCTAAAGAGCGGGGAACATACAAATCATACCGTGGTTCAAAATGGGACAGAGGAATCTTCCCGGTTGATACAATTGATTTGCTTTCACAAGAGCGAGGAGAAGAAATTAAATGTAGTCGACAAACTAAGCTTGACTGGCAACCAGTACGAGAGTCAGTAAAAGAGCATGGAATGCGTAACTCAAACTGCATGGCAATTGCTCCAACAGCAACTACTGCAAATATTGTGGGTGCATTCCCAAGTATTGAGCCAATCTACAAAAACGCATATGTAAAATCAAACATGAGTGGCGAGTTTGCAATTGTTAATCCGTACTTGGTTGCAGACTTAAAGAAACTTAATATTTGGAATCGAGAAATGCTCGACGAGATTAAGGCGCATGATGGAAGTATTGCAAACATTAGCTCAATTCCAATGGAGCTAAGAAATAAGTACAAGGAAGTATTTGACATTGATCCAAGCTGGTTAATCAAGTCAGCCGCAGCTCGTGGTCGTTGGATTGATCAAAGTCAGTCACTAAACCTCTTTATCAAAGGAACTTCAGGAAAGCGAATCAGTGACGCATATATGCTAGCATGGGAGATGGGGCTTAAGACTACATATTACCTTAGAAGCCTAGGTGCATCAGCTATTGAAAAGAGTACCCTAAATTTGGCTAAACAGCAGCAAGCAGCTATGACTGAAACACAAGCGACAGCAGCCAAACAGCAACCACTTCAGCAGCCAGCTTCAGCGCCACAGGCAGTATCTCAGCCAATCCAGCAAACCACAGAAGTACAGCAAGAAGAAGTTAAACCAAAGCTATCACTGTGTAAGATAGATGATCCATTGTGCGAGTCGTGCCAATAACTCCGTGATTTCACGGGCAGAGAAAAAGCCGAACACCAGTTCGGCTTTTGGATCCCAATAGATTTGCAATAAGTGATATATTTAGGTAATCTACCTCAACAGTAAATAACATACTTTATATGAACACAAAAGGCATTCTTAATAACAACACAACCGACCCAAATAAAATCCTACCGATGAGCTATCATTGGGCACGGCAACATTATAAAAATGGAGTCGCTAATAACTGGACACCAGAAGAAGTGGTGATGCAGCAAGATATTGAATTATGGAAAAAGCAGGGAGAGGGTGCACTGACCGATGATGAGCGTCACATGATTATGCGAAATCTTGGATTTTTCTCAACAGCAGAAAGTCTAACCGCAAATAATCTCGTATTGGCAATCTACAAGCATATTACAAATCCTGAGTGTCGCCAGTATTTACTTCGACAAGCATACGAAGAAGCTATTCATACTGATACCTTTATCTATTGTTGTGATAGCTTGGGGTTAGATCCGGATGACATCTATAATATGTATGAAAAAATCCCAAGCATTAAGGAGAAAGATGACTTTGTGATTGAGATGACCAAGTCAGTACTTGATCCAAACTTCAGTACCGAAGGAACAGAAAACATTCAACGCTTTATTAGTGACTTGGTCGGATATTATGTAATTATGGAAGGCATCTTTTTTTATGCAGGATTTGCAATGATGTTGTCATTGCTTCGACAAAATAAAATGATTGGTGTGGGAGAGCAGTTCCAATTCATCCTGCGTGACGAGACAGTGCACTTAGCATTTGGTTCAGATTTGATTAACACAATCGTAAAAGAAAACCCAGAAGCCTGGACTCCTGAGTTCAAGCAAAAAATCACTGATAATATTCTTAAGGGTGTTGAGCTTGAGAAAAAATATGCCCAAGATTCATTACCTCGAGGAATTCTAGGATTGAGTAAAGAGAGTATTTTTGACTACCTTGATCACATTGCCGACCGACGACTTGAGAGAATTGGCTTAACCCCAGTCTCTGGCAAAGAAAACCCATTCCCATGGATGAGTGAGATTATCGATATGCGTAAAGAGAAAAATTTCTTTGAAACAAGAGTAACAGAGTATCAAACAAGTGGAAATCTGGACTGGGATTAAAAAATGAATATAAAAAGCCTCTAGAGTAATGTAGGGGCTTTTTTAATTACTTTAAAATGATTTTGCTAAATGCTATAATAAATGAAAGAAAAAAATATGGCACAACGTAATAATCATAAAGATTCTATCAAAAATCAAGAGTCAAATAGTAGCTCAGGCGGTATTGAACAGCAGTTAGCAGAGCTTAAAAAGTTGACTGAAAAAAACACAAAAACACTCGAACAGCTCGAAAAAAGAGTTGGCTCTATTCGAGGCTGGGTAATTACACAAAGAATCTGGTTTTTTGTAAAAATTGCCATTATCATCATCCCAATCATTTTAGGTGTTGTGTATTTACCGCCGCTATTTGATGAATATAGGCAGCAGGTTCAGAATTTTTTTATTCAGGCAAATCCTAGTGGATTTACGGAGGACCAGCAGGAGTTTTTGCAGCAGCACAATCAAGAGTAGTATGACCGAATTTGAAACAGCAGTACTTAATCTGCTTCAGCAAATACCCAAAGGCAAGGTCACTACGTATGCAGACATTGCTAAGGCGCTTGGTAGACCAAAAGCTGCAAGAGCAGTGGGTAACGCTCTAAACAAAAACACTAGTCTTATAGTAATACCATGTCATCGGGTGGTTTGTGCTAATGGCGATATTGGTGGATACGCAGGAGGAGTGACAATGAAAAAAAAGATTTTAAAACAAGAAGGAGTTACCTGCACAAACAATAAGATACTAGATTTCCAAAGTAAACGAGTAACAACCTTACATGGATAAAAAAACAACAAATCCATTAATCTCTGGGGTAGTTGGCGCACTTAGTGGCATCGTAGCTAGCTTATTATTTTTACAATACGTAGGTAGTACACAAGAAATAAGTAGCCAGTTAGCTAATCCGCCTGCAACAGATCCAGTAGTAGCCGTGGTAGAACATGCGTCGCCAGCGGTCGTGAGTATTATTGTCTCAAAGGACTTGCCACGAATTGAAACATATTACTACTCACCATTTGAGGAGAATCCATTTTTACGAGAGTTTTTTGGTGATGAATTTAATATCCAGGTACCTCAAAGAAGGGAGAATGGTACCGAGCGCACTGAGGTGGGTGGGGGCACAGGTTTTATCGTATCTGAAGATGGTTACATTATTACAAATAAGCATGTAGTTTTTGATAACGATGCTGACTATACCGTGTTAATGAACGATGAAAAAATATATGACGCCGAAGTCATAGCACGTGATCCATTGAATGACATTGCAATTTTGAAAATCGAAGCAGAAAATCTGCCAACCCTGACACTCGGCGATTCTACTAGCCTCAAGTTGGGACAGCCAGTTATTGCAATAGGTAACGCGCTTGGAGAATTTAGAAATACTGTTTCAACTGGTATTGT
The DNA here is from genome assembly GCA_964470025.1 of uncultured Gammaproteobacteria bacterium. GTDB lineage: Bacteria > Patescibacteriota > Patescibacteriia > Buchananbacterales > UBA6539 > CAYXZR01. Next base: position 3,494 of record CAYXZR010000030.1, on the reverse strand, counting down.
CTCAGGGTTATCTCGTTCTGTAGATGCTGGTGGTGCAGGCAGAATTGAACACTTGTCGGGACTTATTCAGACAGATGCAGCAATTAATAGTGGTAACTCAGGTGGACCATTGCTAGATCGGGCTGGAAAGGTGATTGGTATTAACACTGCTGTCGCATCTCGAGCAGAAAACATAGGGTTTGCAATCCCAGCTCAAGACTTTGTAGCGACCTATGAAAGCGTTAAGGAACATGGTAGAATTATTAGAGCATTTCTTGGTGTCAGGTACATGATGGTCAGCCCTGAAGTAGTAGAGCAGAGCAATTTAGAAGTGGATTACGGAGCATTGGTAGTTAGAGGTTCAACCGAGGCTGAACTAGCAGTAGTGCCAGATAGTCCAGCAGATCAGGCAGGGATTGTAGAGGGTGACGTAATCCTAGAGATTAACAATGAAAAGATAACACTCGATAATCAGCTGGCAAAAATTATTGGGCAATACCAACCCGGTGATACTGTAGATGTAAAAATTTTTAGGGCAGGTGAAACAAAAATTATTGGTGTGACTCTTAGTGAGTTAGATGAATTAGAAAGTTAGAACAGTATGTCAAAAAGAACACTTTTACTTTTTTCAATCTTAGTGATCGTAGCATTGATTTTTACAGTGCTAGCTTTTGTATATTCAAATCAAACTGATGGATTGATTGATGACTATGTGGCAAAAATAACAGTGTGTGAAAATATTACAGATGAGCAGACTTGTTATCAGCACGATTTTTGTGAAGGAGTGTATCGAAATACTACAGAAGGATCTACCGCTTTTAGTAGTTGTAGACGAATCGATGATAAAACACAAGCCATGCTAAGTGAGCAGCAGGCAATGTGTGTTCAGACAAACGGAGAATGGATGAGGTCGCATCGTGGGTTTTACTGTCAATGTCCTGCATCACCTGGGAAAAGAGGTGTATTTGATAAGCAACAGGGATGCAGTATACTATAAAACTATGTCAGAATTAATTTCTAAACTTGAAGTATTGCAAGCAAATATCTCCAAGACATGGAGGTTACTTTGACGTTGATACAAGTAAGCAGCAGCTAGCACAGCTTGAAGCTCAGATGAGCCAGCCAGATTTTTGGAATGATCAGGCTAAAGCCCGATCAGTGAGTAAACAGGCTGAAGGATTGCGGAGTGAAATTAATCAGTGGGAGACACTTGCTGCAGAGACAGACAACTTAGTTGAGTTAGCAAAAATGGCAGCACAGCAGTCTGACCATAGCGTGCTAAGTGAGCTAGAGGATAATTATCAAGTACTCGAGCAAAAATTTAAAAAGCTGGAGTTTTTATTTTTGTTTTCAGAAAAGTATGACGAGCATAGTGCAATAGTAAATATTCATGCGGGCACTGGTGGTACAGAGGCTCAGGATTGGGCTGAGATGCTACTACGCATGATACTGCGTTACAGTGAAGCCAAAGATTGGCATGCCGAAATCACGGATCAGAGTAAGGGGCAAGAGGCCGGATATAAGTCAGTTACCGTTGAAATATCAGGACGATATGCCTACGGACATCTTAAGTCAGAGGCAGGCGTTCATAGGTTGGTTAGAATTTCACCTTTTGATGCAGAAAAAATGAGGCACACCTCGTTTGCTCTCATTGAAGTGATTCCAGAAATAGCAGAACAAGAGGATGTAGAAGTTGACGATAAGGATTTAAAAATTGAAACGATGAGGGCTTCAGGAAATGGCGGTCAAGGTGTAAACACTACAGACTCCGCTGTTCGAATTACACACATTCCCACAGGTATTACAGTCAAGTGTCAAAATGAGCGATCGCAACTGCAGAATCGACAGTCTGCTATGAAGCATCTAAAAGGTAAGCTTGTTGCACTTCAAGCTAAGCTGCATGCGGAAAAAATTGCTGATTTAAAAGGGGAGTCACTAGATGCTGCATGGGGAAATCAAATAAGGTCATATGTACTTCATCCATATAAGTTAGTTAAGGATCATAGAACGGAGTATGAAACAGTAGAGCCAGATGCAGTGTTGGATGGTGATCTTGATGCATTTATTGAAAGTTATCTAAAGTGGAATTCACAGCAATAATATGACAATAGAAATCAAAGCAGTCTCTATCATTGGTCTTGGATATGTAGGCTTGCCACTAGCAATTCATCTTTCAAATACCGACTTGCAGGTAATAGGGTTTGATATTAACCAAAAAAAAATTGATGCACTCAATAAGTATGTTGATCCTACTGAGCAGTATGATGAAGAATTACTAAGGGCAGCAAAAGTTGTGTACACTAGTGATCCAAGTGAAATTGGAAAAAGTGATGCAGTGATTATCGCAGTGCCAACTCCAATTACAAAAGACAATAAGCCAGACTTAAGACTTATTGAGGCAGCGTGTGTGACAGTGGGGCAGCATATTAAAAAAAATACGGTAGTAGTACTTGAATCAACAGTATACCCAGGAGTTACTGAAGAGGTGTGTGTACCTATTTTAGAAAAAGAGTCAGGTATGACATGGAAAAAAGATTTTTTTGTCGGCTACTCACCCGAGAGAATAAACCCTGGTGATACAGAGCATACGTTAGACAAGGTAGTAAAAGTGGTCGCAGGTGATACAGCTGAAACCACCAAGGCACTCGCTAAGATGTATAAAAAAGCGTGTCACGCTGGTGTGTACGAGGCACCATCAATTCAAGTTGCTGAAGCAGAGAAGGTTGTCGAAAACATTCAGCGAGATATGAATATTGCAATTATGAATGAGCTTTCTAATATCTTCACGATTTTAAATATCGACACACATGAGGTGTTAAAAGCAGCAGGCACTAAGTGGAACTTTCATAACTATTTCCCCGGACTTGTCGGTGGTCATTGTATCGGTGTTGATCCTTGCTACTTGATTGAGCGATCAAGAGAAAAAGGCTATGATCCAAAGTTAATTGCTGCTGGTCGAGCGCTTAATGAGTCAATGGCAAGCACTATTGCTAAAAAATTCCTCAGTACACTATCAGACCCTAAACATTCAAAAGTACTGGTGCTTGGACTAACATTCAAAGAGGATGTAGGAGATATTAGAAACTCTAAATCAAAAAAAGTAATTGATGAATTACTGCAAGCGGGTGTAGAGGTCGTAGCACATGATCCGGTTGCATCTGCTAGCGAAGTCGAACATGAATTGGGGTTAGTGAATGAACCCCTGGAGGGTGGCGGGGAGTTTGATGGGATCATATATCTTGTAGCACATAAAAAACTACGATCATTATCGCTGGAAACGCTAAAAGCTATGTGCAAGAAAGAGCAGTCGTTATTATTTGATTTAAAAAGAGTTTTTATCAAAGAAGACGCAAAAAAAGCAGGATTTAATTACTTACATTTTTAAATATGAAAATTTTTGTAACAGGCGGTGCTGGATTTATTGGTTCTCATATCGTCGACAAATTATTGGAAAATGGAAACGAAGTAGTCGTGATTGATAATTTCAGTACAGGAAGTAAAGAAAATTGCAATAA
>CAYXZR010000029.1:0-10960 GCA_964470025.1 uncultured Gammaproteobacteria bacterium | reverse complement strand
TCTAACGCAACAGATAAGCTAAAATAACATCTGTTGTTTTGTCCTACAGATTTAAATCTAGCTTAATCGCTTCATAGATCTGACAAGGGGCTGTAGCTCAGTTGGCTAGAGCACCGCCTTTGCAAGGCGGGGGTCCAGGGTTCGAGTCCCTGCAGCTCCACCAAAACAACCCGTGCGATTAGTCCGCCGGCTGGCGGATGTGTCACCAACATGAGGTGAGGGCGATTAGCTCAGCTGGTTAGAGCGCGTCACTGATAATGACGAGGTCCCAGGTTCAAGTCCTGGATCGCCCACCATACATGAGCCGAGGTAGCTCAGTGGTAGAGCGAAGGACTGAAAATCCTTGCGTCGGCAGTTCAATTCTGCCCCTCGGCACCATGAGCAATTTATTTAATCGGGGTGTGGCGCAGTTGGTAGCGCGCGTCGTTTGGGACGATGAGGCCGCTGGTTCAAGTCCAGTCACCCCGACCATTTGCGGGTATAGTATAATGGCTTATTATGCCAGCCTTCCAAGCTGGAGATGCGGGTTCGATTCCCGCTACCCGCTCCAGGACAATAACCGCCCCTAAAGGGCGGTTTTGTGATACAAAAAAACTGCATCCAAGATAAACTAGGATGCAGTATAGCAATTGGCCAAAGGTGCTGAATTATGATGCGGATGCCATTATTTGCATCATCGTTTCATAGTCGTGACAAAGTTGACCCTCACGCATCAATCGTCTCGATGTATCAAGCGTGACATGAAAAAACTGAACCATAGCAAAGTGATGGGTCGGACTACCCTTCTCGGCAGGTTCAAAGTCAGGGTCAGTTACAAAAAAGTAGGCATTTGCTCTTGGCGGCGCGATTGACTTTAGTTCATTTATCGCAAACCGAAAGAATCCATAGTACCCGCCACCGATGGTTGTTCTAAAGCGAACAGGTTCCCCAAGGGGCTCTTTCGAAACAACAGCATACTCTGGTTCGCCAGTGTCCATTCTCGCACCCTGTTTCGGGTACTGCGTAAACCAATGGTTGTCTATTTCAACTAAGCCACGAAACCCAACCTTGACTGGAGTGTTGATTGGGATAAGCAGTTCTCTCCAGTGGTCATGTAGTAGTTTAGTTGCGTCTGGTCCAGAGTGGATTTGAGTACAATTGCCCGACTTTATTCCAACTAGCCTCACGCCGTCCGACCATTCGTGGCAATCTACATCGAGTACTAGACTTTGTTGTCCATGATGATGGAGGTGGGTTAGTCCCCCGGTAGACACAAGGTGAGCAAGTGGGCCACCCTCATCTACAGGGGTATACATATAAGAGCAGTTCAGCGCGTCACCAATTTTTATAACATATGGATCAGCATCTGGGAGACCATCTCTCAGATGCTGGCTGTCAGGATATTTGCTTTCAAGATCTTCAGAGAGATTTAGTTGATTCTCTGGGGTGATGCCGAGTTGTTCAAGGTGCCATTCTTTAGAGCTTCTGGCGTGCGCCTGAATATACCGTTCAGCATCCGACCCTAATCGAGCTTTAAGTAGAGCATCCTCTAGTGCTTCAGAGACCCGAAGTACTCGAGAAAAAGGATACGTATGGCCACTACAGTAATTATCAAAGTCGATAACCGTTACATCGCCATATTCCCCTGCCTCGAGCCTAAGGAACTCCTTAGGGGTTATTCTTCCGCCGCGGCGTGAGCGAGTTTGATCTTTGTATTGCCAAGAGTAGGCTTTCCTGATTCCGTCCAAAGTAGACATTGGCCCAACACCGTGTGCAACGATTAAAATTCGAGTACCCGACTTGGAAAGTCCAAGATATTCAGCTGTTAGCGTCGTAAAGTAGCGCTCCCAGGGAAAATCTCCAGGCTTTGTTTCAAGTCGTGCTGATACGATGTCAGCCATGGTTGCTAGTCGACCATTCTGGCCGGCAAATTTGGCTGCTTGTAAATATGCAGCAGGTAGTCCATCTTCATGGTGGAATGCCATTGATCTTACTTGAGCTACGTTTGTCATGGTGCGAATCCTTTCCCCGACTTAGGGGTTTTAGGAGATGTGTTCTGAGTAAATCAGAATCAAGAAAAAAGTACTATTAAACAGCGTTTTTGTCAACGCGTAGTAGTTGGCTATAATATTTTACGCCATTCTTTTGTAATAAAAAAACCCTACAAAAAAATAGGGTTATAAACTACTATGCGCGTAATGGAACTTTTCGAGGATGTAACTCTCGCCTGCCCTGGACATATCGGATGATCTTACCAGCACACGGCCATAGCAACCAGTGCCAAGCAACGCAAAAGCAAAAAAACAACATGCTACTCGCAAGTATTCCTTCTGTGTGGAGACTATTGCTCAGCGGCGTGGTTCCGATTCCAAAGATGATCAGAAAGGTTGTGAGGTATATTAGAAAGTGGCACAGCGCTCTTGAGAGAGGTTGTTGCTCAATCCAATACCTAAATGCAAATTCAATCCATGCATATACACTGAGGCAAGCACAGCATACGGCCAAGACAACCAAAGAAATCGTGTAGAGTGAGATAAGCGGATGTTCCATTGTGAAAGAGCCTTTCTTTTTTGTGGGTAGTTTGTCAGCTAAGCAAAGAGTATCTTTTTTAGTTAAATTAGTCAATAATTTTATTATGCTATACTAAAGTCATGAATTATTGTAAAACAATTTGTTTTTTATTTTGCGCACTGTTTTTGCCAGGAGTTGTGATGGCGCAAGAATCAGATGAGACAGTAGTACGAGATATTACATTTCCAGTTGATGGTGAGTACTCTTTTTCTGATACGTGGGGAGCCGCGCGCTCTGGAGGGCGGACACATATAGGAACTGATATTATTACCGATAAATATACTCCCCTAGTTGCCGCAGTTGATGGTAGGGTGACATATATTACTGAGACAGAAAGATCGTGGGGCTATGCACTCTACATTCAAGATAGTGAAGGGTATTCATATCGCTATTTACACATTAACAACGACACTCCAGGAACAGACGATGGCAACGGAGGTTACGACAATGCGTTTGCTGACGGTATTCGACGTGGATCTCGAGTAACTGCCGGTCAGGTTGTCGCCTACGCTGGCGATAGTGGTAATGCTGAGAGCACCTCACCACATTTACATTTTGAAATTTGGACACCTCAGCGAGAAGCAATTAATTCATACCCCAGCTTAATTGCCGCAGTCTACTCAGGTATCCCAAAATCAACATATCGTTTTACTCAAGATTTAGATATTGGCTCAACCGGTGAAGATGTATATCAATTACAAAAATATTTAAATCAAAACGGATTTATTGTTGCTTCTTCAGGCGCGGGTTCGCCAGGTAATGAATCAAGGTATTTTGGCTCAGCCACACAAGCAGCACTGATTAAGTTTCAAACACAATACAACATTCCAAACAGTGGCTACTTCGGACCTATTACCCGTGAGGCAATTAACGTAGCAAGCGGTTCTGGCTCTAGCGCACTGCAGCCAGGCTGGCTTGTAAAAAGTTTACGCTTTGCAGAAGTGTTCTATGTCACTACAGACTTAGAGTTACGATGGGTGGTTAATGAAGCGGCAGCAGAAAAGCATTTTGGCCCAACCTGGAATCAAGATATTCATGAGTTTGAAAGTGTGGCTGCTTTTGGCCTCCCATTTGGAGAAAACTTAGACTAGTATTTTTACTTTAAATAAAAAGGAGTCTGAAATGTCAGACTCCTAAAAGAGCTAGATTGTTTCCTCCCATTCGGTATTCTGGGTCCAGTAGCTGTCGGGGTCAATAAACTCACGGCGGTGAGGGGCGATCAGGCCAGTGAAGATTCCAGTAACTTCTTCGTGATCTTCGACAGACACGACGAGATTGGCAGGAGAAATGTTCTCCTCTTCTTCAAGGGTAGCATCAGCTTCATCGACGAACCGGACCATGCTGTTACCGGTCTTCTTAACACGGAGGTGTTGCGAGCCGATGAGAACTTCCGCATCTTCTCCGCCACCGAAGGAAGCCCAGGCCAACTTGCCATTGATCATGGCCTGATCCAACTCAGTGGTGCTGATGGCAGCCTGAAAGGCGGGCATCGGGGCGCTTTCATCGACGATTTCAGTCGTCGGAGCTTCAATGGTGAGGGGGTGCTTCTGAGGACGGTTCGGTTTGGCGGGACGCTCTTCACGGATACGTCGAGACTCACCACCGAAACGACCATGGTAAATTACAGGCTTGCCCATGATGCGGACAAAGCGACGATTAGGACGAGTGGCCGGCTTCTTCAGGGGAAAGTCGTCAAATTCGATGACTTCTTCGTCTTCGGCCTCGCCAAGGTCGAAGGCCCGCAGGTTATCGGATTCATCATCCGTCGTTGTGTGAGCATCTTCAAGCGACTTGAGGTTTTCAGCATTTGCAGAAGCCTGAGACAGAAAGATGGCGATAGCTGCGAGGCGCAACAGGGATTGGGACATGGAAATACTCCAGGAAATGGGATGTATTGTTAAAAAACAATAATCAAGTATACCCACATTTTAGTTGTTTTGTCAACTAATAGCCTTTGCTAGACGGCAAATAAAAAAGCCTACTATGTGTAGGCTAGTGGTGCATCCGACTAAGTGCGTTGAGCGCTTGTTCGATGTGGTATTCGTTGAATTCACGAAATGTGTTTTCGGTAGGGCGGGGATGCTGCTTTAAAAAGAGCTCGATTTCTGGCGGGAGCTCAGTACAGCTGTGCTTAAGCGTGTGCATTTCGCGCAGTAAGTAGAGTTGCTGCTGACGCGCCTGAATCATCCAAAGACCATTAAGCTGCGGCTGATCAGATTCCTGGTCAGGCTCAGTGAAGTTGTACTCCAGCGACTCCCACAACTGTTTCATGCCTTGAATTTTTATTAGATTCTCAGCAGCCTCTTCCCTGCTTGCTTCTTTGTGAAGTAGGCACAGTGTTGCAAAAAGCAGTGAAATACAAAAAAATAAGGCGGTACAACATACGACACGAGTACGGCGTATGGTAATGTTCATGTCACATCCTTTCAATGGAATTACCTCATGCTAATGCAGCGCATGTTTTTTGTCAAAAAAAGAGCCACTGTGTTAGCGGCTCATGTGCAGGCAATGTTCTTATTGTTCGACGGGTCGAATTTCCAGAAGGAGCTTAAGCTTTCCCTCGTTCTTCCACAACCCTGAGATCTCTAAAGCTTTTTCTGGGGTGATGAAGCCAAGGTCAGTCGCGATAAGTAGTACCAATGCTTCATCCATCTCTTCGTTGAGTCCTGAAAAAGAAAAGATGAGCGTATCGGTAACTCGAACAGCTCCAGCGTAAAGAATCTTTTCCACTTTGCTTTGGGCACTCGTTATATGAGAGTGACTGTTACCCATTCGGATGAGTCGATCAGATTTTTCCGCGGCAGTGTTTTCATAAATGGCTCGTTCTACCGGAGAGCGCTGACGGATTTCTCCTACGCCCCAGCTGAAGATATGGTTGCCACTCATATCAAACACTCGGAAGTATCCACCAGTCTGCGGACGATTGTTGAGCTTCACGAACGTAGAGTGGGTGATATAGTTGGTGAGTCGGCCGATAATTAGGCCAACTTGCTCAGCTGATAAGAAATTAAAGACAACACCTGGAAAAACATTCATGACATAAAGTCCTTTGTGTGAAATGTACTGCATCAAAAGATGCGATGTGTATTTTTAACATAAAAACAACCGAGTGTCAATCACCTTGTTTTTAAAAAACTATCTTTGTATAATAGTTTTACATTAAGTAGTAATAATATCTATGAATAAATCAAAAACAATTGGAGCAATAGTTGTAGTAGCCGTAATTATCTTGGCACTCTACTATTTTGTAGGACCAAAAGAGTCAGCGCTCACGCAGCCAGAGATCACCAATCAGCCAACTGCTGAGCAGATTAGTCAGACTAGCGGAACATATCAGCTCGACACAGAAGAAAGCGTTATTCGCTGGGAAGGACAAAAGACATTTGCAGGAGGACATCATGGTAATGTTAAGTTTGAGTCAGGAGAAGTGACACTAGAAAATGGTGTGCCAACCTCAGGTAGTTTTGTTGTTGACATGACATCATTGCAGGATGAAGATGTGCAAAACGAAGCGATGCGAGCACAGCTAGAAGGACACTTAAAGAGTGATGATTTCTTTGGCGTCGAGGCACATCCAACAGCAAACTTTGTGGTTACCAGTACAACACAGTCAGAAGATGATCCAGCGGTGTATGCTATCGAGGGTGATATGACGATCAAAGGTATTACCAACTCAATCAGCTTCCCTATTACGCTAGGAATTAATGATGAGCAAAAAATTACTGCCTTTGCGCAGTTTGACCTAGATCGAACTCGCTGGGATGTCCGCTTTGGTTCAGATAAGTTTTTTGACAACCTTGGAGATGGTGTAATTGATGACAACTTTACCGTGCAGTTAAACATCGTTGCGCAGTAGTTTGACAGCAACCCATTCCCCTGCTAACGTGGTAACACTATGACAACAAGTAATCCAACAATGATGAAGATGATGATGCCTCGGCTCCGAGGGTTGTTGTCCTAGTGAAGATTTATTATTCCACCAACAGCCTCCGGAGATTTTCGGAGGCTGTTTTAATTTGTAACACTATGTTTGTAACATGTATTAACGATTGCAATGACGCAAATGCAATTGCTCGACAAGAAGTTCGCTGTGCTTCTCTGTTTCAGTGTCCAGTGACAAGTATCGGCGTACCACATGACTTTGGCGCAACAGGCTCACTCGCTGCAGCTGGAAATCTTATTGACGTGCTGGATGCTGCCCAAGGAAACAAAGGAGTTGTCCTGGTAAACATCGCACCACGAAATGGTAAGGCACATCATTGGAAAAACGGCACGCCGTTCTGTTACTTTTTTATCAAAGATACACTTGTTGTTTCTAGTGTTGATGGCGACACATTGTCATTAATCAAGAAGCTCAGACTAGTGGAGTATGTGCATCTAGTTGATGTTGCTGCTGTAGTAAGTGCATGTACCGACGACCAGCAGCTTATTGAACACATCTCAAGCACACAGTTTCGAAGTTTTGAGTTTACTCCCCGACTAGCAGCCTGGGTATTGGAGGGAAAAGAAATTCCAAGCGAGCAATATAGTTTAGATACTATTGAGCAAGCACCGTTAAGCGTGTGGTGGATTGATAATTTTGGAAACTGCAAGACCACACTACTTCCGCAAGAGGTTGATTTTGAGATTGGTAAACCCGTTGAGACAAAAATCGGCACGCTTACCTGTCACAATCGCCTTAAAGACATTGAAGATGGAGACGCAGGATTAGTTATTGGTAGCTCAGGGTACCAAGACAAGCGATTTTTAGAAATTCAAGTACAAGGTGTGAGCGCAGCAAAGCATTTTAACCTACAACAAGGTAGTAAAATTTTGTAGCTAAATTTAGCCAAAAAAGTAGAATAGCGTCGCTAAATTTAGCCAAAAAAACGACTAGTCAAGCACTTTTACCTTGACATAGGTTTAAATACGTGCTATACTATTCTTATATTAAGAGTTCCGAAAGGAGCTTTTTTTGTTTGCCTTACTAATAGAACACGTATGAAACAACTGAAAAACATGGGTTCAAATATAGTAAAAGTAGCCATTATGGCTGTAGCGACCTTTCAAATGATTATCCCTTACCATGCAGTGACTGCTTATGAGGCCAAGTCACAGCCGGTACGAAGTATCTTGCTTCCAAATCTAGTGATTTCTGTACCTTCTGAGGCAGTTATGGCTCAGTTGCCAGAAAAAAGCATTTACGATAAGGATGCACATGAGCTTACTTCTGAAGAAATTGAGCAAATGATTCGTGAGATTTCTCGAGAAGCTGGTGTTGATGAAGACATGATGGTACGTATCGCTTGGTGTGAGTCACGATTTGATCCACTTGTACGTGGTCGAGTCGATTCACGTGATCGAGGTCTATTTCAATACAATAGTTACTACAACCCTCATGTAACCGACGAACTTGCTTTCGATCCAGAAGAAGCTACTCGTATCGCAGTAGATGACGTTAAGCAGGGACGTGTATGGAAATGGGTGTGTGCTAAACGATTAGGGTACGCACGATAAATATAAGACCCATCTTCTAATGCAAAACGAGCACTTCGGTGCTCGTTTTGTTGTTTTACCTAGTCCTTGATTTTTAGCTAAAATTTTGGTACACTCTGATAGAAATGACAGGTAATCTTTAATAGAGTTAGCTGTCAGATGTATTTCTGGGCCTGGTGGCCAAGTGGTAAGGCAGGGGTCTGCAAAACCCTTATCGCGGGTTCGATTCCCGCCCAGGCCTCCAGAACTATACCATTATTTAGATAATCAAACGTTTCCATGAATGTAACCGAGCTTGCCCGAAAACTGAAATTACCAACTAAAGAACTTCTTGAAATTTTGCCAGAGGTTGGTATTGATATTGGGAAGCGCGCAATTAAGATCGACGACAGAACCGCAAATCGCATTATTAAAGATTGGAGACGACTGCACGCACAGTACAAAGATCAACAAGCAGCAGCACAACCAGAAAAACAAGAAATCGAAAAAGCACCAGAAGCACCAAAGATAGTTGCACTGCCCGAGTCGCTGACAGTAAAGGAGTTCGCAGAAAAAATTGGCATACAGCTCCCAAAAGTTATGGGTGAGCTGATGAAAAACGGTGTACTTGCGTCAATGAATGAAAAAATTGATTTTGACACAGCAGCGATTGTTGGTGCTGAGCTAGGAATTGAAATTACTGCAGAAGACGGTGAGGATGAAAAAGAAGAACAGACAGCAAAGAAGCTTGAAGACGCCTTATCTATCAAGGAAGGTCAGCAAGCAACTTCTCGTCCGCCAGTTGTAGTGGTGATGGGTCACGTTGATCATGGTAAGACCAAGCTTCTTGATTCTATTCGTGAGGCAAACGTAGTTGATAAAGAAAGCGGTGGCATTACACAACATATTGGCGCCTATCAAGCAGAGCACAAAGATCAGTTGATCACATTTATCGACACTCCTGGTCATGAAGCGTTTACTACTATGCGTTCTCGTGGTGCTCGTGTTGCTGATATTGCAATTCTAGTTATTGCTGCAGACGACAGTATCCAGCCACAGACAAAAGAGTCAATCAAAATTATTAAGTCAGCAGGTCTACCAATGGTAGTTGCTATTAATAAAATTGATAAACCAGAAGCAAATATTGAAAAAGTTAAACAAGACCTTGCTGCAAATAATCTTATCCCGGAGGATTGGGGTGGCAAAACAATTACCGTGCCAATTTCTGCAAAAAACAAAACTAACCTTGATGACCTGCTTGAAATGATTTTGCTTGTAGCAGAAACAGAGAAAGATAACATTGTAGCTGACCCAGCACTGTCAGCAGTTGGAACAATTGTTGAGGCGCACGTCGATAAAGGTGAAGGCCCAGTAGCAACTGCACTTGTACAAAACGGAACACTTCGACGCGGTGACAAGGTGACCATTGCTGATTCTTTTTACGGAAAGATCCGCGCAATGAAAAACTTCAAAGGAGAAGATATCGCAGAAGCAGGACCATCAGTGCCGGTAAAAATCATTGGCCTAAAAGCAGCTCCAAGCGTTGGAGATATGTTGCAAAGCACTGACAAGGTAGCGCGTAGAGAAAAAATCAGTAAGTATCAACTCAAGGAGCAAGCTACTGCATATACTAAGCCAGTTGAGACATCTTCAGATGAAGGAAGCGGACGACAGACGCTTAATGTTGTTTTGAGGTCTGACGTACTTGGTTCTCTTGAAGCAATTATTTCTTCGTTGACCCAAATCGAACACCCAGAAGTGTCAATTAACATTATCGCAAAAGGGCTAGGAAATATTACAGAGAGTGATGTAGAGCGAGCAATTTCAGGAAATGCAATTATCTATGGTTTTCATGTAAAGCCATCACAGCAGGCTGAGCGTCTAGCCCAAGATAACAAAATTCCTGTTCGACGCTACGAAGTCATCTATCACCTTCTTGAGAACGCTAAAGAAGAGCTACAAAAATTATTGAAGCCAGAAGTAATTAAGACTGACATTGGTCGTCTTAAGGTGTTGGCAATTTTCAAAAAAGAAAAAGGCTCTATGATTCTTGGTGGACAAGTTACCAAAGGTGTTGCTCGAAACAACGTCAACGTCAACGTACTACAAGGCACACAGGTGATTGGTACTGGAAAAGTAGTTGTACTACAGCAGAACAAGGTGGAAACTGATGAGGTAGCTGTAAATAATGAGTGTGGACTAAAGTTTGAAGGTAAGATTGCAGTTCAGGAAGGAGATATCTTAGAGTTCTACACCGAAGAGATTAAAGAAAAGAAACTGTAGAATAATGTCACATCGAATTGCACAAATAAATGAGCTGCTTCGCCATGAAGTTGGCCAACTTCTTCTCACAGAAGTCGATTTTCCTGCCGGATGTTTAGTGACAATTACAAGTGTAACCACTTCAAAAGATTTGCGACATGCAACACTTTGGATATCAGTAATCCCTGGTACACTAACAGGCAAAGCACTTGAGCGAATTAAAAAAAATATCGGAGCCATCCAGCACAGCCTAAACAAGCGACTACATCTTAAGCCGTTACCTCGGATAAAATTTAAAGTCGATGAGATTGAGCAGGAAGCGCAAAAGATGGAAGAACTACTTAATACTATCGAGCATGAAATTCCTGACGAAGAGGAATAAATTAAAAAAATGTAAATCGTTGACGGTATAGCCAGAGTAGGCTATACTTTTTTGTTATGAATTGGCATAAGCAAGTACAACAAATCATCGCACACCTTAAGCAGGCAAAACAGTGTGCATTAATTGTTCATAGAAGCCCAGATGGAGACGCTCTTGGGAGTTTAGCTGCTATGATCAGCTTCTTGCGCTCATTTTCAGTAAAGTGTGATGTGTATTGCTCTGAAGTGCCACCAAATGCAAAGGACTTTGATTTTATTTTTCCAACACATCAGCTAGACAGCACTATGGAGAAAGTTGCTGATGCACGATATG
>CAYXZR010000028.1:0-11301 GCA_964470025.1 uncultured Gammaproteobacteria bacterium | reverse complement strand
AAGCCCTTGGAAATAAAGATGCGAGGAAGAGATATTGTGAGTGGTTTGCCTAGGGAGGTGACTATTTCGACTGAGCATATATCACGAGCTTTGCAAAAATCACTTACAACACTAATTGATGGTATTAAAAGTACTTTGGAAATTACTCCTCCAGAGCTTGTTGCTGATATTTATCAAAGAGGTATTGTGCTGGCTGGAGGTGGATCGCAACTAATAGGACTTGATAACGCTATTGCGCAAGCTACAAAAATTCCGGTTAAAGTAATCGAAGATCCTACTACATGTTCAGTACGTGGTATGGGATTGATCTTAGAGGATGAGCAGCTTTTGAAAGAGGTGGCTATTCCTTCTACTCAAGATACATAGTTGAATATACTTTCTATGGTGCAATTACAGCCAAGTAGGCGATCTTTATCGCTGACAACTATTATTTTTTTAATTTGTGGTGGACTTATCATTCTTCACTATGTTGGTGTGCTTCGCCCTATAGAAGGGTTATTGGCACGTATTTTTTCTCCATTGCAATCTTCGCTTTACTCTGCTGGAACTGTAGTTTCTGATACATATCGTCCTGATACGACAGGGCTTAGTTATGAAGAACTTGAGTCAGGATACCAAGCCTTACTTGCTGAAAATGCACTTTTAAAACAAGCACTAAATGATGTGCAGGAAGTTGATTTACAGCAGACATATTTAGAATCAGCTGGTTATATGGGCGTTCAGGTGAGAGTATTAGGTAAACGGTTAGAGCCAGATTCTCAGATATTAATTATCAATAAAGGTGCTCGTGATGGTATTAAGGTTGGTCAGCCAGTGATTACGCAAAATGGTATTCTGATTGGTACTATTAGCAATGCGCAATCAGCTGTATCACATATTCAGTTACTTAATGATAGCCATAGCGCGATTGCCGTTGTTACTCAGTCTGACTCTCCAAGTAAGGGTGTGGTTGTTGGTGATCGTGGTTTGTCTTTGAAAATGGAGTTTATTTCTCAGGACGATATGATTTCAACTGGTGATGTAGTGGTCACACTCGGTACAGAACCTCATATTCCACCAGGCTTAACTGTTGGACAGGTGGAGTATGTAACTGTTGAGCAAAACACTTTTTTTCAAACAGCTTTTTTACGCCCTTTGGTGACTATAGATGAGCTTACATTAGTTTCAGTGATTATTTCAGATTATGATATTTAATAGCTTATTGTTATTTTTTACTATTATTGCGCTAGGTAGTATTGAGGTGAGTTTTTTATCTACCTGGCCAGTACCCCTTGGTGCAACAAAATTAATTTTGTGCATTGTTATTTTTTTAACGTCTGTTAATTATTATCGTATTGCTTTAATACTGGCGCTTGGCGGAGGATTTTTTCTAGAATTATACTCTCCTGATTTTTTTGGTTTGCAGCTAATAACCATGTTAGGTACTTTATATATAGTATACTTGTTATTTTATAATTTTTTTACTAACTTTTCATTTTACACAGTTGTGCTATTAGGAGTGATAGGAACTGTGGTGTACTCTATTTTTTATGCTTTTATTCGTCAGATAGGTTTATTTTTTGTGGCATCTGATTTTCAAGTTCCATCATTTGGCTATATTTTTGATATACTGTGGCAACATTCGTTTAATGTCGTGGTTATTATGATTATGTTTTTAGTTTTTAGTTTAGTCCAGGGTCGCTTAAGAACAAGTAGAATCTAAAATGTCGATTCATAAAATTTCAACTCAAAGACTTTTTGGACCTGAAACTTCGGTGAAGAAAAAGAATTATAAAGTGTCAAAGCATGTTGATAGTTTTGATTGGTTTGATCGTTATTCAGCCCCTTCGCGTAGAGGTGCCGCGAATACGGTAGGGAGTAATGCTCTTGAAAGAAGAAATTTCATGTTTTGGTTTTTTATTATCGCGGCGTGTTTAGGTGTTTTGGTAATTCGTTTATTATATTTGCAGATTTTTCAATTCACTGAGTATAAGGCAATTGCCGATGGCAACAGAATACGTATTCGAACTGTGCATGCAGTTCGTGGCACGGTGTTTGATAGAAATGATGTGCAACTTGTTAAAAATGTACCACAGTTTTCGCTTACTGCAATTCCTGTAGATATTCCGTCTGAAGAATCTGACCGAAGTAAGGTTGTAAATTTTATTGCTACAATTTCTGGAATGACAGCAGATGAGGTGGAGCTTCTTTTGGAGGAGCAACCTGATTATTCATATACTCCTTTGACAATTGTAAATGGTTTAACTACTGAAGATGCTATTGAGATAAAACCTGTTTTAAATCAATATCAAGGCGTCGGATTATCATTGGTTAGTGGACGTGAGTATGTGTATGGTTCATCTACTCCGTCAATGGCTCATGTACTGGGTTATTTAAGTAAGTTAAACCCAGATAAATTAGATGAGTATTTATCTGAAGGCTATGTTTACGATGACACAACTGGGGCTGCTGGACTTGAAATGTCATATGAAAATATTTTACGTGGAGCGCATGGTAGGGAACATGTTGAAGTTGATGCTCTTGGGCTCACACAGTCAACAATTGCTTATGAGCAGCCTATAGAGGGGAGTGATTTATTATTGGCGCTTGACGTGGAGCTTCAGCAGGTTGCTGAAAAAGCCTTAGTTGATATTATGGAAGAAAACGGTAAACAGCGTGGCTCAGTAGTAATAATGGATCCAAGAAATGGTGATATCTTAAGCTTAGTTAGCTATCCTGGGTATAATAATAATGATTTTTCAGGAGGCATTAGCAGTGAGAAGCTAAATTTACTTTTTAATGATGAAAATAGACCACTTTTCAATCGTGCAATTAGTGGTGGATATCCTTCTGGTTCGACGTTTAAAATGATTGTTGCTGCTGCGGCATTGCAGGAGAATATTATTACTCAAAGTACAGGGTTTCAAAGTGTGGGTGGTGTTAGGGTGAATCAATGGTTTTTCCCTGATTGGAAAGCGGGAGGACATGGTTGGACCACAGTTACTAAGGCTTTGGCCGAATCAGTAAATACATTTTTTTATTTAATTGGTGGAGGTAATGACACATTCACTGGCTTGGGCATTGATAGAATTAGATTGTATGCTGAGCGTTTTGGTTTAAGTAAAGCAACCGGTATTGATTTACCAAATGAAGCGTCAGGCTTTTTCCCCAGTCCTTCTTGGAAGGAACGCGTAAAAGAAGAACCGTGGTATATAGGTGACACATACAATATATCGATTGGGCAAGGTGATATCCTGGTAACACCTTTACAGGTTGCGCAGTACACATCAATTTTTGCGAGCGGTGGCTCTCTTTATCAACCTAGAATGGTGCGAGGAATTAAAGGCCCAGATGATTCAGTAGAAATGTTCAAGCCAGTGTTACTTGATGAACACGTTGTTGATCCTGAGGTAGTGCAGATCGTAAATCGAGGTCTACGTGAGGCAGTGACACTTGGTAGCGCGAGAAGGCTACTTTCATTACCTATTGATTCGGCTGGTAAAACTGGTACTGCTCAATGGTCTAACACAAAGGATCCGCATGCATGGTTTACTTCCTTTGCACCGTACAATTCACCAGAAATTGTGGTGACTGTTCTAATTGAGGAAGGTGAAGAGGGTAGTTCCTTGGGTACGCCAGTTGCTGAACGAATTCTTCAGTGGTGGTCTGAGAATCGTTATGTTACTGAAGAATAGTTGACATAGCTATTACAACCTGTATACTAATTTTTATGCATTAAACGCTATCTTACTTATATGGCAAAACATTATCTATCAAAAGAAGGACACGAAAAGCTTGAACAAGAGCTTGAAAGTTTAAAAAATACTGAACTCCCAAAAGTTATTGAACGAATTGCAGTAGCAAAAGAACTTGGCGATTTATCAGAAAACGCTGAGTATCAAGATGCAAAAGAGCAGCAGGGTTTTATTGCAGGACGGATTGCAGAGATTGAAAATATTTTAAAAAATGCAGAGTTAATCAGTGATAATAAAAATTCTGATGTTATTATGGTAGGCTCAACTATTGATATAGATTGTGATCACGGTAAATTTACCTATACCATTACTGGGCCGACAGAAGCAGACCCGGCAAAAGGAATGATTTCAAATGAATCACCACTTGGTCGAGCATTTATTGGTCGTCGAGTCGGTGAGCAGGTTACTGTCAATATTCCTAAAGGTGATATGAAGTGTGTGATAAAAAAGATCTCGTAAAAGTAAGAAACATTTAAAAAAGTAGCACCATGCTACTTTTTTTGTTTACATTAATTTTTCTCCATTTGGAGTAGGTTTATCAGGAGTTGCTATTACGATGTCGCCATTTTCATTGGCGAATCCGGTGATAAGACATTCGGATATAAATGGACCTATTTGTTTTGGTGGAAAATTTACAACACCGATGATTTGTTTTCCGAGTAATTCTGATTTTGAGTAGAGCTTGGTTATTTGCGCGCTGGATTTTTTATGACCTATAGTAGGTCCAAAATCAACAGTGACCTTATAGGCTGGTTTTCGAGCCTCAGGAAAATCATCAACTTGGATGATTGTTCCAGTTCTTATTTCAACAGCCTCGAAGTCATTCCATGTAATTTTTTTCATACCCACTCATTGTAACAGCTTATTTGCTGTACTACAATTAGCCTTTAATTAGCCTTTTTTCTGATTGACATAAGCTAGTATTTTCTTGTATACTATTTAGGTATATTATTGAATTACTTACTTTATGACAATACAAAATTCAGCTCCTGAAGGAACAGTTAATGAGCTTGAACAACGAAAGAAAAAGCTTGCTGAGCTTAAGGCGGCAGGTGTAGATGTTTTTCCAGCTTCTTTTGATAAAACGCACAATGCTAGCGATATTACAGCTATGAAGGATGGGAAAACAGGTATTCGCTTGGCAGGAAGAATTATAACAAAGCGTCAGATGGGTAAAATTTCGTTTTGTCATATTTTAGACGACTCGGGGAGAGTTCAGCTTGTTTTTAAAGAAGATACACTGGGTGATAATTTTAAACAATATCATGAACAATTTGATAATGCTGACTTCATAGGTGTTGAAGGTGAAGTCTTTACTACTAAAAAAGGGGAGAAGTCACTTTTGGTTACGGAGTTTGTGTTTTTAGGAAAAGCGCTACGTCCTTTGCCTGAAAAATGGCATGGTTTAAAAGATAGGGAAAAATTATATCGTCAGCGCTATTTAGATTTAATCAGCAATAAAGAAACTAAAGAGCGTTTTGTACTTCGTTCTCGACTTATTCAGTCATTGCGGGAGTTTTATTGGCAAGAGGGATTCTTAGAGGTTGAAACACCGACATTGCTTCATAGTGCCACTGGAGCAGCAGCACGACCTTATCATACTCACAACAATGCTCTTGATATTGATGTGGTGCTTCGTATAGCGCATGAATTGCCATTGAAGGAGTTGATTGTTGGTGGATTTGAAAAGATTTTTGAAATTGGTAAGGCATTTAGAAATGAAGGTCATGATCCTTCTCATTTGCCTGAGCACACACACGTTGAGCACTATTGTGCATATTGGGATTATGAAAAAAACATAACTTTTACAGAACGAATGTTTGATTATTTATTTGAAACTCTAAATATTCCCAAGATGCTTAAAGTTAAGGATAAAGAAGGTGTTGAGCGTGAAGTTGACTTCACAACACCATGGAAGCGAATTGATTACGTGGAGATGGTTAATGGTGATACTGGTTTAGATATTTTAAGTTATACAGACGTGAACAACTTGCGCGCTGACCTTAAGAAAAAGAAAATTTCAATTGAAGGTGCTGATGAGATGAGCTTAGCAACATTAACTGATGTAGTATATAAAAAAGTGTCTCGACCAAAATTAGTTAACCCAACTATTTTATATGGTTACCCAAAATTTTTACAACCACTAGCTCGTGTTAATGATGATGATCCTCGACTCGTTGATCAGTTTCAGCTAGTTGTGAATGGATGGGAAATAGTTAAGGCGTATTCTGAGCTTGTTGACCCAATTGATCAGCGAGAGCGGTTCAAAGAACAGCTAGCAGCTAAGGAATTAGGTGATGACGAGGCGATGGATGTTGATGAAAACTATTTAATTGCAATGGAACATGGTATGCCTCCTATTTCTGGTTGGGGACTAGGTATCGATCGTTTAGCTGCATTACTGACAGAGCAAGAGAACTTACGTGATGTAGTGCTTTTCCCACTTATGCGACCAGAATAAAGTATATTTATGGATCCATTAACTACTTTAGTTCGATTATTGTTAGCAGTATTTTTATCTGGCTTGATAGGCTACGAGCGTGAACGTAAGAAAAAGCCCGCTGGGTTTCGAACAAATATCATGGTTGGACTCGGTTCTTGCTTGGTTATGATGCTTTCAATTCAGTCTGGCTTACTTCCCGATGCTGACCCTACGCGTATTGCGGCCGGAGTTATCACTGGAATTGGTTTTCTTGGTGCAGGACTTATTATTCAGGCGCATCGTGGCAGGGTATTTGGAATTACTACAGCAGCAACTATTTGGCTTGTGGCAGCAGTCGGTCTAGCAGTTGGCCTTGGTGCCTACTCAGCTGCGATTATGACTACAGTGATTGCTCTTGTTGTATTGCGTGTACTTGGAAACGATAAAGTACGTAAACGAATCAGAAAAGGACGATGAAAAAAGTAATGGTATTTGGAACGTTTGATCCTTTGCATGAGGGTCATCGTGACATGTTTCGCCAGGCGCGTTTGCATGGCGATTATTTAGTTGTAGTTATTGCTCGTGATGTAACAGTTGAAAAGATTAAGGGAATACCACCCCATCATTTAGAAGAAGATAGGCTACGTGTGGTTGCAGATGAAGAGCTCGTCGATAAGGCTGTGCTTGGTTCAACAACAGATAAGATGGCAGTGATTAGAGAGATTGTGCCTGATGTGATTTGTTTGGGCTACGATCAACAACATGTAATAGTTGATGAGCTATTTGCTCAAGGGTTTGAGATTGAAATAGTGCGCCTTGTGGCCCATCAGCCGGAAAAATTTAAATCATCAATTATTAAAAAGTTGCTAAAATAAGCTAAAAACTTGTAATTTCCTGTATATTTGTTACAATGAGTGGGTATGAAAAAGTTACTAATTGCAACTGGAAACCCCGCGAAATTCAATGATTACAAGACTTGGATGGTTGATTTAGGAATTGAGGTACTTTCTTTGAATGATCTTACTATTTCTCATGAAGTTGATGAGACGGGGGATACGTTTAAAGAAAATGCCTTAAAGAAGGCAAAAGAATATGCAGAAATTTC
The DNA here is from genome assembly GCA_964470025.1 of uncultured Gammaproteobacteria bacterium. Taxonomy (GTDB): domain Bacteria; phylum Patescibacteriota; class Patescibacteriia; order Buchananbacterales; family UBA6539; genus CAYXZR01. Next base: position 4,040 of record CAYXZR010000028.1, on the reverse strand, counting down.
TGGAATACCAACGCTCAGCGATGATGCGGGCCTGGAAGTTGATTATTTAAATGGAGAGCCAGGCGTTGCTAGTAGAACATGGCTGGGATACAGGATGACTGATCAGCAAATGATTGATGAGTTGCTTGAGCGATTGTCGGGAGTGCCACTGGAGCAGCGAACTGCAAAGTTTGTGGCTGTAGTGGCGTTAGTATTTCCTGATGGTACATCGTTTAACTCACGAGGTGAGGAGCGTGGTTATATAACAGAAACAGTAAGTGAGGTATTAGTTGAGGGATATCCGTATAATTCTATTTTTAAATCATCACTTGATGCTCCATTTAGATCAGAGCTATCTGCGGAAGATTTTAAAAAATGTAACCATCGCAATAGAGCATTGTTAGAAATTAAAAAGGTAATAGTTGAAGAATTACAAAAATAATATGTTAGATATTCAAAAATTACGAGATGAAAATGAATTAAAATTAATCACAGCATCACTGGCTAAGCGAATGGGGGAACAAGATGCTGAGAAAAAAATTTCAGCCGTTCTTAAAGCTGATGCTTCTGTGCGAAAATTAATAGCAGAAGTTGATGAGTTAAAAGCTGAACGAAATTCACATTCAAAGACTAAACCAACTCCTGAGGTGATTGAAAAGATGAAAGCTGTTGGAGAGAAAATTAAAGGCTTAGATACTAAGCTTAGTGAGGCGGAATCAAAGTATATTGAAGCTATGAGCGAACTGCCAAATATTGTCTCTGATGATGTTGTAGCAGGCGGTAAAGAGAATAATGAGGTTGTTGAGGTGTCTGGCAAAAAACAATCTTTTGACTTTACTCCAAAAGATCACGTAGAGCTGGCAACTGATTTAGAGTTAATTGACTATGAGCGAGCTGCAAAGATGTCAGGTGCTGGTTTTTGGATTTACACTGGTAATGGTGCGGTGCTTGAGTGGGCATTATTAAATTATTTTATTGATTATCATCGTCAGAATGATTACACTTTTTTGATTCCACCTTTTTTGCTTAACGAAGAATCAGCATATACATCAGGTCACTTGCCAAAGTTTCGTGATGATTTATTCTGGACGCAGGATGGAACTTGTTTGAATGCAACTAGTGAGATGATGCTTGGTAATTTACATCGTGACGAGATTTTGGATGCGACTACGTTGCCATTAAAGTACTTCGCATACTCAACATGTTTTCGACGAGAAGCTGGTAGTTACCGAAAAGAGGAGCGTGGAATGATTCGTGGGCATCAATTTAATAAAATTGAGATGTTTCAATTTACCCGTGAAGAAGACTCTTGGAAAGCGTTTGATGAGCTCCTAATGCATGCTCAGAAGCTAGTAGAAGGCTTAGAATTGCATTATCAGAGCTCTTTGCTTGCAGCAGGTGACGCAAGCGCTGCAATGGCCAAGACTGTGGATATTGAAGTTTGGATCCCGAGTATGGAAATCTACAAAGAGGTTAGTAGCGTATCAAATGCACTTGACTATCAATCACGTCGAGGAAAGATTCGATACAAAGATTTTGAAACTGGCAAAAACAAATTTGTACACACGTTGAACGGTTCTGGCCTAGCTACTTCTCGGCTAATTCCAGCTTTGCTTGAACAGCATCAGCAAGCGGATGGTACAGTCCTTATTCCTAAGGCACTTCAGAAGTATTGTGGTTTTGAAGTGATTAGTAAGTAACATGTATACTTCTTGGGTAGAAATTTCTAAGAGCGCAATATTGCACAACCTCCAGCAGTATAAGAATATTGTTGGCAGTGCTTCTGTTATGCCAATTGTTAAAAGCAATGCATATGGTCATGGTATGATAGAAATTGCAAAGTTAGTTTCAGATCAGGTTGATTGGATTGGTGTGGTTTCACTTGGTGAGGCGTTAGAGCTTCGAAGACAGGGTATTGATACTCGAATTTTTATTTTAACATATGCTCCTTCTGATTTTATAGAAGAAGGAGTAAAGCAATCTATTGCTTTTCCTGTGTATGATTATAATTATGCAAAGAAACTTTCTGAAGCCGCTGTTACATATGGTATGGATGTTAAGGTTCATTTGAAGCTTGATACTGGGACAACTCGAGTCGGAGTGCTGCCTGGTGATTTTGTTTCTTTTGCAAAGCAGGTAGCAGCACTGCCAGGTATTGTTGTGGAAGGTATCTATAGTCATTTTGCTGCTTCCGAGGATGATTATGCTTTTACAAAAAAACAGGCTAGCATTTTTAGGGAAACTGGTGAAGCTTTGCGAGCAGAAGGACTGGATATAACACATATGCATATCGCTTGCAGTGCAGCAATGATATCATTGGATGACTCAATTTTTACTATGACTCGATTAGGGTTATCTTTGTATGGATTGTGGCCATCTAGTGTAACTCATAAAGCGGCTCTTTCTAAGTATCCTGATATGTCACTTATTCCTGCGTTATCTTGGAAAACCAATGTTTTGCAGGTAAAAGATATTAAGAAGGGTACAAAAATTGGTTATGGATGCACGTATGAGGCCGAGTCTGACATGACAATCGCAATTGTAGCTGTCGGCTACTGGGAGGGCTATCGAAGAGGACTATCAAATAAGTCAGACGTACTCATTGGAGGAAAACGATCAAAGGTGCTCGGTGTAATATGTATGAATATCATGATGGTTGATGTTACTAATAACTCAGTATCACCTGGCGATGAAGTAACTTTGCTGGGTGTGCAGGGTAGTGAAGAGATTACAGCGGAAGAGTTGGCTGATTTATTAGGGACAATTAACTATGAGGTAGTAACACAGATTAACCCTTTACTTGAAAGGAGATATGTCAAATAAATTACGAGTTGGAGTTATCTTTGGTTCGCGCTCAGGGGAGCATGAAGTTTCTATTGTTTCCGCGCAGTCAGTTATACGTGCTTTAGATAAGGAAAAGTATGAAGTGATTCCTATTGGCATTACCAAGGAAGGTGCATGGATTGCTGGTGATGCGGCACTTGAGGTTCTTAAGCAAGGTGCTGGTGATTTACCATATCGTATGACATTTGATTTTAAATCAAAGTCAGAACTCCTTGTTAGTGAGGGACGACTTGATGATTTTAAAGGAACCTTAGATGTTGTTTTTCCTGTTGTGCATGGTACTAATGGAGAGGATGGTGCACTGCAAGGATTGCTGCAAATGCTTAACATCCCATATGTTGGGAGTGGTATTTTAGGGTCTGCTTTGAGCATGGATAAAGTAATGCAGAAAAAAATTACTGATCATGCTGATATTCCGAGCGTTGCCTATCGAAGTTTGCGCATTTCTGACTGGAAGGGAGATGCTGGTGAGTTGCTTAATGGTTTAGAGTATCCGATTTTTGTGAAGCCAGCAAACCTTGGTTCTAGTGTGGGTATATCCAAGGTGCACGCCACCTCTGAATTAGTTAGTGCAATTGAATATGCCTTCAAATATGATACTAAGATTATTTTGGAACAGGGGATAGAAAATATTAGAGAAGTTGAGGTCGCGGTATTAGGTAATGATGATCCAGAAGTTTCAGTTCCAGGTGAGATAGTATCATCAAATGAGTTCTATGATTATGATGCAAAATATATTGATGGTGCTTCAATTGAGCAAATTCCTGCTCAATTACCTAATGAGACAGTAATACAGATTCAAGAATATGCAAAAAAAACTTTTATTGCACTCGAACTGAATGGCATGGCTCGTATTGACTTTTTCGTTGCCAAAGATACCTTGCAAATTTATTTGAATGAAGTTAACACAATTCCTGGTTTTACATCGATTTCAATGTATCCTAAATTATGGCAGGCAAGTGGAGTTGAGTACTCCGCCTTGCTTGATAAATTGATTTCGCTCGCAATAGAAAGAAGTAATCAGAGATCAGAGTTGCTAACTTCATATACCCCAAAAGATACTTGGCATATAGAAAAAAAATAGTGTGAAAAGAAAAAGAGATTATATATCAAAAAAATATCAGAATCCACACTTGGATCGAGATAAAAAAAAATTTCACCTACCTAAGGTACTCACTTTTTTTATTGTTGCTCTTGGATTGGCATTGGCATTATAT
>CAYXZR010000027.1:0-11730 GCA_964470025.1 uncultured Gammaproteobacteria bacterium | reverse complement strand
TATTTCTTGGATTTTTTTAATAATTTTTTTCTTTAAAAATTTTCGTCGCTCCTCCATGATGGTGAATGGTAAAAGAACGATTCGAAGCAGAACTGTCATGTAGATAATGGCAATTCCCATGTTAAAGTTTGAAAAGTTGTTATATAGATATACAAGTAAATTGTAGAGTGGGATGTATAGGAACTTATCCCATATAAATGTAAGTATTTCCATATTGCTTGCTATAAAAAAATTGTGCTCACTACTGCGGGACAGGGATTTGAACCCCGATTTCCTGGACCAAAACCAGGCGTCCTGCCCTTAGACGATCCCGCAGTACTAAGCACAATTAAGTCAACAGTAATCGAGAATACCAGATTCTCTTTATATAGTCAAGATTAATTTATACACGCAGATATCGTCTTATCGCAATCGCGCTACTAATAATTGTTAATAATAAAATAATCAGTACTTCGATGCCAAAAATATAGCGAATATTTTGCTGAAAATGTTCTACAATATTTATATTTTCCGTTGAAAAAAATACGCTTAAATATGGTTGAATGATATTTAGGGTTGGATAAAAAAGTAGTAATCCAAGTGTTGCACCAATAAGTCCATACATTATACTTTCCATCAAAAATGGACCTCTAATAAACCAGTTTGTAGCCCCCACAAGCTTCATGATAGTTATTTCTTGTCTATGAGTGTATATTGCAACTCTGATGGTGTTAAAGACGATTAGAAGGGATACAATTACGAAGACAATTGATGTGATGTAGCCAATTTTTTTGATGTTATCAGAAATTACTTTGATTCGTTCAATAAACTGTTGATGATCATCAAAGTTTTTATCAAGTATTAAGTCGTTGTACTGTGAATTGTCTAAAATTTCGATGATTTCTGGGTATTGTGATAGATCTTTTGCCTTGACTGTTAGCGTTGCACCCAGTGGATTTTCTTCAAGTTCCTCGAGAGATCTAATGATAGTTGTATCTTGCTGGTGACGCTCTCTAAATTGTTGTAGGGCGTTTTGCTGAGAGATATAGGTAATTTCTTTAACCTGAGGCAGTGAAGAGAGGTATGTTTGTACTTCGAGCACCTGTGGCTCGATTACTTTTTCTTTAAAATATACACTTACATCAATTTTATCCTGTACTACATTAATAGCTGAATCAGTTACAAAATTTATCACAATGAGAAAGTTGATTGCGATAAAGGTTAGAATGATTACTGTAATTGTTACAAGTGATAGCCAAAAGTTTCTCCAAAAACTTTGCCATGCAAATAATAGTACTCGATACATGCGAAAAAAATTAAATTATATATTTACCAACTTTTTGGTCTGAGGCTACTTTGCCGTTCTCGATGGTAATTACTCGTTTTTTAATACTGTTCACCACGTCATCATCATGACTTACCATTATTACCGTGGTGCCAAATTCGTTAATTTTTAGTAGCAGATCAATGATTTCTTGTGTATTTACTGAGTCGAGATTACCAGTTGGTTCATCTGCAAGAAGGATTTTTGGCCTATGAACTAGTGCCCTTGCTATTGCTACTCGTTGTTGTTCCCCGCCAGATAACTGAATCGGGTATCTGTTTTCCTTTCCTGAAAGCCCGACTATAGAAAGCACCTGTGGAATGATTTCTTCAATGCGTGAGTTTTTTGCACCGGATACCTGCAGTGCAAACGCGACATTTTCAAATACGGTTTTTTTAGGAAGTAGTTTGAAATCTTGAAATACTACTCCTATCTGCCTTCTTAGGATAGGAATTTCGTGATTTTTGATATTAGTAATATCCCATCCACCTACAATTACCTTACCTGAGCTAGGACGCTCTTCGGCAATTAACATTTTTACTAATGTTGTTTTTCCGCTTCCACTTTTTCCTACAATAGATACAAACTCTTTTGGTTTAATATGAAGATTAATATCCTCAAGGGCGTATGAATTTGGTGGATATTTTTTTGCTAGATCTTTTAGAATAATCATAGTAGTTGACCTGGAATTTTATAGTATGATACTTTGCTTGTGATACGCCAGTGTAGCTCAGTTGGTAGAGCAATCCCTTCGTAAGGGAGAGGTCGCGGGTTCGAATCCCACCACTGGCTTTTTATATTTTCACTACAGTCCAAATAAAGGTTTGTTGTCTTAGTTCTTCGAGGTATTGATCTATATCTTTAGCTCGTATAAGTATGTGTTGAGCTCTAACCTGTTCGATTTCTCCATCATCATTTTTCAACTGCTCGGTTACTTTAATAATATGAAAGCCAAATTGAGTCTCAATAAGTCCACTTACCTCACCTACCTGTAAAGTAAATGCGACTTTCTCAAATTCTGGTACCATTTCACCTCGTGAAAAATATCCTAGGTCACCTTTTTGTAGTGCAGTTACATCTTGACTATGTTGTTCTGCTAGTAGCCCAAAGTCTTCCGTAGCAGTTAAATTTAATATTTGTTGTGCTCTATCTCTTGCTTCTTTATTTATTCTGTCATCTGCGGTAATAGCAATTTCAACTTTCTGCTTTAAAAGTAGTGGTAGAATAATTTTTTGCTTAAAATCTTTTACTGTCCAGTTATATAGCTCTTGTAGCTGGTTTTCAAACGCTATAGCTCCTCCTAGTTCTTGCGCTAACGCGTTTATCTGTGTCTCTACCTCTTGATCAGTTGGATGTGCATTATAGCTAGCAGCAAGTTTTTTTAAGAGTTTATTCTCTACTAGCCGATTGAGTATGTGTTTTTTTGTGTCCTCATAGCTTGGTAGCTCTATTTCTGGGTCAAGTGCGGCTTCTTTTTGATAAAAGTTGCTCAGTGTTTGAATTTCTTGAATCCACTGACTGTATGAGACTACTTGTGTTCCTACTATTGCGGCTGGGTATGGCATTATAGATGTTATTTTTGCAGTCACTGAGCTAGTTGATTGTGTTGATATAATAACTGCACCAACTATAAGATAGATAGCTATTAGTGAATAAATTGTAATAAGTAGTGGCTTCTTTATTACCTTTTTAGGATTATTTGATGTTTCTCTAGTACCTTTAGTAACCTTTGTCTGATTTTTTTGTATTATCTTATTGTTTTTTTTGTCATTTTCTAACCACTCTAAAACAGCTCCCCGTAATTTTTCGGTTTCATCGTTGGAGCTTTTATTTTTTACTTCTTTTTTAGTCATTGTTTTTAGTAAAATAGTCTAGCCATTTTCGAGGGTTTGATTTTCTTTGTTGACTTGTATTGCTCACTGTGTTGAGTTGCTCTAGATTAACAATGTCTCCTGAAGGTATGATTGCGGCATTTTCGTCACTTTTTTTTAGGCCAAGTTCTGCTCGAGCTATCTCTTCTATGTACGCACTAGAGTTTAAGTAGGTAATCAATTTCTGCAGCTCACTATTTTCTCGCTGTGTTCTATCAACCTCCTGCCTTAGTTGTTGAATTTCAGCAGCTATCTCTTCTTTTTGTCTTGAGGTAGTAAAAAGACTAATTGAAACAAAAACAAGAACAGCAATTGCTAGGATTAAGGTAATTTTACTTTTGAGATATTTATTGTGCGGCATTCCTATCTGCTTATAGTTCTAATATTATACTTAATTCTTCTTATTTCTACAACCTTTTCATCCCCACTATGGAGTAATTTTTTCCGTGCCATTTATTTTGTTTTTTATGACGAATAGCATTTTTGTTGCTTCTATAGCTAGTATTTTAATTAAAGCCATTGTAATAACAATTATCCAGTCATTTGCATTTAGAGGCACTGTCTGTAGTAGCTTTTGAAGTGATGGTTGATAGATAGCAAGTATTTGCATAAGGACACCTAGCATAACAGCAGGTGTTAGGTATTTGTTGCTAAAAATATTGGTCTTAAAGATTGATTGCTTAAAGCTCCTGCAGGCATATACATACAAAAGTGATCCTAGGCCAAGTGAAGCAAATATTATAGTTCTTATTTTTTCTAGTGTAAATGTGCTTTGGGTAATTAACAGGTAGAACAGTGACAGTAGTAATATATCTACTACAACACCTATTATAAATATTAGCACCTTCATTTCAGTGTCGAGGATCTTAGTATTTTTTTTGCGAGGTTTTTCTTTCATAATGTTTTTTTCACCTGTTTCAAATGTGAGTGCAACGCCAGGTGCGCCATCAGTGATTAGGTTGATCCAGATCATGTGGCCAGCTAGTAATGGTAATGGTAAATTTGCAATTAGTGCACCAATTATCAAGATTATTTCAGAAAAACTACTAGCAAGTAGATATAGTATTATTTTTTTTATATTGTCATAGATAACTCTGCCTCGCTCGATTGCTGCCACGATTGTTTTAAAATTATTATCAAGCAATATCATGTCAGATGTCTCTTTTGCAACATCTGTTCCTGATCCTAGGGCCACACCGATATCAGCTGCTTTTAGAGCTGGCGCATCATTAATTCCATCACCTGTCATTGCAACAACCTCACCTCTGCTTTGCCATGCTTTGATTATCCGTAGCTTGTGAGAAGGCTCCACTCGAGCGTATATGTCAAATAAGTGCACTTTTTTAGCCAGCTGTTCGTCGTCAAGATTATCGAGCTCATGCCCTTCAATAATATTTTGCTCATCGACGCTAATTCCTAACTCAGACACTATCGCTCGTGCCGTTAATTTATGGTCACCAGTGATAATAATTGGCCTAATGCCGGCCTGTTGCGCCAACTCTATCGTTTCTTTTGCCTCTTTTCTAAGTGGATCTTTGAGCGCTATGAATCCAAGAAAAATCATTTCCTCAAGGTCACCTTCAGATATTTTTTCTATGTCTTTAGTTACTTGTTTATAAGCTAGAGCTAATACTCTTAGTCCTTGATTGGTTAGATTATTTTGCTCATCTTGTAACTCTTTTTTTTCTTTGGTGGAGAGTTTGACTTTTTTACCATCTTTTCTAATTCGTGATGAAAAATTGATTATTTTTTCTGGAGCACCTTTGGTGTATATTACATGATTTTTTTGGTCTAGTGCATGTAATGTAGCCATAAATTTAGTTTGTGAGCTAAAGGCTATTTCCGATAATCTTGGTTGGCTGTTAATTATTTGTTGATATGGTATCGCTGCTTGTATCGCTGCTTGTAATAACGCTGCTTCAGTAGGGCTTCCAATTACTTTTGCTTGCTGTAACTGCTCTTCTGGATTTTGGATTGAAGCATCATTGCATAGCGTAGCTATTTTAAGTACTAAATCTGTGTCAGAAAGCTTTTTTTGAGATAAAAATTTTGTATGACTTACTTCTGTTTTGCTTGAGTGAGTAATGATCTGTGCAACAGACATAATGCCTTCAGTTAATGTGCCGGTTTTGTCTGTACAAATGATAGAGGTGCTTCCTAGAGTCTCTGCTGCAACGAGTTTTCTGACTAGTGCTTGTCGACGAAGAATTGCCTGCATACCTATAGCAAGTACAGCAGTTACTGCAGCCAGTAATCCCTCGGGGATGGCGGCAACGGCAATTGCAGCTGCGATTGTAAACATGCTCTCCCCTCCTTCATGTCCAAAACTGATAATTTCTCGACCCTGTAAACTGCCAACAATTAAAATTAATATTGCTGCGCCAAGCACAAAGTACGTAAGTCCTGTACTAAATTGCTTTAACTGTTGCTGTAGTGGGGTTTTTTGTTCCTCGGTTTCATTTACAAGTGTGCTGATTTTCCCAATCTCAGTTTCCACTCCAGTTGCACAAACTATAGCCATTCCTTTTCCTTGTGCTACTACAGTTCCGCTAAAAACCATGTTTGTGCGATCGCCTATTACGGCACCTTTTGAAACCTTAGTTACTTGTTTTGTTATTGGTGACGCTTCACCGGTGAGGGCAGCTTCTATAACTATTAACTCTTCTGTTTTAATAAGTCTTGCATCTGCAGGGATTTTATCACCTGGATCGAGATAAATAATATCACCTGGTACCACATGATTGGCATCAATTAGAATCTTGTTTCCATCACGAAGTACTTTTGCTTTCCTGTCTACAAGTTTTTTTAAAAAATCTAAAGCATTATTTGCTTTATTTTCTTGGTAAAAACCTAATAAAGTATTGAGCAATACTGCTGCTGCGATAATAAGGGCATCAATGTAGTCTTGTAGAATTAACGCAATAACAGAAGCCCCCAGTAGTACGTATACTAATGGGTTTGTGAATTGGTTAAGTAGGATTTGAGATTTCGTGGCACCTTTTTTTTGCGGTAAAGAGTTTGTGCCATTTTTTTGCAAGCGCTTAGCTGCCTCTTGGCTGGATAAACCTTGTTTTGTTGTTTTTAAAAATTCTAGTGTTTTTGAAATGCTTTCAGCGTGCCACAATATTTTAGACATAGTACCCTCCTTTCGTTAAAAGTATATCATATAAGCTTTTTAAAGTATAAAAAAGCAGAGACATTTGTCTCTGCTGTGTAAAGAATCCCGACTGCACTACGCATCCATTATGCGAAGAGTTGAGGTCATATCGTATTTTGTTGCCGCGGCACTAAGTATTCTTCTCATGGCTTTGGCAATACCACCATCTTTTCCAATTGCTTGGCCGATTTCATCAGGCTTAGTTGTCACCACGATGATGACTGCAACATCTGAAATGGTGGTCTCAATTGTGACAGCATCAGCTGTGTTTACTACGGCTTTTACAATGCGACTGATGAGTTCGGTGAATTCTGCCTTGATTTCTTCCAAGGCTGGTTTTGAAGGTGCACTAGTGGGCATGACTTGTCCTTTCCAGAGATGGATTTGGGATGGGGTTGATGGTTTGACGACAGGAGCGGGATTCTTTGTGTAAGAACTGCGATGAAAAATACAATACTTTTTACCTTTTGTCAAGATATTATACAAAAAAGTGCCTAAATGAGCACTTTTTATATTTGGAATGTCGTAATGATTACATTATTTTTAATGCTTTCCACCAGTTTTTTATGTATTCTGGACGCTTGTTTTGGTATTTTAGATAGTATGCGTGTTCCCATACGTCCAATCCAATCAATGGAGTGTGTCCATTAAGATAAGGTGAGTCCTGATTGGCGGTTGAGTAGATTTCTAGTTTTCCATCCTGGTTGCGAACTAGCCAAGTCCAGCCACTTCCAAATCTTGTTTTTGCTGCTTCTTCGAACTGTTCTTTGAAGTTGTCGATTGATTCGAAGGTTTGAATAATTTCTTCTGTTAGTTCCTCATCAACTTCTTTTTCTGGACCCATGATTTCCCAGAAGAGTTTGTGGTTTAAATATCCTCCGGCATTATTTTGAAACGCTTTTTGATCAGCTGACTCCATGCCTGAGTTGACAAGATTTTTCATAATTTCCTCAAGTGGTTTTTCTTGTAGATTTGGATATTTTTCAAGCACGGCATTCATTTTGTCAGTATATCCTTGATGGTGTTTAGTATGATGTATTTCCATGGTTTGTGCGTCGATGTGAGGCTCGAGCGCGTCGTATTGATAAGGAATCTTTGGTAATTCGTATTTCATATGTCTTCTTTTAATTACTTATGCTTTGTTGTTGTTTAAATTCAGGGCGCATTTTGTAGTTTACCACTTTATCAAGCTCTAGCCAACGTCGCTTTTTTTCTTCATGTGCAACGTCATCTTGAAAGATTTTTGCAGCAGCTGTGCCTGTTCGAGGTGAATAATATGCGATGTATGCTTTGCTGAAATTCACCTTTTTTGCTAGATCGATAGTTTGTTCAAATTGTTGTGTAGTTTCTCCTGGAAATCCAACGATAATATCTGTTGTAATTATGATTTCAGGAATTTCTTTTCTAATTTTTTCGACCAACTCCATGTACGCTTCTCTGGTGTACCAGCGATTCATTCGTCGCAATACTTCATTATCTCCAGCCTGAACTGGTAGATGTAATTCACGCGATATGTTTTTATTTTTTTTCATCACTTGAATTAGTTCATCTGAAAAATCCCAAGGATTTGATGAAACAAAGTGAACGGTTTTTATGCCATCAATTTGTGCTATTTGATCAAGTAAATATGGAAATAGTGTGGGTATTCTTTTTCTTCCTAAGTGTGTAACCATTACTGGGTTGATTTCCTGACCATTTGGTAGTGTGTATTCTTGTGATTTTACTAAGTCAGCACCGTAGGAATTAACATTCTGACCAAGTAGCGTTATTTCGTTGCACCCTTCATCTACCACTGCTTGGGCTTCTGAAATAATGTCTTGAAATGGTCGTGATATTTCTTTTCCTCTTGAAAATGGAACAATGCAAAATGTACAGTAGTTATTACAGCCATTTGAAATTGGTATGAGAGCGTGACTATCATTTTTCCTAATTGCCTTGTATTCAAAGCCAACTTCTTCTATCGGCAAAAATTCATCTACACTTGGAAGTCGTTTATGAAGATCTTTAAGTCGCTTACCTGAAGGTTCTCGGTTTGCAGCACCAACAAGGCATCCCGTTATAATGATTTTATACTTTGGATTTTTTTGCTTAATCTTTTTAAGATTGTGAACAAGTCCATAGACTCTCTGCTCAGCTTTTCGGCGGACGATGCAAGTGTTTATGACTGCAATATCTGCAGTTTCAAAGCTGGTAGCTGGACTATACCCACGTGCATTATAGTAGGCTGCAAGTCGCTCGGAATCTGCTTCGTTTTGCTGGCAACCAAATGTTTGAATAAAATATTTCATGCCAAAATACTACAGTTCTTTGGCAATGTTGTCAAAGGCAGTTGTAATTTGTTTTGTGCTTTTTTTTGATAACGCTGCTATGATTGGAAATTTTTTTATAGCTGGATTTTTTTTGATTAAAATATGTAGCGAATGCCAACCCTCTGGAAGTTTATCTTGTTGCTTTGTGTTGTTGGCTAAATTTTTTCCAAACTTTCTATTTGATGATTTTTTTGAATATGCCGTACCTAGCAGATCAGCTAAAAATGCGTAATTGTTTACGACTGATCTTGGATATCTATGCAGTGTAAGTATTTCTTGAGTTTCTTTTACAGCTTGGTTTATTAGCCAGCCAATTTTGTTTGTATTCCATCCAAGCTCAATGGCAACGCCGGCGGCAATAGCATAGATATTTTTTAGCACCCCGGCCAGCGCGATTGCATTTGGTTGATTGCTGATTTCTAAAAATATTTTTTTTGTATCAAAAATATTTCTAACCAGATTTGCAGCCTGAGGTGACTTTGAGGCAAGGGTTGCTGCACCACCTTGATTTTTTTTCAGCTGGTCGGCAATCATCGGCCCATGCATTATTACATATTTATTTTTTGTTTGGGATTCAATACTCTGACTGGTAAGTAACTTTGTTTTTTGATTTATTCCTTTTGAAATTCCAACTAGTATAGTCTTAGTGGGTAAAAGTTTTTCGATACTTTTTAAAGCACCTGGTAGGCCAGTTGATGGTAGAGTTAAAAAAAGTATATCGGCTTGCGGGATTATTTCAGAAAGTTTTTTTTGATTTTTCACTTTTGATCTATCGAGATCCCACATCTCAACTTTTATATTTTTTTTAAGTGCTTGATGTATTGCTTGTGCAATGTCACCTGCTCCTATAAAGACTATATTATGCATATATTATTTGGGATACACTATATTTCCTTTTTCATCTTTAATAATTATTGCATCCACAGGACAACTTTCTGCTCCTTTGAGAATGTTTTCAGGAGAATCAGCGTCTATTGAGTTTAGAATGACTGCCTTTGCTTCTTCGTCTAGATCATAGGAATCAGGTGCTATAACAACGCATGTTCCTGCTCCGATGCATAAATCTCTATCAACTTCTACAGTCCATCCATTTTTTAGCTTTATTGGACCTGAAGGTTTTTTATCATCTTTTAATTGCTGCATCATACATTTTAAATCTTTTTGATTAGTTTAGCTGATTGTAATGCTGCCTCAACGGCATCTCCACCGGCACGAATGCGCTCTGTAGCTTGCGCTTGGTTGTTTAATGTTAAAATTCCAAATCCAACTGGAATGGTATGTGTGAGAGTTACTTGCTGGATTCCTTCACTGGCAATTTTACATACATACTCAAAGTGTGGAGTATCACCCTGAATAACCACCCCGATTGCAATGAGGCAATCATATTTTTTTGTTTGGGCTGCTTTTTCTAAAAGCAGAGGGATTTCTACGCATCCTGGTACTGAAAAAATTTTAATATTATCCTCCGGGACTTGGTATTGTTTTAGTTTTTCGAGTGCATTTTCTGTTAATTGATTTACAATTTCTGTGTTAAATTGTGCATTAACTATTGCAACTTTATACTTTGAAGCGTCAAATGGAGTAAAATTTCCTCTGATATTATTTGATTGCATACATTTCAAGTGATTTATTAATATATTTTGCTAAGATGTCAAATTCTATGTTTACCTGATCACCAACATCTTGGTGAGATAATGATGTGTGCTGATGTGTATACTCGACGATATGTACTGTGACTGATTTTTTAGTTGAATTAGCAATTGTCAAACTGATGCCGTCAATGCAAATTGAACCCTTCTTGGCAGTGAGTGGTGCAAATTCTTGATCGAATGTAAAAGTGAATTCGTGACTATTATGGACTCTAGTGATAGAACTAATTGTTCCTACGGTATCAATATGTCCCGTGACAAAATGGCCATCAAGTCGATCTTCAACCTTTAGCGATCTCTCCAGATTTATATAATTAGGAAGTTTTTTTGCAAATGTTGTTTTTGATAACGTTTCTGGCATTAATTCTGTGGTGTATGTTGTTTCTTGGACTGAAGCAACAGTAAGACATGTGCCATTAGTCGCAATTGATTGTCCTGGTTTTATTTTCCATTGAGAAGGTTTTTGAATGGTGAGTAGTAATGAGCCGTTTTTGTGTTCTGCTTTTATTACCTCAACAGTTGCTTCTATTATTCCGCTAAACATTAATTTTTTGTGTTAAGTTGATTTTCTAGGTTTTTTATAGATTCAAAGAATCTTTCTTTATTTTCTTCCGAAATTGATTGTCCTGGAGGAAGTGTTTCTAGTAATGGGTTGATTTTAACTCCATGCTTTACCATTTCATAGTGAAGATGAGGTCCGGTTGAAAATCCTGTAGAGCCTACATATCCTATAGTTTGTCCTTGTGTGACTCGTTGGCCACTTCTAACTGCGAACTTTGATAGATGGGCATAATTTGTGCTATAAGTGCCATTGTGTCTGATCGAGAGTAGATTTCCATAGCCAACAGTGCTCCAGCCAGCAAATGTAACTGTGCCGTCTCCTACGGCACGGATTGGTGTGCCAAATGCTGCTGCATAATCAATTGCTCGGTGACCAGTACTTACGTTGAAGGCAGAAACATAGCGAAGCCCAGTTGTAAAGCCTGACGATATGTATTTAAATGCAACTGGCGCTTTTAGAAACATTTTTTGTAGTGAGTTTCCTTCACTATCAAAATAGCCAATGTTATCCTCTGATTCTTCAAAATGATACCCTCGATATGTTACACCATTGTTAATATATTCTCCAGCTAGTATTTTTCCAGGCATGACGTACTCACCATTTCTGTAGCGCTCTTCATAAATAAATTGAAATGAATCACCAACTCTAGGATCTAATGCAAAATCAACACTCCACTGAAAAACATTTGCTAAATCAATGATTGCCCGTATATCAATATCACTGTCAAGTGCTGCTTGATACATCGAACTTTCGACTATCCCACTCTTTTTAACAACTCTCACCTCATACTGGATTGGTACACGTTCAGCAATCCATTGTTGAATGACCTGTGGCGTTGTAGTAGCGGTGTCTTGTGTTTCTTCTAGTCGTACAAATAGT
>CAYXZR010000026.1:0-12097 GCA_964470025.1 uncultured Gammaproteobacteria bacterium | reverse complement strand
GAAAACACTTCAAATCACTTCGTCGGTAATGTCGCACAAAAAGCTATCTTAGAAAAAGATGGCAATGTACTTGTGTGTCGTGGAGTTGGTGAATCCCTCTGGGAGTTTCCTGGTGGTAGACTACACAAAGATGAAGCACCTGCTGATGGACTTGCTCGAGAGATCAAAGAAGAGCTCAACATCGACATCACTGTCGGTAAACCACTGCATGTGACACGCGCCTGGCACGAACAGTCCAAATGCTGGACTATCTTTATCGCGTATCTGTGTGATATCGTCGATGATAGTACAACACAGGTTGATGAGACTGAGATCGAAGAGATAAAGTGGATTACAAAAGATGAATTGCAAACTATCGAAATGTATCCTGACTGCAAAGAGATGGCAGATGTATATCTTGCGCAATAAAAAACCGTCATGAGATATGACGGTTAAAGAACGATTAATTACTGGCTGATTGTAGCTCTCCCAAACACGCTTCAAGGCGTGTTTTGTCTTGTGTGGTGATCAGTGTCGGGTTGGTCTGGGTGAACTGGCGTAGCACTTCAAGTACTTGTAGCTTTTGTGCTACTTGATCAGATGCGTTTTTAAAACAACGCGGGCTGGTCAGAAAATTAAGCAGCTGATTTACTACTAACTGAATTTCACGACGCTTACTCTCTCCCATGCTGTCTACGACGTTTCTGTCGGGCAGATCGCCGATGAGCTCGATCATGTCTTCTGGGGTTTTGGCAATTGCTGCTCTGACAGATGGTAGCCACCCTCTGGTGTTTGGCTTTGGTTGTTGACCCCTCACGTTAGTATAGTCTCCTTTTCGCTGAGGAATGCTAGATGACAGTTCATCATATGCAGTAATTTTTGTCAAAATAAAAAACCGTCATACGATATGACGGTGTAATGATCAGTACTCAGTTGACATAGCGTGTAAAAGTTTTTCTCGAAAAATAGTTCCGTCTCTAACACGCTTGCGCCATAATGCATCATTCATGGCTTTCTGCACTTCAAGGTCAGCGCTTGCTTCATCAAGCACTTCTTGACTGGTCTCAGCAACGAGCCGGCGACCTCTTCTGGAAGTGAATATTCCACCTCTCTCAACGAACTGAATAATGGGATTATCCTCAAGGACCATGAGACAATCCCTCCTTATGAAACGATAGATACTGCAGATTAGATTATTTTATAGCTTTTGTCAAAATAAAAAACCGCCTGAAATTCAAGCGGTGGTAATGAACAATTACTCTGAATCTCGATGCGTCACAAAAGCAATTGGCACTTCAGCTGAGATCGGGTTATTAGTATAACCATCGCATACTAGTTCTGCCCTATTGTTTGGGTTACGTCGCCACACCCAGTGTCGACTGTGATTGATACGCACAACCCATAGAACGATATTCTCAGCAAAATTATCTTGATGTACTTCTCGAATAATTTTTTCTGCAGCAGCCTCGTCCTCTATGTGCTCGAAACTACCAAAAAATCCATCCGGATCAATCTCCTCTGTGGTGTACATCCTAATAATTAGATTGCCACTATCCTGATCATTATTGACCATGTCAGATCCTTTCTGTTTTTTGAAAAGTGCAAACGCAATAATAGCATGGATTATTGTATTGGTCAATAAAAAACTACCTATTACTAGGTAGTTAGGAGGGCGCTTAGAACTCTGAGTTTCGCAAGGCAAGTGTGAGTGTTTTTTGAAAACCAATATGAGATGTACGATCTCGTGCTTGCAAAAGTGCTGCACGAATACCATCGTCCTTGATCGCACAGCGTACTGCTCTGATGCCTTCATCACAGATGAGTCCTACACCTTCTTGTGAAGCCAGATCGCCGCCTTCCTGAAGAAACTTTGCAATTGCGTTGTCCCGAGCCATAAAAGACCCTTTAGTGGAATGTGCAGTGCCAGTACTGAAGTCTGACAGGCCAAATAGTAGCTTATTTTAGGTAATTTGTCAACTAGCATCTTAGAAAAATACAAAAAATCCGAGCAGCAAATGCCCGGATTTTTCGATGGTTGAGAGCTTTTTTTAACTTGCTTCGTCGTCAGCTTTAAACTTCTTTTTTAACTCGTTTACAGTCTTTTTGAAGTCAATAACTTCCTGCACTCCGTTTTCCATATCACGGATCAAAATCGTGCCATCAAGTACTTCTTTTTGTCCGAGAATCAAGACGTACTTCACTCCAAGCTTGTTGGCGATTTCTAGCTGCGCCTTCAAACTGTCTTTGGCAAAGTTTTCTGCAGCGACAATTCGATACTGTCGGAGTTGTTCAAAAAGCACTAGTGCTTTTGGTTTTGCCAGATCACCAATCTGTGCCAAGAACACTCGAGGCTTGGTGCGGTCTGGTGGATTTGCTTCTTGCTTTTTCATTTCCATGATCATGCGCTCAAGTCCACCAGCAAATCCTACTGCAGGAGTTGGTCGGCCGCCGAGCTGCTCGATGAGTCCATCGTATCGTCCGCCACCGAGTAGTGTGGTTTGTGATCCGCCTTCTTCGTCACCTGGCCAGATTTCAAACACTGTATGAGTGTAGTAGTCGAGCCCACGTACCAAGTATGGATTAAGCACATATGGTACATCAAGTTCATCGAGGTATTCAATCACTTTCATAAAGTGTGCTTTTGACTCTTCATCAAGCCAGTCAACAATCTGTGGTGCATCTGCCTTCAGTGGCTGACAGGTTGGAGTTTTACAATCAAGTAATCGAAGTGGGTTTTTTGTTAAGCGCTTTTTACAATCTTCACAAAGCATCTTACGCTTTGACTTGTAGTAACTGGTAAGCTCTTCGAGATATTCTGCTCGTGACTCTGGGGTGCCGATACTGTTTACCTGGATACTTACTTTACTCAATCCAAATGACTGACACATGTTGTACGCCATGACGATCAACTGTGCATCAAGTGCTGGGTTTTTATCGCCGATGATTTCAAAGTCATACTGGTGAAACTGTCGGTATCGACCAGACTGTGGTCGCTCACGTCGAAACAGTGGCCCGGTGAAAAATAACTTTACTGGCTGCGGATTGTTTACTAAGCCGTGGTTAAGATATGCGCGGGCAATACCAGCTGTTGCTTCTGGTCGAAGTGAGACACTTCCTTCGCTGGCATCAGTAAAGGTAAACATTTCTTTACTTACGACGTCTGTTTGCTTACCAATAGTTCGTACAAACAAGTTAGTTTCTTCAAGTACTGGGATATCAATGCGAGAAAATCCATAGCTATCAGAGAAACTTTGCATCGTGTCACGAACGTAGCGCCAGTATGGTTGATCTGACGGCATGATGTCTTTAAACCCACGAAGTAGCTTTGGTGCACGTGAAGTCTTGACTGCAGGTTTTTTCGCGGTTGTTTTCTTAGCTGCAGGTTTTTTAGCTACAGGTTTTTTCGCGGTTGTTTTCTTAGCTGCTTTCTTAGGCATATGACTGATGTGAAATTCGTTAACTGAAATTATTAAAGGTTATAATCAATATCTTTGATTAAAAATCCAACTTTATTGAGTGGCCATCCCCTCCAGAGCACTCGTCCGACTATTGCTTCTCGCTCAAGCGGACCAAACGCTCGTGAATCTAGACTTGAGTTTCGATTATCACCGAGTAAGAAGTACTCATCGACATCAAGACTAAACTCGATATTACCATTGGTCGCAGTTGCAGGTAGTAAGTAGTCCTCTTCAAGTGCTACTACTGGTGAACTGCCATCTTCTGAGATAAATACTCTACCGTCAGTGATTCTTACTTTTTCTCCTGGTAGACCAATCACTCGTTTGATAAAAAATTGACCAGAATTAAATGGATCTTTGAACACGATTACCTCTCCTCGCTCTGGATGGTTGAATCGATAGGTAATCTCATCAACAATCAGATACTCTCTATCATGGAAGTTTGGCTCCATTGATGCGCCTTTTACATAGAATGGCTTGATAAGGAAAAAGCGAACAGGCACGATAATTGCTAGAGAAATTACGACTACCTTAAATGCCTCCCAGAAAAAAATCAAGGCTTGCTGGCCAAAGGTTTGCTCTTCTTCAAGATGTCGAGGATATTTTTGTTTTTTGAAAAATTTCATAATCTATCGGGGTAATTAGAAATAATAGCGTCAACACCGAGCTCTCTTAGTTGCTCAATATGACGTTCATCATCTACTGTCCAAACACACACCTTGATTCCTTGTTCTTTTAGTAGTTGAAATCTTTTTTTAGTAAGTAATGTTCGATGAATACAGAGATAATCAGCATTTGCTCGTCGGACAATCCAAGAAATGTAATACTTTGTTATCGGTAGTAACACCAGTGCAATGAAATCAATGATAAGCCACAGACTAACTGCGTTTGGTGAGCGAAAGAGTAACCCCGTTACAATTCCTGGCTCTAGCTTCTCTGCTTTACGGATCTCTTGCGGATAGTTTGAAGAAATCATTACCGAACTCATATCCATTTTATAGTCGCGTAGTGTCTGTACGACAATTTGTGCACTTCTACGTGACTTGAGTTCGATATTGATTCCGACCTTGCCATCAATGACCTCTAAAACTTCAGCAAGTGTTGGTATGTGGCCTCCACCTTCTACGAGTTTTAGCTCTCTGACTTGCTTGAGGGTGAGTCGATTTACTTTGCCCCATTTGTTAGCAAGTCGCATCAGGCGATTGTCATGAATGACGATAGGATGCTTGTCCTTAGTAATACGCACATCAAACTCAACCATATCCACCCCCATATCAACTGCCTTGGCAAATGAATCCAGGCTGTTCTCTGGGGCGTAGGCTTTAGCGCCACGATGACCAATTTTGAGCATACTCTCTGGTAACTGTAAGTCGCACCTTGCAATGCGTTTGATAATTTTTGACTTAAATAGGACAAAAAATCACTAAAGTCCTACAAATTATACCACAGCTTGAGCCTCAATGCAATGAAATTACAGGGTTTTTGGCGATGATTGCAATAAAGTGTATTTTGTGGTAAAAATATTGTAGTTTAATAGATATATTTCAACTATATAATGGAACAAAAGCGTCCGGAAGTAGACTTTCTCGATGAGAAGGATAAAGTGATCAAACAGCCCCGGAAAAAGTTCTCACCATTTGGGAAAATTGCCACATATGTTTTGGTGGGACTGCTGTTGCTTGGGGTTGTTTTTAGTATTGGCGTAATTACCTCTGGTGAAAGCCTTTCACGAACGTTTGCTCGTGTCGGACTATGGGGTCAGGTGCAAAATCTCATCTCTAGTGACGACAAGCAACTTCGTGGAGAAGAAGATGGACGAATTAATATCTTGCTTCTCGGTATTGGTGGTGGTGATCATGATGGTCCCCTACTTACCGACACCATCATGATGGCAAGTTATGATGTCGAGAAAGAAGAAGCCGCGCTTATCTCACTTCCACGAGACTTACTTGTTTCAATTCCAGGATATGGCAATCGAAAAATTAATCATGCATATGCTTATGGTGAAGTATACGAAGATGGCAGTGGCGCTGATCTTGCACGCGAAGTAGTTAGTGATGTACTTGGCCTTGATATTCATTACTACGTACGAATTGACTTTGACGGATTTGTGCAACTCGTTGATGACATGGGTGGAATCACCGTGCATGTTGAAAATACACTTGATGATCCTCGCTACCCAGTAAAAGGGATGGAAACTGCGACAACTTCGCTTCGCTATGAGCATCTTTATGTAGAAGCTGGGGAGCAAGAAATGGATGGCTCGCTTGCGCTTAAGTTTGTACGCTCACGACAAGGTCTCAACGGCGAAGGATCTGACTTTGCACGATCTGAGCGACAACAAAATGTATTACTTGGAATTAAAAATCGCGCATTGAGCTTTGGTTTCTTGGCAAACCCACTTCGTGTAAATAATTTATTTTCAACATTGGGTAACCATGTAGAAACTGATTTTGAAATCTGGGAAGTGATTCGCATGTTTCAACTTTCAAAAGATATTGATCAATCAACAATTGGTCATACCGTATTTGATGACTCACCAAACGGTCCGCTATATAGTCGAATCCTTGATACTGGCGCATTTGTACTTCTGCCAAATGCTGGTGATTTCAGTGACTTACAATACGTAGCAGAACATATCTTTGATAAAGCAGCACTTGAAGCTCGAACACCACAGAGAGTTGCAGTATTAAATGGAACTCGAATCAATGGACTTGCAAGCACTATTTCTCGACGACTCGAAAACCAAGGATATGAAGTAGTTACTACAAGTAATGCTCCGACACAAGACTATGTAAAAAGTGTATTGTATTTATCAAATCAAACTGACCACGGTGCAACTATTGCACAAGATATTGCTAACTATTTAGAAATTTCGCAAGCTGAATCATTACCTGAATGGGTAACCTCTACTACCACGCCTGCTGTCTCAGGAAATCCTGATATTGTCATTGTCTTGGGCGAAGATCTCTCACTATGAACACCTCAACAACTCAACCAATTGTAGTATTGCTCGGAAGAATTAATGTTGGAAAATCAGCATTATTTAACCGACTTACTGAAACCACTAAAGCACTTGTCTCAAGTATTCCTGGGACAACTCGTGATTATAACTTAGCACCAGTTGAATGGCGCGGAAAACAGTTTCAACTTATTGATACTGGTGGTGTTAATATTGATGTGTTGCAAAACAGTATTCGATCTATTGTTGATCCTACGTTTGCAGTAAAGCGAACTGAAGATACTGAAAGCGCGTACATCGATGAAGCAATTTTACAACAAACTAAACGTGCACTAGAAAAAGCTACAGAAATTATTTTCGTTGTTGATGGCAAATCAGGTGTGATGCCAGAAGATAAAGAGCTTGCACTAGCGATCAAAAAACTTAAAAACAAAAAAGTATCTCTGGTAGTTAACAAGGTTGATAATGAGCGTGTACGAAAATCAATTGCTGATTTTTATGCACTAGGACTTGGTGATCCAATTCCTGTTTCTGCTGGTAACGGTAGCGGTGTCGGAGATTTTCTAGACATGATGGTTGAGGATTTACCAGAGCCACCACGTCAAACCAAAGAAGAAGCTGAAGCTGCTAAAGACGAAGCGCTGCTTGTAGAAGAAGTAACGTTTGATGCTCCTATCCGACCGATCCGAGTGACTGTACTTGGTAAACCAAATGTCGGTAAATCATCACTGATCAATGCAATCTTAGGTGAAGAACGAGTGATTGTGTCGCCTATTGCCCACACCACTCGTGAGCCACAAGACACAAACTTTGAGCACAAAGGATTTCCTATTACCTTAGTTGATACTGCTGGTGTGCGCCGTAAGTCAATGATCAAACGTGGACTTGAAAAAGTGTCTACCCGTAAAGCAGTTGAAGCAATTAAGCATTCTGATGTGGTGCTTTTCGTTACTGAAGTAGACAAACCGTTGGCAACTCAAGATCTCCACCTTGCAGGACTACTCAAGGAGCAGCAGGCTGGTGTGATTATTATTGCTAATAAGTGGGATCTACTGAAAGAAAAAACCAACATGACTGACAATGAAGTACGAAGCTACTATCAACGAATGTTTCCTTGGATGAAATTTGCTCCAATACTTTTCACCTCAGCGTTAACGACAAAAAACGTTGGCACTATCTTGGATCAAGTAGTGCATGTGTGGCAGCAACGAACTATTACCATTGATCAAACTGGCTTAAACAATTTACTCAAGAAAATGGTAGCGTTTAAAAAACCAGTAAAAGGTGGCGGACATGAGCGGCCACGAATTGTGAGCTTCAACCAAACAAGTTCAAACCCACCTGAATTTACTGCTACACTTGCCAAAGGTGAATCCCTACACTTCTCATATATCCGCTATATTGAGAATCAGTTACGAGAAGCATATGGATTTGAAGGAGTGCCAATTAAAGTAAGCGTAAAAATCTTGAAGAAGTAATATGAAGTTATTTGTTGGCCTAGGAAACCCAGGCAAAGAATACGAATACACGTGGCACAATTTAGGATTTTTAGTTATTAATAAACTTACTTCAGACAATGCTGCATTTTGTAGCGGATGTACCATGAGTAGCAAGCTAAAAGCTGAGATACTTGAAGCACGATGGCACAATGAAAAAATCTTAATGGCCAAGCCGCAGACATATATGAATCTTTCAGGTGAGTCTGTGGGTGCGATTGCTCGATACTACGACATTGCTACAGAAGAT
The DNA here is from genome assembly GCA_964470025.1 of uncultured Gammaproteobacteria bacterium. Classification (GTDB taxonomy): domain Bacteria; phylum Patescibacteriota; class Patescibacteriia; order Buchananbacterales; family UBA6539; genus CAYXZR01. The sequence continues at coordinate 3,952 of CAYXZR010000026.1, read as the reverse complement.
ATTTGGGTGATTCACGATGAGCTTGATCTTGATCTAGGAACTATCAGACTATCACATGATTCTTCTGCAGGTGGTCACAATGGTGTAAGCTCAATTATCAAACATCTGGGCACCAAAGAGTTTTTACGATTTCGATTAGGCGTTTCTACAGAACTTCGAGAAAAAATTCCAGCTGAAGACTATGTCTTGCAAAAAATTCCTAACTCAGCTACAGTTGCAGTACAAGAAATGATTGCAAAAACCTGCGATGCTCTAGAAGCAGCGCTTACCGAAGGAAAAGATGCGGCGATGAACCGCTTCAACGCTCTAGGATAACTACACTACAATCAACAAAGCGCGATGTCAGTAATGACTCGCGCTTTTTATATACAAAAAAATCTTCAGACTCCTACTGTGCAGTGCATGAAAATATAGGAGGGCTAATTTTCATAACAGATCTGCTACAGCAGGGGCTTGAAGATTTTGATAGTTGATTACCTTATCAGAACAATACCCTAATGTCAAGCATATGACTTTTATATCATCTTCCCTGCCCGAGCAAGCGTACTGGATTTGGCTTTCGCAAGTACCACATGTTGGCCCAAAGATTTTTTTTGAATTACTGTCAAAATGTGGCTCAGCAAAAAATGTATGCTCTATGAAATATACTGAGCTTAAGCAACTTGGAGTTTCAGATCGTCTCTGCGATATACTTAAGAAACATAGTTCGCCAAAGTTTGTAGAGCAGCGCTATCAATACGTTCTACAAAAAAATATTTCTGTAGTTTTGCATAAGGACCCAGAGTACCCACCACTTCTCAAACAGTTGGCTGATCCACCTCCGGTGCTCTACTTTTTTGGTAGTCTCAAAAGCTGCACTGCTACATGTGTCACCGTGGTTGGCAGCCGTGCTCATAGTTCATATGGCAAAAATGTCACTGCGCATATTGTACCTGAGCTTGTTTCAGCTGGTATGACTATCATATCTGGGCTTGCGCTTGGTATCGATACGCTCGCACATCGTTGTGCGACATCTCAAGGCAAACCAACTATAGCTTTTCTTGGATCTGGCATAGATACTATTAGCCCTAGAAGCAATATAGGACTTGCTCACTCTATAATAGAGCATGGTGGAGCTATTATTTCTGAGTTTTTCCCTGGCACACCAGCCTATCCAGCACATTTTCCCCGTCGGAATCGCCTGCTAGCTGGCATAAGTAAAGCTACTCTATTAATAGAAGCATCTAGCAAATCAGGTTCACTCATAACGGCTCGCTACGCGCTTGAAGCCAATCGAGATGTATTTGTAGTTCCAGGCTCAATCTTTTCCCCGCTTTCAAGTGGCATCAACCACCTCCTCTATGAAGGAGCCCATCCTATTACTTCGGCTAACGATCTATTATCTCACTACAATATCACAGCTACCGTAGACTCAAAGTCTCTTGAAGCACTGACTGATGTGCAAAAAACACTACTTGGCACCCTTGTGAATGGCCCGCTTCATATTGACAAAATTGCCCGTATCTCTACACTTGATATCAGCGTCGTCCACTCCGAGCTAAGCATCTTAGAGCTTGATGGATATATTCGCTTAACTGATAATCAAACATATTGTCAAAACTTTTAATGGACATACCTGCATATAAACAAGCAGCTAACTATCTAGAGACTGTTGCTCAAAGAAATTCTCCTCCAGGAATTCATGACACTACGCAGCGCTTAGAGCGATGTAGAGAATTTTTTTCGCGCCTAGGTAATCCCCAGAATGGATTTCAGTTTATACATATTGCTGGCACAAGCGGTAAAGGTAGTATTGCAAAAAAAATACATACTGCGCTGCATTTGGCAGGAAAGCGCACTGGGCTTTTTTGTTCGCCATATACAACAACACCGATTGAAAAAATCGCGGTTGATGATTTGTATATTGCCGCCGATGACTTTGCTCGACTAGTTGAGAAAATAAAGCCAACTATAGAAGCAATGAGTAATTCAGACATTGGTCGTCCGCTTTGGAATGAAATGTATCTGGCGCTAGCACTTTTATATTTTCAAGAGCAAGGTGTCGAGTATGCAATTATTGAAACTGGTGTTGGTGGCCGACATGATGCTACCAATATTATTCCAACTCCAAAAGTAACGATTATTTCCTCAATTGCTTTTGACCATCAAGAGCTTTTGGGTGATACACTTCGAGAGATTGCATGGCACAAGGCTGGTATTATAAAACCTGGCACACACTTTCTCACTATTGATTCTCATCCTGAAGAAGTAGTAGATGAATTGCAAAAAGCATGTGACCAAGCGAGCGTAACATACACTGAAGTGCCAACTGAATTGCACGACTCACTGCCAATATATATTCAACAAAATAATGCTGTTGTTCGTCGTACGTGTGAGCTTTTGCAGGCCGATACTCATGTCGCTACTGCACTTGAAACTGCCGCTCTGCCATGTCGATTTGAAACAATTGCACAACATCCACGTATCATTATTGATGGAGCGCACAATCAAGCAAAAATTCAGGCCACGCTTGACAGCCTCACCAAGGTAGGTTATAACAAGCTCTACTTGATTGTTGGCTGCACTGCATCCAAAGACGCACATACACTATTTAATACTATTTCTGGGCTTTCTGAGTATATATACATCACGGCTACACCGCATCACCGCAAGAGTATGCCAGCTAAAACGCTAGCCACACAGCTCGACCTTGCCCTAGAAAAACATTCTATATATAGTAATCCTTTCGATGCATTAAACGCTGCGCTTGCGACTGCAGGTGCTGATGACTGTATTGTGATTACTGGCTCGCTTTATTTAGCGGGATTACTCCGAACTCACTGGCGCAGTGAACAAATAATTTTACAAGAACGCAAAAGCTAACTATACTACAGAACATATGTCTAAACCTCTCGTGATCGTAGAGTCACCTGCAAAAGCAAAAACAATTTCAAAATACCTCGATAACCACTATGACGTAGTGGCTAGTGTTGGTCATATCAGAGATCTCCCAAAGAGCAATAAAAATGCAATTGACGTTGAAGCAGGCTTTATCCCTCACTATGAAGTATCACCTGGCAAAGAAAAAGTTGTAAAAGACTTATGCGCTCGTGTTAAAAAAGCTAGTGATGTAATACTTGCAACTGACCCTGACCGAGAAGGAGAAGCAATCGCATGGCACATTGCTGAAGCATGTAGCCTCAAAAAACCAAAGCGCGCAGTGTTTCATGAAATTACCAAAGGTGCTGTAGAAAAAGCAGTCACTAATCCTCGTCAAATTAACATGTCGCTCAAAGAAGCCCAGGAAGCTCGTCGTGTACTTGATCGTCTATTTGGATATGACCTAAGTGGTCTCATCTGGAAAAAGGTGCGATATGGTCTTTCTGCTGGGCGTGTACAGTCTCCTGCTCTACGGATTCTTGTTGAGCGTGAAAAAGAGATTAAGAAGTTTGTTCCAGAAAGCTACTGGGTTATTGAAGCTTCTCTTAAATCTGCAAATGCACCTGGTATTCCTTTTGTTTGTAGTATTGAGCCTAAAACACAAGAAGAGGCTGATGCAATTGTAGCTGCAGCACAAAAAGATACCTGGTCAGTCACTGAGATCAAGGAGACAAACACTTCTCGAAAAGCACGGCCACCATTTATTACTTCAACATTACAACAAACAGCCTCCACTCGACTTGGCTTTGCTCCAAGTAGAACTATGCGGCTTGCACAATCTTTATATGAAGCTGGTCATATTACCTACATGCGTACCGATAGTGTTACGCTTTCTGCACAAGCACAAGCTGACATTAAATCTATCGTACTCAGTCAGTACGGAGATAAGTATTTTGAAGCAAAGAACTTTAAAGGTAAGAGTAAAAATGCTCACGAGGCTCATGAAGCAATCAGACCATCACAAATGTCAGTAAAATCGGCTGGTAAAAATAGTGATGAGAAAAAACTGTATGAATTAATCTGGGCTCGAACT
>CAYXZR010000025.1:0-12579 GCA_964470025.1 uncultured Gammaproteobacteria bacterium | reverse complement strand
TTTTATCTTCTGTTTCCACCAACCAGAAACAAATGACATCAGTAAAGAACCGATTTCAACTACAATACCCATTGGTAACATGCAAAGTAGCGTTAGGACTTTATAGTTTTGCAAGAGCAATACATATCTATTGCGCTCCATCCAATAAAACTTACGGGGGTTGCCTGAGAAGGTATATTTGTGATACACAACTGAACTCGGTTGCAATACTACTCGTTGACCCGACAACCACAACTTAACCCCCAAATCAGTATCTTCGTGGTACGCAAAAAATTCACTTTGAAACAGCTGATCATCAGGCAGTGCACTAATTCGAATTAACACTGCAGCCCCAGAGGGATATGCTATTTCTCTTACAGGCAGTTGACGATCCTTAGTTTTATGCCCTCCAGCAAATCCGTAACCAAGGTAATGTAGTTGATTGCCGATACTATTAATCAACGTCTTGTCATCGAATAAAAGTAACTTTGACTGTACCGCACCGATAGTAGTATCTCTTTTAATTACATCAAGTACCTTGTCTAAAAAATTTTTCTCTACTTCAGTATCCTGATTTAATAAGTATATATATTCAAATCCATTTTTTTTAGCGTACCGATAGCCAATGTTATTACCTGCAGCAAAACCAACATTTTCATCCATTTCATGCACTATGACTTCTGGATACATCTTATTAATATACGCAGCAGTGCCATCAGTTGATTTATTGTCTACTACCAAAACCTCATACTCAACATGACCGTCAACAACATTCATAAGAGTTGGTAGACATGCTTTAAGGTACTCAATTCCCTGATAGGCAACAATTACTATTAATACTCTATCAACTCTTGTCATCATGTGGCTTTCTTGCATTATCAACTGCGATCTTTTTTGATAGTGCGGTGATATTTCTACTTAATGTCACTACACTTACCTTTATCTTAAATAATGAAAAAAATAATACTATGATTGATATATAGACTAGTAAGTCAGCTCCTCTAGAGACCCCAAGAAATTGAGCTACGCCGTCTGTCTGTTTTGGCACTGCAACGGCAATTGCAACTAGCACCCAAAAAACCAACCAGACGATAAACTCTTGCCTAGTAATGTCTTTTTCTCTATATCTTAAAAACACCCTTGAAAGTATAAAGAAAATAAAAAGTAATAATACTATTTGAATTATCATACTTATTTAATTATTCTAGAAACGAGCAAGTCCCAACTAATTTTAAGTAGCCCGCTGACTTTTTGACCTTTTTGAATTGAGTAATCAGAATACTGCACGGTTACTGGAACCTCTTTATATGTTAATTGATGTTTTCTAATTTGCTCAAGGATTTCTGAGGCGTGAGCCATCCTATCTTGTGTTATATGTATTTTTTTAGCAGCTACAACAGAGAAGGCTCTAAAGCCATTATGTACATCTGTGAGATTTAAACCAACGTAAAACTTTGTTATGAATATAGCTATCTTGAGTACACTTTTTTTTACTAGTGACAAATTATCTGTAGCACCTATAAATCGCGATCCAAGCACCACATCAACCTCTTTGGCTAGCACTGGATCTATAACCCGCTGTATTTGATTAGCTAAAAACTGCCCATCAGCATCGTATGTGACAATAACCTCATACCCCTCACTAATAGCATATTGAATGCCGATATCTAAGGCTGCACCCTGGCCTCGATTGATAGGTAGTGGCAAAACAGTTGCGCCAGCACTTTGCGCCACATTGAGCGTATTATCAGATGACCCATCATCTACTACCACCACATTATCAACGTACTGCTTTACATCATTCACTACAGTAGCTATCATTGCTGACTCGTTATATGCAGCAATCACGACACAAACCTTCATACTACTCAATTTCTACAGATGTAGTTCCTGGCTTAATATATGTTTTTGATGCCTTGAAATAATCTATAGCTTCCTGCAGTCCATCTTCAAGTCGAACAACCGGAAACCATGTTAACAACTCTTTAGCCTTAGAGATATCAGGTAGACCAAGCGGGCTCATGAAGAGTAAGGATTTTTCGTACTTTATTTCAGACGACGAACTTACAAGGTCGATAACTGTTCGCGCCACATCTTCGAGCTTATACTCTATATCGCTACCAAAGTTTACCGGACCACTTTCTGCTGATTCCATCAACTTAACTAGACCCTGCACCATATCAGACACGTGGCAAAATGATGATGAAAATGTCTTATCACCAAAAATTGTAAGATCATTACCCTCAATAGCGTTATAAACAAAGTCTGGCAACATTCTCCCCTCTCGAAGCTTCATCCTAGAGCCGTATGTTCTGAAAATCCTAGCAATTTTTACATCAAGATTATGAGTAATTTTATAGGCCATTGTCATTGTCTCAGCAAATCGCTTACCTTCATCATAACAGGCGCGTGGACTCAACTGATCAACCTCACCCTTATCACTTTCTTTATAAAAAGATGAATCGTCGTGACGTGGTCCGTATACCACAGCTGATGATGCTAATAGAAACTTTGACTTATACTCAGCGGCGAGATTTAAAATATTTTGCATGCCGATTGAATTAGCAGCAACTGTTGCTTGGATGTTTTTTTCAAAATGCTTTGGTGTCGTCGGACATGCTAGATGGTAGATTTCCTGAATTCCTTGAAACTCTATCTTGAATTGCTCTAATTCTCTAAACTGCTTTAAGTCAATTGGCTCAGTGATATCTTGTCGAATAAACTCAAAGTTTGGATTTTGTAACAAATGATCAATATTTGACTGATCTCCTGAGCTAAAATTATCAATGCAGATGACCTTATTTTTCTTTACAAGCTCATCACAAAGATGTGAGCCAATAAAGCCTGCCCCACCAGTAACAATGACATTTGGACGCTCAAAAATTGGTTGTACTGCCATAATGGTAAATTTTGTATTTATAGTCTTATTATAGCTACTTTTTACTGTTTTTTCAACCTAATTTGATCCGTGCCTAAAAGTCCAGTTCCTATTGAAAATAAAATTCCATCCAGCAACAAAACCAGTGGCAATTACCCAAGATACCAGATAATGTAGCCCCACTCTTTCAGTTGCAAGATAAATCACAAGGGTATTCACTCCCAGTCCGATAATACTAATAATTGTAAATTTAACTCCTTGGTGCGCTATGTGGATACCAGTAAGGTTATTACGAAATGTCCAACGCTTATTCATAAGAAAGTTGAATACTGCTGAAATAATATATGCCACAACTGAGGCAGCAAGATACCATACGCCAAACCCTTCAGCTAATAATAACAACAGCGTAGCATTAACTAGCGACGCACCGCCTCCAACAACGCAGAATTTCACCAGTTGTTTAGTTGTTTTTCTGTCTTGAAGCCTCTCTCTTAGTGAGAGATATAATTTAGTAAACATCAACTCTAACTCCTCCTCGATAATCACTATGATGTGCACTTACCGAATCAAGCTTAACTCCGTCAAGAGTATACATATCAATTAGCGGTAGAGCTCCCTTTGCAGCACCAACTATAATTTCATCTTTGGTATCGCCTGTTAGATCGCGAACTGATAAATAGACTCCCATTTGAGGATTTCGATCATTGATGTATAGCGATCCATATTGATCCCCACGAAGATTGAAAACTCTAATTACTGGAACAGATTGATCTTTAATAGAAGTCACTATCTCATCAACTCCATCCCCAGTAAGGTCGCCCGATGCGACCGTTAGACCACCTGGGACATCTTTATTAAAGGCAAAAAATTGACTTACTATTTGTCCATTTTGATTAAATACTCGCACATGTGGACCACCTCCAATTCCAGGTCCAGTGATAATTTCATCGCCACTATATTTGTTTACGTTACCGGTAGCAACCTCTACTCCTCCATTAAACTGCTCACTGTAGGCCATAAACTCAGAAATTAGCTCACCTTTATAGGTAAATACTTTAACTAGTGGACCACCTCCTTGACCCATTCCAGTAATAATTTCTTTTTTGCCATCATTATTTACATCTCCAACTGCAATACTTACACCACCATAGAAATCACTACCATACGCAAAAAATTCAGAAATTAAATTACCTTCTATATCAAAAATTCTAACATGTGGACCGCCACCTTTTCCCGGACTGGTAATAATTTCTTTTTTGCCATCATTATTTACATCTCCAACTGCTACATGTATATCCCCTGTAAATGATGGGCTATATGCACTAAACTGCTTAAATACCTCGCCATCCTGGCCAAGCACCTGCACTTGCGGAAATGATCCAGAACCAAGCCCAGCGACCAAATACAAACCCTCTTCTTGACTAATATCACCTTCAATTGCACGTCGCACCGCTGCACCAGCATCTAGTAAACCAGCACCTATCTGCTTAAAAGTGCTTGGGTTGTTTATTGAAATATCGGCGGCTGATTTTGTAATAATTGAGTGCACATCGTCAGGAGTTAATGCTGGGTTAATACTCTTTAATAGTGCTACAACACCACTTACCATTGGAGTGGATAATGAGGTACCTCTCCACCCCCCTGAATACTGTGCTTTAAATCCCTCATACCCGTCGCTAAAGACTTGGGTAGAAAATACATTATCTCCTGGAGCTGCAATATCAATGCAACCAGATCCGTAGTTAGAAAAATCCGCAAGTCGACGCGTAGCGTCTAACGATGCAACACCAATTACTGCATTACCGCTTGAGAATGCATCATAACATACAGGATATTGTGGCTCTAACTGTAAGTTTACTGCAGCTCCACCATTTGGTGCATTACCTGCAGCAGCGACCACTACAATTCCTGCATCGTATGCACGCTTGATTGCGTCAAATAATAACTCACTGTATTGAGCTGAGATAAAGCTCATATTAATAACGTCTACATTTTGCTCAATTGCGTAATCAATCGCCTCTATGACATTGAAAACGGAGCCTTGCCCAAAGCTATCAATAACTCGCAACGGCATTATCTTACTATTCCATCCAATACCTGCTATTCCTGTAGCATTATTTGAAGAAGCGCTAGCGATTCCTGCAACCAGAGTTCCATGATGAGCACTCTCGATACTCACATTCTCACTTACATTAGGATTAGGATCATTGTCATTTGCAACAAAGTCCCATCCACGAGTGTCATCAATATACCCGTTACCATCGTTATCAATAGTATCCCCTAAAATTTCTTTCGAATTCCTCCAGATCACATCCTTTAAATCTGGGTGATCGATATCTACACCAGTATCTAATATTGCAATAACTGAGGTGCGAGTATATTTTTTTTGCTGTCTGTCTAATAAGATCGCTGACCAAGCATCTCTTGCATTGATTGTTTCCAAATAATACTGCTGACTGATTTGACTGTCAGTCGGGAAAGCTGACAGCGCGACCAAATGATTTTTTTCAACGACTTTTACCCCTGGTAATTTTTTCAAGGTATCAATAACATCATCTTGTGAAATATTTTGATCTATTACTATCTTCTCCAAACTTTCTTGAGTCTTGATAATATACTCATTCTTTACTCCATCCTGTGTAAGTGCACTTGTAGGAGCAATGAAAAAAAACAGCATGGCGGTAGAGCCATACACACCCAACATCAACTGTCTCATGTAACTCATATATTTTGCCTAGTTTACTGATTCTATAATCTGAATACGTATATTATAATTATTCTTTTTACCTCTACTAACCTGCATATGTACTATTACTAATTTTAGCATGAAATCTTGCAGCTTGCACTAGTACCTCTTAAATTACCACCACTACACATGAGGGGGTATGTGTATATTTATACTTCTATAGTAGCAAAATTGCATATTGATCTCAATTTCAGAACATTGACATTTTGCTCATATTATTATATAATTTCTACATTATGGCAGACACACTTAAGGCACACTCCCGTAGAAAAATTTCACTCTTTTTTGGCGATATTATCGTCTTGATTAGTGCGCTTTGGCTCACACTTTTTTTACGTTATCAAGAACAAGTTACCCCTAGCTTATTCCTTGAACATCTATATCCTTTCTTGGCTATCTTTTTTGTGATGCTTATCGCATTCTATATTGACGAGCTATACGAATTGACTACAACCGCAATCCAAAGTGAATTTTTTAATCGACTTTTCAGAACTTTTATAGTTACCGGTTTAATTGGTATTGCTTTTTTCTATATTGGTGATGATCGGCTCTTTAATATCAAACCTCAAAGAGTTTTTCTTATTTATTTAGTTACTTCAGCCTTACTTCTTTACACATGGCGATTTATTTTTTACCAAATAACAGCATCGGATAAAATAAAAAGCTCTGTCCTAATTGTAGGTCTCACCTCTACCACACAGACAATTGCTGAAGAGCTCTTGGAAAAATCGAGTAGAAATTTTACTCTTCATAGCATCATTGCAACACCAGACCAAAAAGTAGACACACCAAATACACTATCTTCTCACACAGTTGTAGCAGAATCAATAACCTCACTATATGAATACTGCAAACAATATCATATCGATGTTATTGTCTCATCTGAATCAGTTAAATCAGACACTGCTTTATCAAAGGATATTTTTAACTGCATCTCACTTGATGTAACAATTTATAATGCTGCACTCTTTTATGAATTTTTATTTGGGAAGATTCCTGTATCGTCAATTGAGCATACATGGTTTCTAGAGAATTTTAATCAAAGAAGTAAGCGAGGTCATGACGCATTTCAACGAGTATCAGATGTTTTCTTATCGATTATTCTCTTAGTTATCAGCTTACCTTTTTTACCGTTTATAGCAATAATCATTAAAACAACCAGCAAGGGACCTATCATCTTTAAGCAGACTAGAACTGGAAAAAATGGAAAAACATTTTTAGCTATGAAATTCCGTAGCATGATTGCAAATGCTGAAAAAAATGGACCTCAGTGGGCAACAAAAAACGATAGTAGAATCACATCGTTTGGCGCTTTTATGCGTAAAACTCGTATTGACGAAATACCACAACTCTTTAATATTTTACGTGGTGAAATGAGCTTGATTGGTCCTCGCCCAGAACGACCAGAATTTATCACCCAACTACAAGAGACTATTCCCTTTTATAAAGAGCGCTTATTGGTAAAGCCGGGCTTAACTGGTTGGGCACAGGTAGTCGGTCCAGACTATGGTGGATCGGTCGAAGAAACACTCGAGAAGCTTCAGTATGACTTATATTATATTAAAAATAGATCACTCGGCCTTGATGCTAGCATCATTCTTAAAACAATTAAGACCGTACTGAGTCGAAAGGGTCATTAGCATATGCTGCAGCGCATACGATCTTTTTTTTATAGGCTACTACGTAAATCAGAACGCCTCACAAAGACAGACATGGTCTACCTTGCGAAAGGTGGATTTTGGCTTACCATTAGTAGATTATTTTCAATACTGCTCTCAATATTACTCTCTATTGCACTAGCCAATCTTTTACCTAAAGAATCATACGGCGTATACCGCTACATACTTTCCGTTGCTAGTGTTCTGGCCGTTGTTTCACTAAGTGGCTTAAATACTGCCATAACCCGATCTGTAGCTCAGGGTGCAGAAGCAGTAGTAAAATCAGGATTTAAATATAGATTACAATGGGGTTTTGTTGCCAGTTTTTTTTCAGCATGTATTAGTGGTTATTACCACCTATCAGGGTCAACTACTCTTACTTTGAGTTTTTTAATAGTTGCTGTATTTCTCCCCTTAATGGAGGCATCAACTGTCTCAGAAGCATTTCTGCTTGGAAAGAAAAACTTTAGTCTTGCAAGTCGTTGTGGGATGCTAAGTAAATTTTTTACCATTATAACGTTAGTTGCTACTATTTTTTTTACCAAAAATGTTATACTTATTGTTTTTTCCTATTTCTTCAGCTGGACAGTTATTCGCTTATTAATATATACGTATACTCTTAAAAAATATAGCCTCAACTCATCAAACGATCCTGATGCTCTATCCTTTGGAAAACACCTTACAATTTCCTCTGTCATTGCAACTATTGCTGATTATATTGATAGATTACTATTGTTCACATACCTCGGCCCAGTCGAGTTGGCAGTATACTCATTTGCACTGGCTCCAAATGACCATATCAAAGGTTTTTTAAAAAATATTAATGTATTGGCTCTTCCTAAATTTTCAGAAAAATCACCAGCTCAACTAAAATATAGTATCAAAAAAAAGACCATCTTACTCTTAATCTTCTCTCTTATCGTCTCATTAATTTTCATTTTTACTGCGCCTTTTATATACTCCCTACTCTTTCCTCAATACCTCGAATCTGTTCTCTACTTTCAGATACTTATCTCCTCACTCTTCACCTTACCATTTTTGTGGTTGATCACTTCTATTTTCCAATCACAAAAAATGACGAAGGCAATTTATCAATCTCAAATATTAACAAGCATTTTTCAAATTATAACTACCACCATCTTAATACTCTACCTCGGACTTCTGGGGGCTGTTATTGCACGTGTCCTTCATCGTGTTGTTAGTTTAATCATTAAAGCAGCCTTGTTAAAATTTCACCTATAACTACTTTAGGGCAGTAAATGCAACAATACTAACACCTTTTGCTGGATACTTTTTTATCACATCTTTTTTTATCTCTGAAAACCCTGCATCTTTCAACTGTTTTTTCATATACATGACGGAGCGTTGTTTTCTTGGTCCAATTCTATAAAACTTATTATTCTCATAACGATTTACCTGTTTTCTATACAAATACCTACTAAGTATCCTTGCCATTTTATTTTTAAACTTTCTACCCACACCCTCCTTGACTGTTGTGATAAATAACTGACCCTCTTTATCCAAGACTGAATAAACACTGTCTAATAGCTTGGGTAGCCCGGGAGTGAATTCTGCTTGAAATATCATTGTAGCTAGTTGAATATCCTGATTTTTATGTATAATCCTATTATAATGATCAATGTGGGCTACTCCACAGTTAAATTTTTTTTTGAAAAAATCAAGGTTCTCTGATAGGTAGTCAGTGGATATAATAGTTGCCCCTTCTGCAATTTTTGTCTCGTAAAGCAATTTTAAAAAATATCCATCATAAGTCATAATATCCATTATTGATTTTGTCTGACTATTGATTATTTGGTTGCGCTGGCAATATCGTAGCACTTCTTCATAATATGAAGTACTCCACGTTTGTAGACGAAAGCGGTCAAGATACACTGGACCTATTCTCCTTCTGTAATCTGCAATACTTGCTGGTGATGCTTTTTCTAAATTATCACCTAGCTCCATTGGTTCCAATGTTTTATAAGAATTATAAGAATACAATTTTTTTGAGATGACCTTTGGAATTTTTATTTTATATATATTATCATCTGCATAACCAACTGAGATGAGTAATGCAAGGGATAATTCAGATGGAATACTAAGTATTTTTTTTAACTTCCTATCATGAGTAAATCCAGCCATTGGACAAGTTGCAAGCCCAAGGTCAACTGCCTTAAGTAATATGTTTTGCGCTGCCATCGCACTACTACTAACTACAGATGCTCGCTCAACTGTAACCCTTGGGTCATATATCACCAAGATATAACATGGCGCGTAGCTGAATTTATAAGAGATTTCTTTTTCTAGCTTTTTTAAAAGTACCCTATCATCAATAACAATGAACTGAGTTACTTGCAAATTACAAGATACGGGCGCCTTTAATGCGGCGTCAATTAGCTGCTCCGTCATGAAACGTTCAACCTTTTGATCAGTAAAAGCTCTGCAACTCCTTCTAGTATTTAAAATTTGGTCTAATTCCATATTTATCGATCTTTTAAGAGATTGAATAGTTCTTTATTTTTATATATCTCATGCTTATATGTCTGCTCAATTTTTAGAATCAGTAACTTTAAAAATAATGCTAAAAATTTAGTCTTTTGATAATTATCAACCACCCTACCTGTTTGTGAATCAACTCCTAAAACATAGTCTTTTTGTCCATGATACTTTATTATTGCTACAGTACACCTATCTGCTGACTCCTTAAAACGCCTGTCACTTGTAATTTCATATAACTTATATAGTGCAACGGTCATATCGGTTTCTGAATCTAGAAAGGTTTTCCCTCCTGAGGCCTTGAGAGGAAATAAACCAATCTCTGTCTGCCTATCTAGCCAAAATTCAGCTATAGATAATGCATATTTTAAATATCTTTCCTTTTTAATCTCAACGTAGAGGTCACACAAGAAATCAAGTAACATAAAAGAGGCTGTAAGGTTTGCCTCTACGACTAAATTCCCTGGCTTATAGGTGGCTACTATACCACCTTTATTGGAAGCTTTTTTAAAAATTGCGCTCACCGTCTTGTCGATAACCTCTAATAACCAGTCCTCCTTTGTTATTCTGTATAATTCTAAAAAGCCAAAGAGTGTATTGGTGTTAACCTTTGGAATGTCTGCTTGTATGAATTTTTTAATTCTAAAGAGTCGCATTAGGCCATATGGTACGAGCGTGCAGTGCAATGTAGGGAAAACATCATGCTTTTTGTAAAATGTAAGTTGTGATAATTGTGCAGCAATGTTTTTAGCAATTACTAAATACCGACTATCTCTAGTTTCTTCATATAACTCAACATATAACTCGATCATCATCCCATCTCTCGAATCAATCACTGGCAGATGCAACTTTTTACCCAAATGATACCATGAGCTTATTTTATTATCATACCGAAATATTTCGGTCATTTTTTCAACATGAAATAATAAACGATCCTTATTTTTTTGATTTCTATCTTTTTTATAAATATCTAGTAATCCTAGAATGAAATCACTATACTCATACGACTTAGCTAAACCTGAAATTTTTAGTGCAGGGAACTCTGATATAAGTACTCCTTCCTCAAGAATTGAATCTAAAGCATATAATTGCATTTGTATCAACTTATCTCTACCAAAATACTGCATAAATGGAACAACATCACCTAAGTCTGGTAATATATGATGACTCGACTTTCTCCCGCCTGTAATTTTATGACATAAAGCTCCATTGGGCATTAAAAAATCTTTTTCTAGCAGGCTGATTATTCGGTTTGCTTCATCTTTATATAATTGATCTGTCATACTATTCTATTTCTCCAGAAGAAGATGAGAAGTATTAAAATAAAAAAATCTTAATGGTTTGTATAAAAGAGTAATAAAAAATTTAGTACTTTTTTTCTTAAATTTTTTTCTTAACTTCATCTCTCGTATATCGGTAATCATGAAACCAGTTTGCTCACATATTTTTTTTATTTGTCTATAGGTAAAGTAGTGCATCTCATCTAGTTTTTGTCGGCCAGCTTCTGTAGAATATTTCTTATGTCTCCCAAATATACTTATGTATTTACTTGCAAACTTTCTTGGAACCCAATTCACGAAGTAAAGATGGAAGTGGGTGTCTTTTACACTATAGCGATTTGGTACGCTCATATATGCCATCCCACCTTCTCGTAATACTCTATATAGCTCTTTTAATACCTGCATTGGATCTTGAACGTGTTCAATTACCTCACCAAGGTTTGCTACATCAAATGACTCCCCACTAAAAGGCATATCTTCTCCGGCTCCATGTACAATCTGAGCATCGAAGCCATGATTCTTGAGTTCATTTTTTGCGATATCTATATACTCTTGATTATACTCAAGACCCTGCACGTTTGCGCCGTGGCTGAGTGCATCAAGAATATATCCTCCCTTGCCAGAGCCAATATCAATAATCTTTTTTTGTAATAACCCTGGAATATATGTCTGCATCTGTTCAAAGTGTGTTAATTTCATACGGCCTTTAATTGATCAAGTATTTTTTTAGCTCTCTTACCCCATGAGAATTCTAAAACTTTCCCATAGGCATATTCAGCTTTTATCAAGGCAGGATTGTAATCATTTAATACTTCATTAATTTTATCTGCTAGGCTTTCCGCTGAATCTGCATCAAAGAAAGTTACACACTTATCATCAACTACCTCTTGAATGCTAGGTAAATTACTTGCTATTATTGGCTTTCTACTTGCCATATACTCAAAAAGCTTCATTGGCGATGTATAATGTGAAGATATCTTCTGCTTTTTTGAATTCGGAATAACTAAAATATCAGCTGACTGCAAAAAATGTGGAACCCTTGCGTGTAATACGCTTCCATATACAGTAACATTTTTTATACCTTTAACCTTTATTTTCGTTTGCTGGATATCATGCTTTGTTCCGCCAACTAAAACAACCTGAATAGCACTTGGTATTATTTTTGCAGCTTGAATTAGAGTATCAACTCCTTTCCATCCATACAAATGTCCTGTATATAAAATTATTTTTTTATTCCCCAAATTTAATTCTTTTCTTAAATTTATATCTGAGCCAGTTTTTACGAATTGAGATATATCTACTGCATCTCTAGCAATAACTATATCATCCTCAATAATACCATGTGTCATAAGTTCTTTTTTTATTCCCTCAGATATTGCTATGATTTTTTTGCATTTTTTTATAGCAGAAACATACTTACGCACCCTTGACGGGATAGAGTGCGCCTCCCATACAACCGGAAAATTATTATCAACAAGCGCTGTCAACACCTCTAGGTCTCTTGTATACACTACTGTAGTTTGGTCTATTTTTTTTGTAATT
>CAYXZR010000024.1:0-14486 GCA_964470025.1 uncultured Gammaproteobacteria bacterium | reverse complement strand
TCAATAAATGCTGCAATAGCTAAGTTGGTCTTTTGGAGGGCAGATTCAAAAAGTAATTCAATGTCAGAGTCGATTCCAAGATCTTGTGCATAATAAGATGTTTGTAGTTCTTGAATAATGACTTCAATAAGCTCAAGTACCTTTGGTTCTTGCGAGGCAATTTCGATTAAACCAAAAAGCTTACCCATTTTTTTTATGCGCTCACCTGGGGTATGTGTGACAAATGTTTTTACAAAAGTTCCCTGAGAGTGCAGGGATTCAACGACGAGTTGATTAAACTTAGGGGAATATTGCATGAAATAATAAGCTTAGAGCACTTCCTTGACCTTAAAATTCTGGACTTAATCGTGTCGCTATATTATACTATAAAATATACTAAACAGCAACTAGATTTTTACGACTATTTTTATGCTTGACCACCTATTTGGCTCAAGGGCTAGGGTAAAATTACTTCAGATTTTTCTCAATAATCCACAACAGCATTATTACCTTCGCGAATTAACCAGAAAGTTGAATTTACAGCTTACAGCTGTGCGAAGAGAGGTTACTAATTTAGAAAAGATTGGCATCTTGGTGAGTATTGACGTGCCTGACGAGGAGGATGATGAAGACAAGAAGGTTGCCAAGAGTAAAAAACCCACTAAAGGTAAAAAATCTACAAAAACCAAGAAAAAGCCGACAACCAAAAAGCATTACATGATTAATAGAGAGTTTTTACTCTTTCCAGAGCTAAAAGGACTCTTTATTAAAGCACAGCTTCTGTTAGAACAAGATTTTGTAAAAAAAGTAGAGTCATTATCACGGCTTAAATTGTTTGTTTTGACCGGAGTATTTGTTGACAATGAAGACGCTGGGACTGACATGTTGCTAGTTGGCACGGTGAATCGACGAAAGTTAAAAATGATTGTTGAGAAGTTTGAAAAAGATGTTGATAGAGAAATTAATTACACGGTAATGACTCCTCAAGAGTTTAATTATCGAAAAGAAATTACTGATAGGTTTCTTTACACTATCTTAGGTGGTAAAAAAGTAGTAGTCGTAGATGCAGGATAATATGATCTTATATATCAATACTACTGACTCGCACAAAATCCACTGCGCACTACTCGATGACCAAAAAGTTATCGCAGAAAAAAGTGAAACTGCGCAGTATAAGCAAGCTCAAAAAATACTGCCACTTATTCAAGAGTTGCTAGCACAAGTAGGTAGTACTTTAGAGGGAATAGGCACTATTTGTGTTGTGCAGGGACCTGGTCCATTTACTTCAACTCGCGTAGGAGTTTCAACTGCAAATGCGTTAAGTTATGCCCTAGATGTACCTATTATTGGCATTGAAGTCACAGATATAGATAGCTTTCCTGATGTAGTTTATAGCCAAATAAAGAAGGCAAAAAAGACGATTATCCAGCCAGTATACAATCAAGACCCTAGTATTACTAAGGCAAAAAAGAGGGTGTAAAGAGCCTTTGACATAACAACGCAATAATTAGTATAAATCGGCATAAATAAGCCGGTTTTTTTGTGTATAAATATGGTTGACCCGGGTAGAATTGTGGTATATAATTATTACAGAGTGGTAAAAAGTGGAAGAAAGTGGGGATAACTCCTCACAAAAGTGCATAAGTATCTAAGTCAAAAATCCATGTTTATCGGTGAATATCAGCATACAATCGACGTGAAAGGACGCTTGGCAGTTCCTACTAAGTTTAGAAAGCAATTAGCCAAGGGTGCAGTAGTAACTCGTGGGTTAGATAATTGTTTATTTCTCTACACCAAAGAGGAGTGGCATGTATTGGCACAAAAGCTTTCACAATTACCAATTTCACAGGCTAATAGCCGTGCATTTGCTCGTTTAATGCTCGCTGGAGCTATGGACGTATCAGTTGATAAGCAGGGACGGATTCTTATTCCAGATTATCTTAGAAGTTTTGCAAGTATGAAGAAAAAAGTTGTTGTCACAGGGTTGTTTAATCGTTTGGAAATCTGGGATCAATCAGCTTGGGATAAATATAAGAGCAAGACCGAGAGTAAAAGTACTGACATTGCAGAAGCACTCGGTGAGTTAGGGGTGTAGCTATGCAGTATAAGCACATTACAGTTTTATTGAAGGAATCAGTTGACTATCTTAATTTATCAGATGGAGATAGTGTTGTTGATTGTACGTTGGGTGGCGGTGGTCACACTAAGCTTCTGGCTGAAGCAGTTGGTGAGCAGGGGAAAGTACTAGCCATTGACCATGACAAGCAAGCAATTAAAGCAGCTGAAAAACATCTTGGAAAATTAAAGTCACGTGTTGTCTTTTCTCAAGGGAATTTCAAAGATATTGATATATACCTTGAAGATCATGATCTAGGAAAAGTAAATGGAGTGTTACTAGACCTAGGTCTCTCAAGCGGACAGCTCGATAATCCAACCCGTGGCTTTAGTTTTGTAAATGATGCGAAGCTAGATATGCGATTTGATCCTGACAAGCAAACGCTTACTGCCCATGAAATAATCGCGACATGGAGTCAGGAGCAACTTACAGAGATTTTTCGTAAATATGGCGAAGAGACACTCGCTTCATTAATCGCTCGTAAGATTATTGAACAGCGAGAAGAAGAGTCTATCGCTACAACTCAGCAATTGGCCAAGTTAGTAGAACGTATTTACAAGAAACGTTTTCATAAGAAATCAAAGACACATCCTGCAACAAAAGTATTTCAAGCATTGCGTATCGCAGTAAACGATGAGCTAGCAAGTCTCGAGACTGTATTGCCAAAAATCTGCGATGCACTTCAGCCAGGCGGGCGTGTAGTAGTTATTAGCTACCACTCACTCGAGGATAGAATTGTGAAGCAGTTTTTCAACCTTGCAGCCAAAGGGTGTATCTGCCCACCTGATTTCCCAAAATGTACATGCGGTAAAGATCCTCTCATGGAAGTGATTACTAAGAAACCCATTATTCCAAGCGAAGAAGAGATTGAAGTAAATCCCAGAAGTAGAAGTGCAAAATTACGTATATATAAAAAAATTTAAAAACAAAAAATAGAAATAAAAGTATGCCAAATTCAATGAGATTCGGTTTTAAAAAAGCCAAAAAAGGTCCATCAAAAAAAAGTAATACATCAGCTGGTGTAGTGAGGCTCAATGTACTAGTATTTAGTCTAATCGCACTAGCAGGATTAACATATCTTATCCAGATCAATAGCTTGATCACAAAAGGCTATGAGATTCAGGATTTGAAGTCTGAAATTTCTGATTTAAAGCTCGAAACTGATGACCTAGAGCTTGAAGTGCTACAGCTAAAGTCAATGAGCAGGGTGAAAAAAGAAGTAGAAAAACTTGATATGGTAGCAGTAACCAATCCTGAGTTTATACAGCCAACACCAGTCGCTTTGGCAGAATAATTATCAATAAATTCGATATGACGCGCTCATGAAACTATGATATAGTGAGCATATCCTAAACTAATGACTATGGCACGAACTAATTCTTCTCTCCAAAAAGAATCAAGAATTTCAATAATAGCTATAGTCATTTTTTTGTTTGGCGGAATAATTATTTTTAAACTTTTTAGTCTTCAGGTGGTGCAAGGTGCATGGTATGCATTAGCAGCAACAGAGAAGCATGAAGTCTTGAGAGAACTGTTTCCAGAGCGTGGAAGTATTTATGTTAGAGAGAACAACGATTTGTATCCCATAGTTACCAACAGTACGTACTACACCGTTTATGCTGAGCCTAATAAAATTGAAAGTCCAAATAAAGTTATAGATGGTATTACATCAATACTAGGGTTAGAAGAATCTGAGTGGAAGGAGTTATTGGGTAGGTTAGCAGATAATACCGATCCATATGAACCAATCAAAAAGAAAGTTCCAAGATCAAAAGTACAGGAAATCGAAAAACTTGAATTAGATGGCGTAGGGTTTATACCGGAAACATATCGTTTTTATTCTGAAAAAGATTTAGGTGGTCATATTTTTGGATTCATTAGTAGGGGGGATGAACAAGTTGGGCAGTATGGAATTGAGGGATATTTTGAAGATGAGCTGAACGGTGAGCAGGGATCTATTAAGTCAATTAAAGATGCCGCAGGTGCGTTGGTGACAGTTGGTTCACGTTCATTGAAACCAGCGACAGATGGTGTAGATCTTGTACTTACAATTGATCGACAAGTTCAGTTTACTGCATGCGAGAAACTCAAGAAGTATTATGAATATTTCGAGGCAAGCTCAGCCAGTGTGATTATCATGGATCCAAACACGGGGGCAATAACAGCTATGTGTAGTTTTCCAGACTTTGATCCAGAAAATTATAATCAGGTTGAAGAAATTAATTACTTCAACAATCCTGCAATTTTTTATGATTTTGAACCTGGTTCAATATTTAAATCATTCACCATGGCAGCTGCAATTGATACTGGTAAAGTAAAGCCAAGTGATACATATGTCGATGAAGGTGAGGTAGAGATTGGCCCGTACACTATCAGAAATGCCGACCTTAAAGCGCATGGTGAGCAAACTATGATCGATGTACTTGATAAGTCACTTAATACAGGTACTATCTATGTAGCAGATAGGCTAGGTAAGAGTGACTTCAAAAAATATGTGGAGAGATTTGGGTTTGGTCAACTAACAAATATTGAGCTGGATACAGAGGTTAAGGGAAATATTGATGCACTTGATAAGCGTGGTGAAATATACTACCTTACTGGTTCGTATGGTCAGGGTATTACAGCAACCCCAATCCAGCTGGTAAGTGCTTATGCCGCACTAGTTAATGGCGGAAGTCTCTATAAGCCATATATTGTAGAAGAAAAAATTTACCCAAGTGGAAAAACTGAAGTCACAAAGCCAGATAAAGTCAGACAAGTTATCGATAAAAAAACCTCAACCTTAATTACAGGGATGCTTACCTCTGTAGTAGAAAATGGCTATGGCGCAAAAGCCGGAGTAGATGGCTATTATCTCGCAGGTAAAACTGGTACTGCGCAGGTAGCTTCTGAGCAAGGAGGGTATGGTCAAGATACAATTCATAGTTTTGTAGGATTTGGACCAGTCTCAAATCCAAAGTTTGTAATGCTAGTGAAGCTTGACAGGCCAAAGGGCATTAGATTTGCTTCCGATAGTGTTACGCCCTTGTTTGGAGAGATTGCAAAATTTCTAGTTTCTCATTATCAATTACCACCTGATTACTAAAATGAAAAAAATAATAAAAAAATTCATATTTACATCGCTTAGATTTCTATCTATTAAGATTGTTGCAAAATATAATCCGCAGATCATTGCAATTACCGGGAGTGTTGGCAAAACCTCAACTCGTCAAGCCATTGTAACGGTGCTTAGTTCTAAGTTTAATGTTGCAACAAATTTTAAAAATCAAAACAATGAAGTGGGCACACCAGCAGCTGTTATTGGGTTACCGGGAGGAGGTCGATCAATTTTTGCTTGGTGTAGACTGTACTCACGAGCAATATCACTACTATTTACACAGCATAAAGAATATCCAGATATTTTAGTGCTTGAGATGGGAGCAGATCACCCAGGAGATATTGATTATTTAACCTCATTCTTACCACCAGATATTGGTATTGTTACGAGAATTGCCCCAGCACATCTAGAGTTTTTTGGAACCATTGAACGTTTAGCAAAAGAGAAAATGCTACTTGCACAGCGTGTGAAGAAAGATGGTTTAGTAATTTACAATGCTGATGATAAGCGTGTATCTAGCGCAGCAGTTAAGCTGAAAACAAAAAAGATATCAATTGGTAAGAAGCTATCTGCAGATGTAAGCGGGACTGACAGTATTGTAAGTTATGATAAGGATAATAAGATTGTAAGAGGAGTCAGCTTTAAAATTACTTACAAGGGAGCCAAGCTCCCGGTGCTAATACCTGATATAGCGGGTGAACATGTAGTATATACGGCATTATTTGCTACAGCTGTTGCCTTGCATTATAACTTCAATATGCATGAAATTGTAGAGGAGCTTCGTAAATTAAAACCACCACAAGGTCGCATGCATATAGTTGAGGGGATTAAGCATGCAACTATCATTGATGACACTTATAATTCATCTCCTGTAGCTGCAGAGGTTGCAATTAAGCAGCTGGCAGATATTCCAGTTGAAGATGGTGCAGTGCGCTATGCAGTGCTTGGAGACATGCTTGAACTTGGTGCATATGCTGAAGATGAGCATGTATCACTTGGCCAAACAGTAAAAAAACTAAACATTGATTATTTAGTTGCAGTTGGACCATTATCACAACATATTAAGGTGGGCGCAATTGATGCAGGTATGACAAAGGATCGAGTATTTCACTTCGATAGCAGTCAGCAAGCTGGCTTATTCCTCCAAAAAAGAATAAAACAAAATGATATTCTTCTAATCAAGGGGTCACAGGGGGTACGTATGGAAAAAATTGTTAAGGAGATTATGGCGCACCCAGAAAACGCAGCAGAGCAGCTGGTGCGACAGTATGCCCCGTGGGTCTAGCTTGTTTAATGACTCTTGAGACTATATACTAGACGTATGAATGAATTATATATCTATAATACGTTAACACGTAAAAAAGAGCTTTTTGAGCCTCTCTCGCCACCAAAAGTAAGCTTTTACCAGTGCGGAGCAACTGTATACTGGACGCAGCATATCGGAAATATGCGAGCAATGGTTATGGCCGATGTAATCGTTAGATCGTTACGTTACCTTGGATATACCGTTAAGATGGTTCGTAACTACACAGATGTTGGGCATCTTACTGGTGATAACCTTGGTGATGCAGACACTGGTGAGGATAAGATGACAAAAGCTGCAGCACGTGAAAATCTATCTCCAGAAAAAATTGCAGAAAAATACATTCAACAATTTGAACAAGATGTAGAGCAGCTTAATAATTTATCTCCAGATATTAGACCAAAAGCCACCGAACACATTCAAGAAATGATAGCCATGGTGGAAGTATTACTTGAGAAAGAGTATGCATATACCACAGATCTTGCGGTATATTTTGATGTTAGTAAATTTAAAAATTATACTAAGCTCTCAGGTCAGAAGCTCGATAAAAACATTTCTGAAGCTGGTAAGGGTGATGTCTCAGATCCAAAGAAAAAGCATCCCTACGACTTTGCACTTTGGTTTTTCAAGGCAGGCAAGCATGAACATGCACTTCAAGCATGGAAGTCACCATTCAAGTCAAAGTTGGTAAAAGATGGTATAGGGTTTCCCGGTTGGCATATCGAGTGTTCTGCAATGGCACAGAAGTATCTTGGTAAAACACTTGATATTCATATGGGCGGTATCGAACATATTCCTGTGCACCATACTAATGAGATCGCACAAAGCGAAGCTGCAACCGGCGAAGTATTTGCCAGGTATTGGTTGCACAATGAACATTTGAATGTTGATGGTGGAAAGATGTCAAAGTCTGACGGCACTTCGTATATTGTCCAAGATATTATTGATAAGGGGTTTAACCCAATAGTGCTACGCTACTTTTTTCTACAAGCGCATTATCGCTCAAAGCAAAACTTTACATGGGAGGCGCTTGAGGCGTCACAAACAGCCCTTCACAAGCTTTGGGATCTATTTATTAGTCTTCCCATAGAAGATAATGTTAGTGTGTCTGAGGACTATTCCAATGCATTTACAGAAGCGTTAGCAGATGATTTTAATACTCCAAAAGCAATTGCAGTAATGTGGGATATGATAAATGATAGCAAGGTTCAAAATGGTGTAAAAAGAAAAAGTTTGCTACACTTTGATACTGTACTAGCATTACAGCTAGATAAACAGAAATCAGAAGAGGTTCCTAGTGAAATTCGACAACTTGCAGCTCAGAGGGAGCAAGCAAGACAAGATGGTGATTTTGCTCAGGCAGATACACTTCGAGATGATATTGAGTCAAAGGGGTATTCTCTTAAAGATACACCAGAGGGTTTCCAAATTTCAAAAAAACGCTAAACTATGAAAAAAAATAAAAAAGTATTAATTATCTACGCAACGGGCGGAATGGGTCATGTCACCGCAGCAAAAGCAGTTGAAGAGGCATTTATCGAAAAATATCCTGACGTCACAGTAAAAAACATTGATGTAATTGATTATGCGTCCACAGTGTATAAAAAGTTTTTTGTCGATGGGTACAACTATGTGAGTTCAAAGTATCCCGAAGTATGGGGATTTTTATATAGAAACTTTGATTCAAAAAAGCAGCAAAAGCTTCCAACGCTTATTTCTAAGCTTGCAATTGAATCAAAATTCACACCGTTTATTCAGGGCTTTGAACCAGACTTTATTGTCTGCACCCATCCTTTACCAGCAGTGCTAATTTCACATTCTAAAAGAGATGAAGTGATTGATATTACATCTTCAATTGTAGTAACTGATTATGGGTGTCATAGCTTCTGGGTTGACAAAGATGTAAATTATTATTTTACAGCGACAGATAGCGTTAAGCGCTGTTTGCAACACCATGGAGTTACTAGCTCTCAGGCACAGGTAACCGGAATTCCAATTCAAATGAAGTTTAGACAAAAGGTAAGTAGAACTGAACAAGTAAAAAAACTCGGACTTGATCCTGATAAATTCACACTGATGATTGTTGGTGGTCAGTTTGAATTTTCAAAATTGAAAAAAATTATCAATGGAATTAGTAAAAATGCAGATAATGTGCAATTTATCGTTATTGCTGGTAGAGATAAAGATCTAAAAGATTCTATTGAATCATCGACACTAAGTAAATTAGAAAACGTTAAGACATTTGGCTTTGTAAGCAACATGCATGAAATGATGAGTGCTGCTGATTTAATTTTTTCTAAGGCAGGTGGCCTAACTGTTTCTGAGTGTATGGCAAAGGGTCTGCCAATGGTTATTCATAAAGTAATTCCAGGTCAAGAAGAGGATAACGTAGATTATCTAGTCAGTAAAAACGCAGCCGTTAGGGCAAAAAATATCAAAGACATAGTCGCCCAGGTAACAGCTATAGTAAATGATCCAAAAAAGCTGACTAAAATGAAGAAAGCAGCCAAATCCATAGGTAAACCCAACTCGGCCATAGATCTCGCAGATTTTGTAGTAAAACAAATCGACAAGCAAAATAAAAAGTAGTATTAAAAAAACTCCGCACAAGCGGAGTTTTTCTTTTTGATATTAGAGCCTATAGCCAGCGCTTATACTTAAAGTATATTGTTTGGCCTAGTACAAGAATCGCAACAATACTTATCAGGTACCAAAATCCATCAGGGTTACCTTGAAATGGTACGACAGTATTCATACCAAAGAGTCCAGCAATTAACGTTGCCGGTAGCATGATGACAGAAATAATAGTGAGTCGTTTCATCAGATCACTTAACTGAAAAGAAATTTGTGACTCGTTTGTTTCTTGTAGGGCTTCAATTCGCTCCTTGAGATTCTCAAGTGCATCCCAAATTTCCTTTGTATCATCAACTAGTGACTCAAAGTATACATCTGTTTTTTTAATTAAGAATTTTTTATTTTGCTTTAGTTCTGTAATTAGTTTTTTAATTACATTTTTATGAACTTGCATAATTTTTCGAAAATCGATGATATTTCTGCGCACTTCTAATATACGTGAAACCATCTTCTCCTGATTGCCATGAAAAATCCCTTTTTGTATAGTATTACAATCATCAGAAAGATGATCAATCATAGGGTATACATACGCATAAAGCTTTTCTAGGATGCTATACAAGAGTCGTTCCGGAGTTTTTTCGCTAAATTGCTCTCGTAATCCCTGGGTATTTTGGAAAAGTTCAAAGTACTCATTAAAAACTGGCAATGAGTTATGGTGAACCGTAATAATATAAGTAGGGCTTATAAAAAAGTTTAATTCTGCCGGCTCAATCTCTCCGGTGTCACGATCGTAAACTGGAAAAAGTAGCACCATGAAATCATACTCATCATAAATATCAATATTACTTCGCTGACTAACGGTGAGGCAATCATGAACATCAAGTGGATGAAATGAATATTCTTCTGCTAGCTCAGTCATTGTTGCCTTGTCTGGATTAGTAATATCTATCCAGTTGAAGTCTTTAAACTCGATAACTTTTTTTGTGACCATAAGTATGAAAATTATTTATTTCAGTATATCACAACTGCACTTGACAACAAAGTTTTAAATCATTGTTATTTTGTGTATAATTATAGTAGTAGATATGACTCAACAAGGAGGGCCTAATTCAACTGAAAAATTTAACATGCCACGCAGGCAGGAGCGTGACCCTTTTGCTATACCAGAAGGTAACAAGGCAGAGACCGACTCAAGCTTTATTAAAGAAGCTGTTGAGCAAAGTGCTAGTGCTAATAATGAGCAGTTACGACAAGACATATCTGAGCAAGCTCCAAGTATAAGTCATTCAACCTCATCAACACAAGCACAGCCAGTTAATTTAGACGAGGCTGATGAGAGAGTTAAAAAGATTGAATCTATTTTATCTCAAGATTTACAAGGTGTATACAATCAATTATCACCAGAGAAAAAACAAGAATTTAAAGCAGAAGGGGAGAAGACTTCTAAAAAAATCAATGTATTACTTAGTAAGGGAAAAATTAAAATAAAAGAGATTATTTCATTAATTATACATTGGTTAAAAATAATACCAGGAATGAGCAGCTATTTTGTTAAGCAGCAGGCAAAACAAAAAGCAAAGCGCATTATTCAAATAAAACAAAAATGATTAGCGTATTTCAAATAACTATAAGTCAACCACAAAATTCATTAGGGGTAGTTGGTGATGCTTTTTCTATTATATTGTTTTCTGGAACAGCACTTATTTCAATTGCGCTCGTGGTTTTTATTATTTTAAGAATTGCGCGCAGTATTGTTCGTTCTTCAAGTAAATTTTTAATTGGCTTAGATAAAGTAACTCTCTTAATAACTGTTCCAAAGGAAGCTTCAGGGATCACCGAAGAAAAAAATTCGATTGAATCAATAAGAGCTCAAATTGCGCTTACACAAAGCTGGTTTAAGACGCTTGGCGGACTTACGGCTCAACGTGGCTTTTCAGCATGGTTAAGGGGTAGAAATGATCACTTTAGTTTAGAGATAGTAGCAAATCAAGGGCTTATTTCATTTTATGTTGTAGTGCCCCAGTATATGCAACAGTATATGGAGCAACAACTTCTTGCTCAGTATCCGCAGGCTCACATTACGCCAGTTGAAGAGTATCCACTATTTACGCCAACTTCTCAGGTGTATGGAGTTGGCGTTACGCTGAAGCGAGACTCAATTTTTCCAGTGAATACATATAATAAGCTCGATTCAGACCCGCTTAATGCATTTGCTAATGCCATGAGTAAGATACAGCCTGATGAAAGTATCGTAATTCAAGTTATCGCAAGATCAGCTAAAAGAAATTGGCATTATAAGAGTAAGCAGGTTGCGCGCGAACTGCAAGATGGTAAGTCTGTTGGTGAGGCAATAGCAAGCTCTAAGAAGGTTTCATTAACTAAGCTTGTAAAAATATTCCAATCACAGCCGAATTCTCCAGCTCAAGATGATGAGCAACTTTCTCCAATGCAACAAGAAGTTGTGCGGGGTATTGAAGAGAAAACCGCAAAAGCAGGACTTGATTGTAATATTCGTATTATTGCTGCAAGTCAAAACCAAGAAACTGCAAAGCAGTATGTAGAAAACGTGGCTAATTCTTTTACGCAGTTAAATTACTATGAATATGGTAATAGTTTTATTGTAATAAAACCCAAAATAGGTGAATTAGTTGAGCAGTATATGTATCGCAGCTTTTCTGAAAAGCACTCATTTATTCTGAACACTGAAGAGCTAGCCACAATATATCATCTTCCAGTACCATTCTTAGCAACGCCAAACGTTAGATGGTTGCTTGCAAAAAAACTTCCTGCGCCGACCGGAGTACCCGCTCAAGGATTGCTACTGGGTAAAAATAAGTATCGAGGCATCGAAACACAGATTAACCTCGCACATCAAGATCGCCAGCGTCATATGTATATGATTGGCATGACAGGTACTGGTAAGTCAGCCTTGCTAACTAACCTTATTTCACAGGATATTCAAAACGGTCACGGAGTCTGTGTAATTGATCCTCACGGCAGCTTAGCTGAAGACGTGCTTGCCAATATTCCAGATCATCGAGTCGAAGATGTTATTTATTTTAATCCTACAGATACTGATCGACCAATTGGGTTGAATATGCTTGAGGCAGAAACTGCAGAACAGCAAGATTTTGCAGTGCAAGAAATGATTTCTATTTTTTATAAGTTGGTTTCAGATCCGTCAATGATTGGTCCAATGTTTGAGCATAATATGAGAAATGCAATGCTGACGCTCATGGCAGATACCGAGCACCCAGGGACAATCGCAGACATTCCAAGAATTTTTACTGACAAAGAATTTCAAAAGTACAAAGTTTCGAAAGTTACAGATCCAATGGTGAGGTCCTTTTGGGAGCAAGAAATGTCAAAAACCTCAGACTTTCACAAATCAGAAATGCTAGGGTATCTTATTTCAAAAGTGGGAAGATTTGTTGAAAATGCAATGGTGCGAAATATTATTGGTCAGTCAAAATCAGGCTTCAACTTTCGGGATATCATGGATAATAAAAAAATATTAATAGTCAATTTATCCAAAGGAACTGTCGGTGAGATAAATAGTAATTTAATAGGACTTATTATTGTTGCAAAGCTTCAGATGGCCGCGTTATCTCGTACAAATATTGCTGAAGATAAACGACATGATTTCTACTTATATATTGATGAATTTCAAAACTTTATTACCGACAGCATCGGGGTTATCCTTGCAGAGGCTCGAAAATATAGATTGAATTTAATCATGGCACATCAGTATTTGGGGCAGCTTTCTGAAGGTGGAGGAGTGGATAGTAAGAAAATGGGAAGTAGTATAAAAGATGCAATCTTTGGAAACGTAGGCACTATGATTTCCTTTCGTATTGGCGTTGATGATGCAGAATTTATTGCAAAGCAGATGCAGCCAACAGTGAATGAATACGATCTAATGAATATTGAAAAATACAATGCATATGTGCGACTGCTAGTAGATAATCAGCCGCTGAAGCCGTTTAATTTTCAAACTGCCGCACCACCTATAGGGAATCCACAACGATTACAAGAAATAAAGGAGCTATCAAGATGGAAGTATGGTGTCGAGCGCCAGTCAATTGAAAACGAAATCCTCAAAAGAACACAGCTGGGAAAAGTGGTGCAATCACCGACTGAAAAGACCTTGTAGTGGATAACTATTGCTATAAAATAGCTAGTGTACTAAAATAATACTACTATACCAAAATAAAAATAAAAAAATGTTAGGTATAAAAAAGAAAAAAGAAAACAATCCAGATCTAGACGATACACAGGTTATTCGTGATATTTTAGAATCCACGCAAAAAAATATTCAAAAAGCTCTCGAATTATTAGATCAGGGTACTATTAATAATGCAGAGCTCACTGCTGTACTGCAGTCTGCTCAAGATAGTGCAAGCGGCAATATTCAAACTACTCCAACTACGCAAGATCCACAGGCAGGAAATGTGGTCGAAGGTGTCTTCAATGGCATTAAGATGATTAGTGCAGATGGTCATGAATATCAGGTGCCAGCCAACTACGCCTCTAAATCAAAGCTTGTAGAAGGTGATATTTTGAAGCTTACCATTGCCAACAATGGTTCATTTATTTACAAGCAAATTGGTCCAATCGAGCGCAAGCAAATGGTTGGTATGTTGGTGCGCAACGAATCAACTGCAGAGTGGTTTGCCATGGCAGACGGAAAGCGATGGAAGCTGCTAACTGCAGCAGTAACTTATTATCATGGTGAGCCGGGGGATGAGGTAGTTATATTAATCCCTCAAAAATCTCAAAGTCAGTGGGCTGCAGTTGAAAACATTATCAAAAAAGCACAGGTGTAGACTATAAAAACAGGTGTATCAGGAGAAAATGCCTGTTTTTTTGTACTTGAATATAAGCTAGAAATACGCTACCATAACAGATGTCAAAAAACTCTATGTCATCAAGTCTTTATCGAAAATATCGACCACAATCATTTAGTGATGTTATTGGTCAGCAACACATAAAAACCACTCTCATGCATGAGTTAGAGAGTGGGAAGATAGCACATGCATATTTATTTTGTGGACCACGTGGATTAGGAAAAACAACATTAGCAAGATTACTTGCAAAGTCATTAAATTGTACAGATAGAAAAAAGGGCAGTGCAGAGCCATGTAACAAATGCCAAAATTGCCAGGAGGTGATGAACGGAAATGCAATTGATGTTCTCGAGATTGACGCAGCTTCACATACTGGCGTTGATAATGTTCGTGAAAATATTATCAGTACTGCACGCTTCACTCCTACTAAAGGAAAATACAAAGTATTCATCATTGATGAGGTGCATATGCTTTCCCAGCAGGCCTTCAACGCCTTTTTGAAAACACTGGAGGAGCCCCCTTCTTATGCTATTTTTATTCTGGCGACTACGGAAAAACATAAGATCATTC
>CAYXZR010000023.1:10331-16107 GCA_964470025.1 uncultured Gammaproteobacteria bacterium | reverse complement strand
AGTACGACAAAAAGAGGCTATAAGAAAGTATCTCAAGAAAAAATCAATTCACCCTTGGGCAAAAGCACTTTCGCTCTCTGTGCAAGCACTGGTAATTTTAATTCTGTATTACGTATTTGTTGGTGGTATTGACTCAACTCAAAATCTCCATCTACTCTATAGCTCGGTGCAACGGCCAGACTTTATCAATACAAGATTTCTCTGGTTTGATATAGCAGAAAAAGATTACGTAATATCAGCAGTAGCAGCAGGCTACTTATTTGCACAAATTCTCATTAAGGAGTGGTCAAAAAAAGAAAAAGACCGAAAAATGTCCAGAGAAGAGCTTATATTTTCAATATTTTTCCCAGCCTTTACATTTCTAGCACTAGCTATACTTCCATCAGTAAAAGCTATCTTTATTTTGACTTCATTAGTTATTTCAAGTATAATCTCACTATTGGCATACCTATTCACTGGCGGCAAATCCAAAGGTGAAAAAGAGACAAAAAAGAAGCAAAACGCTCGAGAAGCAAACAGGGCGCCAATTTAAATCTATAACCAAAACAGTATATGGCCTCAGATGGTCTAGATAAATTAGTCTACTCATTCGTAGTCGATGATGTACTAAAAGGATTCTTTGTTAGAGTTCCACCTGGATACGTTGCATGCGTATACGACTTAGGTAGAGGAGTGCTTAAAAAAATCTTTAAGCCAGGACTTCATCTAAAGATCCCTTTCTGGCAAAAAGCAATGCTTTTTAACACTCAAACACTTGAGTACAATATCAATAAAAAATTTGACACCAGCAAACCTGAACTACTAGGCGACCAACCAATAGTTGCGACAACCAAAGATGAAAAAAAAGTTGCAATAGAAGGAACAATACTATTACGACTTGATGCTGAGCAGATACCAGAAATCTGGCAAAGTATTGGAGAAAAATTTGTAGAAAAAATAATTAGGCCAACAATCCAGTCACGAGTACGGATGATAGCTGCCAACTTCACTCTCCAGGAAGCAATAACTACAAAGCGAGCTGAAATAGAAGTTGAAGCAAGAAAAGAACTAGAAAGAATCCTGTACCCTCGAGGAATTTTCGTAGAAAACGTACTACTCAGTGAAATCAATCCATCACAATCAAAGCAGTAAAAAAATACTCCTTAAAAACTCCTGTACAAATATGACAGGAGTTTTTATATTCACAAATAATAAATGCTCATTACTTTCTTTTCTGGTATACTAAAGCCACTATGTATAAAAAATTATTAGCTATTGCAACATTCTCGGGCACAATAATTGGAGTTGGCTTATTTGGCCTACCATACATAACAGCCCAAGTTGGATTTATACCAATTGTTATCTATTTTATTGGCATGGGAGCGCTAATGACGGTCATGCATCTTATGTATGGCGAAATATCCTCAAGAACAGCAACAAATCAGAGATTACCTGGCTATGCAAGAATATACTTAGGCAAAAAAGCAGAAATCCTTGAATACGTATCAACAATTATTGGATTAACGGGTGCATTACTTGCCTATATAGTCATAGGCAGTGAATTTCTTCATGCACTATTTAGTCCATACATTGGTGGTAGCACACTTATGTATGCGCTAGGATTTTTCGCTGTCGGAGCAAGCCTTATATACATGGGATCACGTTCCATCAGTAAGGCCGAATTAATAAGTCTGGGATTATTTTTCACCGCTCTTGTCATCCTATTTTTAAAAGCTATTCCAGAAATCAATACTGAATTTTTATCCACATCATTTATTAGTAATCAAAACTTTTTACTGCCATATGGTGTCATAATGTTTTCCTTGGCAGGAGCATCCGTTATTCCAGAAATGAGAGAGCTGCTAGAAGAACATGAATCCTCACTGAAAAAGCTAATAATTATCGGTAGTGCAATCCCTATTATAACGTATCTAGTATTTATTATTACGATTTATGGTGTAACAGGGCCTCTCACAACCCAAGAGGGGTTGATAGGGTTCAATAGTATTATGGGAAGTGGCATTGCTCAACTCGGATTCGTTTTTGGAATAATCACCACCTTCACATCTTTTCTGACACTTGGCATAACGCTCAAGAAAGAATTCAACCTTGACTGGGGCCTACCTAAATTTACTTCATGGGTATGTGCCGTGATGCCAGCACTTATCTTATACATACTTGGCCTTCAAAACTTTATTGCAATAATTGGATTTGTCGGAGCCGTTGCACTTGGTATTGATATTACGGTAACTACACTAATTTATCTAAAAGCAAAAAAACAGGGAACCAGAGTCCCATCCTATTCATTAAGGCTACCTAAAATAGTAATTATTAGTCTAACATCAATTTTTGTCATAGGTGCAGTACTTGAAATCATTAGCATTTTTTCTTGACACACCTCAGAGAAATGTATATAGTAAATTAGCACTCATTATATTAGAGTGCTAATTAGAAACAAACATACATATGACTCCAAAATTCACTGTAAAAGCCCAAGAAGCACTCCAGCAAGCACTCTTGATGGCAACTGAATTCAACCATCCAATACTAACAGCAGCACACCTTATCTTAAGCCTAGTTGAGCAAAGAAGCGGTACAGTGCCAACTATTTTACAAAAACTAGAAATAAATCTAGATAAGTTAAGTGTGGGAATCGAGCAAATACTCAGAAGTCAACCAAGACAACAAAGTCAACAATCACCACAACATATCACTGATCAAAATATACAAAAAATAATTATTGAAGCAGATAAACAAGCACAAAAACTTGGTGATGAATACATAAGTACTGAGCACCTTCTACTAGCAATTCTAAAGGTCACTTCACCAACAAGTGATCTAATGACTCATCTCGGTGTGACTGAGGAACAAATACTAAAAATTCTAAAAGAAATTAGGGGATCACAGCGAATCACTGACCCTGAACCAGAATCAAAATTTCAAGCACTATCAAAATACGGCATAGATCTTACTGAGAGAGCAAAAAAAGGAAAAATTGATCCAATTATTGGCCGCGACACTGAAATCCGTCGAGTAATGCAGGTATTATCTCGAAGAACCAAAAACAATCCGGTACTAATCGGAGAACCGGGCACAGGTAAAACAGCAATTGCAGAGGGGCTTGCTCAAAGAATTGTTGCAGGAGATGTACCGGATAGTATTCAAAATAAAAAAGTTATTTCCCTTGATATCGGAGCACTTCTTGCAGGCACTAAGTTTCGAGGTGAGTTCGAAGATCGTCTTAAAGCAGTACTAAAAGAAATTGAAGATGCTGCTGGCAACATTATTCTTTTTATTGATGAGCTACACCTTGTTGTCGGTGCAGGGTCAACAGAAGGCTCTGTAGATGCAGCAAACCTACTTAAGCCAGCTTTAGCTCGTGGTACACTTCACGCTGTTGGTGCTACAACACTCAAAGAGTATCAAAAGTATATCGAAAAAGACTCAGCGTTAGAACGACGTTTTCAACCAGTGTTTGTCGGTGAACCTACAGTTGATGACACTATTGCGATCTTACGAGGTATTAAAGAAAAATATGAAATTCATCATGGTGTTAAAATCACCGATGATGCTCTTATTGCAGCTGCAGAACTATCGACTCGGTACATCACAGATCGGTTCTTACCTGACAAGGCAATTGATTTGATTGATGAGGCAACATCTGCACTAAGAATGGAAATTGACTCCATGCCTGATGAGCTGGATAAATTAAAACGAAGCATAACAAAACTTGAAATTGAAAAACAAGCATTGCTTCGTGAAAAAAGCAACTCAGCAAAAAACAAGACAAAAGAAATTGATAATCAGTTAGCAAACTTAAAAGAAGAAAGTGCCCAGCTGGAAATTCAGTGGAAAAACGAAAAAGAACTTATCAAAAAAATTCAAGAACATAAAAACACCATTGATCAGTTAAAGCTTGAAGCAGAACAAGCTGAGCGTAAAGGTGAACTAGAAAAAGTTGCCGAAATCAAATACAGCACAATACCTGAACTTGAAAAAGAAACTGAAAGCATTTC
This sequence comes from uncultured Gammaproteobacteria bacterium, assembly GCA_964470025.1. Lineage (GTDB taxonomy): Bacteria > Patescibacteriota > Patescibacteriia > Buchananbacterales > UBA6539 > CAYXZR01. The sequence goes on along the minus strand of CAYXZR010000023.1, from coordinate 12,112 downwards.
AAAAAAACTCAACAATGTTCAAAAAGATAAACAAATTCTAAAAGAAGAGGTGACTGATGAAGATATTGCAGCAGTAGTGGCTCGTTGGACCGGAATTCCAATCAAACGAATGCTCGAAAGTGAAACCTCAAAATTAGCTCGCCTTGAAGAAGAGCTTGGAAAACGAGTAATTGGTCAGCAACAAGCCGTAACAGCCGTCAGCAACGCAATTAGACGCTCTAGAGCCGGCATAGCAGATGAACAAAAGCCAATCGGAAGCTTTATCTTCCTGGGGCCAACTGGTGTAGGTAAAACCGAACTAGCAAAATCACTAGCCGCATTTCTCTTTAACGATGAAAAATCGCTCGTGAGAGTAGATATGTCAGAGTACATGGAGAAACACAGTGTCAGTAAAATAGTTGGCTCACCTCCAGGTTACATCGGATATGAAGAAGGTGGACAGCTAACTGAAACAATCAGACGCAGACCATATTCTGTAATTCTTTTTGACGAGATAGAAAAAGCACATCCCGATGTATTCAATATCTTACTTCAAATCCTTGACGATGGTCACGTAACTGATGCAAAGGGAAGGGTAGTAAACTTCAAAAACACTGTTATCATTATGACCTCAAATCTTGGAAGCAATCTTATACAAGAATACTCACTTGGTTTTGACGATGGCGATAAAAAAGGAAAGGTTGACCACAAAGAAATGGAAGAACGTGTACTCGATGTACTACATCGATCATTCAAACCAGAATTCTTAAATAGAATTGACGATATTATTACATTCCACAGTCTAACAGAAAAAGAAATCAGCGAGATTGTTGATCTTCAGTTAGAAATTGTTGCCGGACGACTCTCAGAAAAAAACATCAAAGTATCATTCACCAAAAAATTAAAAGAATATATCAGCAAAAAAGGCTATGACCCAAGTTTTGGCGCACGTCCACTAAAACGTGTGATTCAAAACGAAGTACTTGACCCATTAGCAATGATGATTATAGATGGTAAAATACAAGAGGGTAAAAAAGTAAGCATTTCTGTTGATAAAGATAAAGTAACTATAAAATAATGAAAAATTACCACACGCATCGTGCAGCAGTATACTTAATGTTAATGCAAGATAACAAAATACTACTATCACGACGTGCAAATACTGGATACAAAGATGGTATGTATGGAATGGTTTCAGGCCACGTAGAAAAAGCAGAAGGATGTCTGTCCGCGCTTATTCGCGAAGCAAAAGAAGAAATCGGAATAACTATCAATAAAAATGATCTTGAAGTAGCACACGTTTTACACAGAAACTGCGAAGATGACCTAGAATATGTCGATGTATTTATCAAAACGAGTAACTATAAAGGTGATATAAAAAACTGTGAACCAGAAAAATGTGACAAGCTTGAGTGGTTTAGCTTAGACAATCTTCCTAATGAAATTGTTGAATATCTGCCTGAAGTATTTAATCACATTAAAAATAATCGATTTTACAGCGAACAAGGATGGTCAGAGTAATAAAAAAATCCCGGCCTAGGAAGTGCCGGGATTTTAATGACTACAGTTAAGCAGCTGGGGTTTCTTCAGTTGATTCTTCAGAAGATTCTTCTGAAGAATCTGAAGCAGCTCCATCTGTTGCAGCGCCATCATCTGATGGCATAGTCTCCTCAACAGAAGGAGTATCTGCAGTTGTAGTCATGTTATCTTGATTTTCATCAATTCGCATGATAGAGTTGCTTAATTATTATATAGGTATAGTAACATGGTTACCAAGAAAAACAAAACGGTAGTAATCGCAA
>CAYXZR010000023.1:0-10321 GCA_964470025.1 uncultured Gammaproteobacteria bacterium | reverse complement strand
CTAATGGAGAAAAGTAAGCAAAAAGTATTTGTCGCAATGTCTGGTGGAGTTGATTCATCAGTCGCAGCCGCGCTATTAAAAGAGCAAGGTTACAACTGTATTGGTGCCTATTTTTTAACATGGACAGAACAAACTGCTGGATTAACTATGTGTCCATGGGAGCAAGAAGCAGCAGATGCTCGACAAGTATGTGGAAAACTTGGAATTCCGTTTTACACTTTTGATTTTGAAAAAGAATATAAGAGAAATGTAGTAGACTATTTATTTAAAGAATACGAAGCAGGAAGAACTCCAAATCCAGACATACTATGTAATCGAGATATTAAGTTTGATTTATTTTTAAATAAAGCAAAGGAAATAGGCGCTGATTTTATTGCTACTGGTCATTACGCGCATATCAAACACGGTAAGCATACTTCACAATTGTATAAAGGAAAGGACAATAATAAAGATCAATCATACTTTCTTTACGCGCTAAACCAACATAAAATTCGTCACGCACTTTTTCCACTTGGTAAACTAACCAAAGATAAAGTCAGAACAATTGCAGAAAAATACAGCTTACATATTGCAAAGAAAAAAGACAGCCAAGGAATTTGCTTTCTTGGTCAAGTTGATCTCAAAGATTTCCTAAAAACAAGAATTCCCACCAAAAAAGGTGACATCCTAACAACTACTGGCGAAATAATTGGTCAACACGAAGGCATAATGTACTACACCATTGGCCAGCGTCATGGTATTCCTACTGGAGGTGGAACTGGTGAGCCACTATATGTAATTGATAAAGATATTACAAAAAATATCTTAATAGTTGGTACAGTAAACGATCCGCAATTATTCAGTAAAGAAATCATAGTAACTGACTTACATTGGACAACACTCACTCCGCCAAACCTACCACTCAAGTGCAAGGCAAAAATTAGATACCGCCAAGACGACCAAAGCTGTACCGTAGCACGAGCAAGTGATGGTAATTTAAAAGTTATCTTTAAAAAACCCCAACGCGCCGTAGCACTCGGACAGTCTTGCGTCTTATATAAAGGTAAAAAACTCCTTGGCGGAGGAGTAATTCAAGAAAAAATCTAATAAAGTTGCTAAAATCAGCTATTTTCAGTAGAATACTCAAGTATGAATATCTCAAGTCAACAACTTCGAACCAAATATCTCGAATTTTTCAAAAGCAAGCAGCACGCTGTAGTAAGCTCTGCTTCGCTGATCCCAGAAAACGATCCAACAGTGCTTTTCACCACTGCTGGCATGCAACCATTGGTGCCATACTTGCTGGGACAAAAACACCCACAAGGCACACGCCTCGTAGATGTGCAAAAGTGTGTACGTACTGGTGATATCGACGAAGTAGGTGATAAAACTCATTTGACCTTTTTTGAAATGCTTGGCAACTGGTCACTTGGTGACTACTGGAAACAAGAGTCAATCAGCTGGAGTTTTGAATTTCTTACCAAAGAGCTTGGCATTCCACTCGAAAAACTAGCAGTCACATGCTTTGAGGGTGAAGAAGGTATTCCACGAGACGACGAAGCAGCAGAGATCTGGAAGCAACTTGGCATGCCAGAGGATCGCATCTTTTTCCTTGGTCGTAAAGACAACTGGTGGGGACCAGCTGGACAAACCGGCCCATGCGGACCTGACACCGAAATTTTCTACTGGACAGGGGAAGGTGAACCAGGTGACATTTCTGACCCACACTGGGTAGAAATCTGGAACAATGTGTTTATGCAATACAACAAGACCGCAGAAGGCACCTACGAACCACTTTCACAGCAAAACGTTGACACTGGCATGGGATTAGAGCGAACCACTGCAATTCTCAATGGATTTTCAGATGTTTACAGCATTGATGCATTCCAAGTGATTATCAAAAAAATCGAAGAATTATCAAACAAGAAATACGCTTTTGAAAAAGGCGATCTTGGGTTGGACCAAAAACCAGATTGCTGGGAAGATGACGTGCAGTCAATGCGAATTATCGCTGATCACTTGCGGGCAGTCATAATGATCATGGGCGACAGTAAGGGCATTGCCCCTTCAAACGTTGATCAAGGGTATGTTGTACGCAAACTCATCAGACGTGCTATCCGCCATGGTAAAAAACTTGGCATTGCAGAAAACTTTACTACAACTATTGCACAAGTAATCATTGAGCAGTATTCAGACGTATACGAGGAAATCAAAGCCAACCAAGAATTTGCACTCAACAACCTTTCACAAGAAGAAGAAAAATTCAACCAAACACTAGAAAAAGGATTAAAAGAATTTGAAAAAATTTCCAGCGAAGGCTCATCAGTATCTGGCGAGCAAGCGTTTCAGTTATTTGCAACCTATGGGTTTCCACTAGAAATGACCAAGGATCTTGCCAAAGAAAAACAAATGACAGTTGATCAACAGGGCTTTGAGCAAGAATTTAGTAAACACCAAGAACTTTCACGCACTGCGTCAGCTGGCAAATTCAAAGGTGGTCTGGCTGATCACTCAGAAGAAACAACCAAATTCCACACCGCAACTCACTTACTTCATGCAGCACTGCGACAAGTGCTAGGAGATCATGTCTTTCAGAAGGGTTCAAACATTACTCAAGATCGACTGCGCTTTGACTTTTCACATCCTGATAAACTTACAGCTGAACAAAAGCAAGCCGTAGAGGATCTTATTAATGAAAAAATCAAAGAAGATCTGCCAGTAACCATGGAAGAGATGCCTCTAGAAAAAGCAAAAGAACTTGGAGCAATGGGTGTTTTTGAGTCGAAATACGAGGAAGTCGTCAAAGTCTATACTATTGGAAAAGGTGACAATGTTTTTTCTAGAGAGATTTGCGGTGGACCACATGTTGAAAAAACAGGAGATATAGGACCAATAAAAATCAAAAAAGAAGAGGCATCAAGCGCAGGAGTGCGGCGCATCAAGGCAAATTTTGCCTAAAATAAGCGCAATTTAGTACAAACCCAATCACAAGAAAGCCACTTGACACAAAAAGGCTAATTTAGTAGTATACCTACTGTAATTATCCCCAGCAGGGGAGCTACAGAAAACTATTGACTTAAATAGTAATCTAAAGTAGACTATTCGCAGTCGCATTTCTCTAAAATAAGAGCATTTAAAAATTCTAGCGGCACAAGCGCTGCAGAATTTTATTTTTCTATAAAAGAAATAAATGGCCAAAGAAAAACCAGCAGGAAAAAACTTTATTGAGATGGACGGAGAAGTCTTAGAGCTTCTTCCAGCCGCTTCATTTAAGGTCCAGCTAGAAAACGGGCACGAAATTCTTGCCCACCTTTCTGGAAAAATGCGAATGTTTAAAATCAGAATTCTACCTGGCGACAAAGTCAAAGTAGAAATCACCCCTTACGATCTAACAAAAGGTAGAATCACTTACCGATACTAAATAACATGAAAGTTCGAGCATCAGTAAAAAAAATGTGTAAAGACTGTAAAACCATCCGCCGAAAGGGACGAGTGGTTGTTATTTGTAAAAACCCTAAACATAAGCAACGACAAGGCTAATTTAGAAAATTATGGCACGAATCGCTGGAGTAAACCTACCAAAAAATAAACGAGTTGAGATTGGTCTCACCTACATTTACGGTATTGGCCCAACAACTGCTAAACGTATCATGGAGCAATCTCAAATCGATACTACAACTCGAGTAAAAGATCTTTCTGAAACACAAGAGACAAAACTTCGAGGGATTATTGAAAAAGAATTCAAAGTAGAAGGTGAGCTAAAACGAGAAATTCTAATGAATATTAAACGACTTAAAGAAGTCAATTCATATCGAGGATCTCGACATGCTAAACATCTCCCTGCTCGAGGACAAAGTACAAAATCAAACTCTCGAACAGTTCGAGGTAACACACGTAAAACCATGGGATCTGGTCGTAAGCCAACTGCCCAAAAGACTTAATATCTCTATATGGAACAAACAGCAACTGATGTAAAGAACCAACAAACAACCCCAGCACCAAGCACTACTGCTAATGCAAAGGGTAAAAAAAGCCAGAAACGACAGGTGCCATCTGGTCATGCTTATATTCAAGCAACCTACAACAACACCTTAATCAGCTTCACTGATAAACAGGGTAATACCATTACTCAATCATCAGCTGGACAATGTGGCTTCAAGGGTCCTAAAAAGGCTACACCTTATGCTGCAGGTGTTATTGTTAAAGATGCTGCACAGCGAGCACTTCCATGGGGATTAAAAGAAGTGTATGTATTTGTAAAAGGTGTTGGATCAGGTAGAGAAGCAGCTATTCGAGCCCTAAATGCAAATGGCATCAATGTAACCGGAATTAAGGATATTACTCCAATTCCACATAATGGTTGCCGACCTAAAAAACCAAGACGAGTTTAGTTGAATACCTATGAATCGATATACTACAAAACATTACCGAAGACTTGGACTACAAAAAGGGGATGCTGCAAAAGATCCTACAGTTCGAAGAAATTACCCACCTGGGGTCCATGGACCAAAGGGTCGAAAACGATTGACCCAGTATGGTTTACAATTGTTTGAAAAACAAAAGGCAAAAGTACTTTATGGCCTTACTGAAAAACAATTCCGAAAATACTACGAAGAAGCATTCCGACTTGATGGAAACACCAGTCAATTGATCGGCTCACTACTTGAGCGACGATTAGACAACGTCATTTATCGATCTGGTTTTGCAAAGACTCGATCAATGGCAGCTCAGATGGTAAATCATGGAATGTTTGAACTTAATGGTAAAAAGATTGACATCAGATCATACCAAGTAAAAGTAAAAGATGAGATTACTATCAAAGCAACTAAGCAAGATAAAAAAGTATTTAACCATCTAGATGAAACGCTAAAAACTCATGAAGCTCCAGCTTGGATGAATATTGATAAAGCTACTAAAAAAATTAAAATCACCGGCAATCCAACAGGAAAAGATGCTGAACAGGCATTTGACCCACAGTTGATTGTTGAGTTTTACTCACGATAAAAATTAGTATAATCGTATGGAGAACATTTCGTTACCCTCAAAATTTGATATCACACCAAGTGAAAAGGTTAATACTGCTACTATTAGCATTCAACCATGCCATCCTGGATATGGTACAACGCTTGGTAATGCTCTTCGACGAGTACTACTTTCATCACTTCCAGGAAGTGCGGTAACCGCTTTCAAGATCAAAGGTGCACAACATGAGTTTGCGAGCCTAGAAAATGTAAAAGAAGATCTAGTAGAAATTTCACTAAACCTAAAGCAGCTTTTCATCAAGTCTAACTCAGCTGAACCAGTTCGACTAAAAATCTCAGCAAAAGGACAAAAAACAGTAACTGCAGCAGACATTGAGAAAAATGCCGATGTGGAAATCGTAAGTCCTGATGATGTTATTGCTACACTTACAGATAAATCAGCGGAATTTGAAATGGAGCTTATTGTTGAACAGGGAAGAGGATACGTGCCTACAGAAACTCAAGAACGAGAAGATTTAGAAGTTGGCATGATTGCAATTGATGCAATTTACAGCCCAGTTCGAAATGTTGGCTTCCGAATCGAAAACGTACGTGTAGGTAAAATGACTAACTACGAAAATTTAATTCTTGAGATCGAAACTGATGGTTCTCTAACACCACAAGAGTCACTACAACAAGCAACTCAAGAACTACTTAACCAATTTAATAAGATCTCAGAACTTGCTGCAGAATCTAAATAAGACATATGCGTCACCGAAATAAAGGAACAATTCTAGACAGAAAAAAAGCACCACGAGAAGCGCTACTACGTAACCTAGCGACAAGTGTTATTTTGTACGAAAAAATTGAAACTACAAAAGCTAAAGCTAAAGCAGTTCGACCACTAGTTGAAAAGCTTATCACTATTGCAAAAACAAACGACCTCACTGCTCGTCGAAAGCTTCTAGAAGTAGTATATGACAAAAATGCAGTAAATAAAGCACTTGAAGTACTAGGACCACGATACAAGGAACGAGCTGGTGGTTACACTCGCATTACTAGCCTTGGTCGACGTCAAGGTGATGGCGCAGAAACTGCTCACATTGAATTTGTATAAACTATATGGCAACACCAATTACACGACAACGACATACTATTGATGCTACTAACAAAGCAGTTGGACGACTTGCAACTGAAATTGCTGACAAGCTTCGAGGTAAAATCAAGCCTACATATGAACCACATGTAGATAATGGGGATTTTGTAACTGTAGAAAACATCACAAAAGTAAAATTCACTGGCAGTAAAACTGATAAAAAAATGTATTTCCATCACTCTGGATACCCAGGTGGACTTAAAGAAACTAATCTTAAGACATTGTTTGAAAAAAATCCAGGCGAAGTTTTAAGAAAAGCAGTATGGAACATGTTGCCAAAAAATAAACTACGACAGCACATGATTAAACGTTTGACTATTTCATAAGTATGACAGCTACTAACACACAAACTACAACAGAACCTAAAAAGCGAGTACGCCACAGCTACCTCTATGCAGTAGGTCGTCGAAAAAGTGCTGTTGCACGAGTACGACTAGTCAAAAATGGTGATGGAACCATCACTGTCAACGACAAAAAGTACACTGACTACTTTCCTCACGCTGAAATGAGTAGACTAGTAACCCAACCATTAGAAGCAGTAGCCAAAGAGAAGGAATTAAACTTTTCAATCAAAGTTGCTGGTGGCGGACCAAAAGGACAAGCAGAAGCTGTACGTCATGGAATTGCTCGAGCACTACTCGTACTTGATGAAACACTTAGACCAATCCTTAAGCCATTTGGCTACCTAACTCGAGATCCACGAGTTAAGGAACGAAAAAAACCAGGACTCAAACGAGCTCGACGATCACCACAGTGGTCAAAACGATAAAACAATTTCACAATCTATCTCAGACTTACAAAGGGTCAATCACTATATTGACCCTTTGTGGTATATAACAGTGTGGTAAGCATAAATGTAAATCACCCTGTTGCATATCACGAAAAAAGGATACTTGTCATGGCAACTGCTACTAAAACGACCACCGAAATCGTCTTAGGGCAACTACAGGAACGCATCACAAAGGCACAGAAACCAGGCGCGCACACCTACTACCATGCAGCCGAACATCAATTCGCAATAAAGGAACTCCTTAAGCTTTTAGTCGCTTTTGCTGAACAAGGGCACATGACAAGCGAAGAGCGTGTCACAGCAACAAATTTAGTTGCTGAGATCAAACAACAAGAGTGGCTACATAAGCGGCTTCAAACTCTGCCAGACTTCAGCTCTTTTTAAGAGAAGCGACTAAGATCTTTTCAGCCTTTACTTAAAGTAAGGGCTTTTTCTTTACTTTTTTACTAAAATTTGGGATAATAAAATTCATGACCGAAAGAAAATTGGCTAAAAATACAACATATTTTACAGCAGCGCTATCACTCCAAAAAGTGCTGTCTTTTATTTATTTTTGGTTTATATCAAACAATTTATTTCCAGATCAACTCGGGAAATATGTGTTTGCACTATCTTTCACAACCCTATTTTCAATTTTTATTGACCTAGGACTTTCACCGATACTAACAAGAGAAGCATCAAAAGACGACAAGAAAGCAAACAAATATTTTCAAAACATACTAGCACTAAAAATACCACTTGCGATCATAACCGTTGCAGCTGCATGGCTAGTAATAAATATCACCAATAAACCAGCCGATGTACGACAACTAGTATACCTCGCATCATGCATAATGGTTATCGATTCATTTACTCTCTCTGCATGGGTCATATTTCGGGCAAAGCATAAATTGCTATACGAAAGTATAGCTACTATTCTAGTGCAAATCATTATATTCATTGCTGGTTTAACTGCACTTTTCAACACTGACAACATTGCATACCTCATCGGTGCATTACTACTAGCCAGTATCTTCAACTTTCTGTTTTCACTACTCCTGTTAAAGAAAAAACTACATTTCTCACTCAAGCCAGAATACAACAAAGAAATTACTAAATACTTTCTTAAAATCTTACCAGCCTTTGCGATTGCTGGTGTATTTGTAAAAATATACAATACCTCAGACTCTGTGTTACTAAGCTATCTTGATGGAGATGAGGCTGTAGGATTTTTTTCAGTTTCAGCCAAAATCATCTATGCCTTCCAGCAAGTTATTCCAGCTGCATTTGCTGCAGTAATTTTTCCTGCATTTAGCTACTACTATAAACACGCCCAAGAGCACTTAGTAACTACATTTAAATCAGCGATACGTTATCTACTTATTATCAGCTTGCCGCTTTGTACTGGTCTAGCACTTTTAGCCTCTCAGTTAATTAATCTTCTGTGGCCACAATATAATGAAGTTATCCCGACATTTGTTGTAATGTCGCTCGCTATTCCGTTTATTTTTCTCGCATTCCCAACTGGATACCTCCTGAATGCCTGTGACAAGCAAAAACAAAACACTATAAATAGAGGGATCATCACCGTGCTTGCCATAATTTTGAACATACTACTAATTCCAAAATTGTCATACTATGGAGCAGGACTAACATTTTTAATTACCAACATCACGCTTCTCTGTATCGACTATGTCTTGATTAAAAAAATCATAGCAGTAAAAATCAGTGACTTTCTGCCAATGCTACTTAAGACCGGAACTGCGACCGCAATAATGACGATACTACTATATTTCTTACAAAATATGCTGCATCCTGTTATACTAATCCTAATCGCAATCCCAGTCTACTTCATTAGTCTTATGGCTATTAAAGGGCTATCAATCCAAGAACTGCGTCTATCAAAATAGCATATGGAAAAACACGTATTAGTAACCCTAGAGTATTTCCCACAAATTGGCGGCGTAGCCACATACTATAAAGACATCGTAGAAGAGTTTCCAGCTAACTCGATTATTGTGATTGCCCCTGAAATGCCTAACACTGAAGCATTTGACCAAGCACAGTCATACACAATCATTCGAAGCAAAACCCTTGCGCAATTAAAAACCAATCATAAAAAACTACCTGGAATCAAAAAGGCTAACTCGTTAAAGCTACAAGTAAAATTACTAAAGGAGCTTGAAGTAATTCTAAAAAATCATGATATTAAGCATATACTTGTTGGCCATGTATTGCCACTAGGTACCATTGTGCAGTCGCTTGCCAGTAAGCATAAAATTAATTTTTCAGTTTTTACCCACGGCTACGACATACTACTGCCACAAGCATATAAAGCAAAAAAATTGCTACTCATAAAAATATTAAAATCAGCAGAAAAAATCGTTTGTAATAGTGAATTCACCAAAAAAGAAATAGTAAAGCTAGGCATTGATAGCAAAAAAATCAATGTCATCTATCCCGCAATAGAAGCAAGCTCAATAGGCCAAGAACAACTAGAGACAATAAAAAGCAAGCTAGTAGAGACTTATAATATTAAAAATAAAAAAATACTTCTTTCGGTTGGACGTATCGTGGAGCGAAAAGGATTTGATCAGGTCATTAGAGCACTACCAAGAATACTTTATAATCTACCAGATACTCACTATGTTATTGTTGGTGACGGGCCCTTTAAAACCTCACTCCAGAAATTAATCAAGCAAAAAAAAGCAGAAAACCATGTGACATTTGCAAACACTGCATCTGGCGCAGAACTTGCCGCCTGGTATGAGATTGCGGATGTCTTTACCATGCCATCAAGGCAAATTGGACCAGACGTAGAGGGTTTTGGGATTGTGTATCTTGAGGCAAACAAAGCTGGGAAGCCTGTCATTGGTGGTAATAGTGGGGGAGTTCCTGAGGCTATCCTAGATGAAGAAACAGGCGTTATAGTTCATCCAACAGACACAGCAGCCCTAACCGCTGCCTGCATTAGACTGCTAAGTGATTCTCAATATGCCAATCGACTAGGCACACAGGGCATGCAAAGGGTCATCGAAGTTTTTTCAAAAGAAAATCTACATGAAAAAATAAAAAAAGTTTTTACCTAAACCAATGTCTGATATTGCAATTATAATTCCAGCATTCAATGCGGGTAAAACGCTAAAACGTTGCGTAGAATCAATTCAAGGGCAAACAACAGCTACTGATATTACGATTTGCATTGTAAATGATGGCTCATCTGACAATACTGAAGAAATTATCGCCGAACTCAAAAATAATAACGCCCCTATTACATCAGTAACACAGAGCAACCATGGTGCAGCTCATGCGCGCAATATCGGCGCTCAAAAAACAAACAGCACATACATCATCTTTTGCGATGCAGATATTGTGCTTGATCCAGACGCACTAAAAAAAATGCATCAAGCCTTAGAAGACAATCCTCAAGCAGCTTATGCATATGGATCGTTCTAC
>CAYXZR010000022.1:6585-16414 GCA_964470025.1 uncultured Gammaproteobacteria bacterium | reverse complement strand
GTGTAATCCTATCCCTCGCTTATACCCTTGCCGCTGAGCAAACCGAACAATTGCTCGCTCGATACCAACAAATACAATTGCAAGTCCATAACTAAATAACACGATAAAACGTGAGTCAAATAGATACCTACTAAACACCATTACTGCTAAGACAACTGCTAACACAGCACTACATGCCACAAAGATCTGCGAAACTTCTTGTGCTAGCCCCCGAGATGCCGTGATGTTATATAAGCCAGTCATAGCAAAAATAATAATTGCGATAAGACCTATACTTGCAATAAATGTAAAGTACTCAGGAAATGGTAAGTCAAAAACGACTGGCCGGATATCTTGAATAAAAGCTAGGTAACGCACAAAATACGCCACGAGTGCGGCGCTTATAATTGCAATATAGTCTAGTGGTAGCGTAATTGCTGCAAAGAGCAGCTCAGAGCGTTTCATGGGGGTATAGTAGCAAAATTACGACATTTTTTCAATAAAAAATCCAGCCCCATAAAGGGGCTGGATTCTACTAGAACTAGGCAGTTGTAAGCCGAATTCTGTTATCCCAGTAGATGGGATTATGATCATCTATCTAGGCTCAACATTACTGTTGAGCTCGTGCTGCCTACCAAATTTGGCATTGCACCAGGTAGAGTTTACCACGGCTATCTGTCACCAGAAGCCGAGTTGTGTAGCGATATGATGAAAGGATATCCCTTTTTCATCACATGACACCACAACACTTTTCACCTTTTGCTGTTTACTAGAGTAAACGCAACATCTGAGAAACTCAGATCGCTAGTATTGTCTCTGTGGCACTTGTCCTCTTAACAACTTACGCTGCAAAGGGTGGGCGTTACCCACTACCACTTTCATCTCCGAAGAGATTTCGGTGTTCGGACTTTCCTCTCAGTACTAAGTACTGAGCGATCATACACTTGCCTAGTGTGGAGTATACTATCAGAAAAGGGTGTATTTGTCAAGATTATTGCGTCGCCTGATCAATTGCTTCGTTGACCAACTTGTCTGCAATCTTATTTTTTTCACGAGGAATGTGTGTATAGGTCACTTTTTTGAACTTTTGTTGTAGATTCCAAACTTTTACAAACAACTTTCCAAGCTCTGGATTTTTTACCTTATAATTTCCCACTAACTGCTGCTGTACCAACTCACTATCAAGAAAAACATCTACGTGCTCCGCACTTAGTTCAAGTGCTTTTTCTAAGCCAAGAATTACCGCCGAATACTCTGCTACATTATTGGTGGCTTCGCCGATATATTGCTTGAATGTGTGCTGCTGGCCATTTAGATCTAAAACAGCTCCGATTCCTGCTGGACCTGGATTACCTCTGGCGCCACCGTCTGTATGAATAATTACTTTTGTCATGTTTCTTTGCTATACTAAGATTCTAATACGTAAATACTACACTATATGACTGATATACACCAGAAATACATGAAGCTAGCTGCTGAACTAGCTACTAAAAGTGCAGCGCAAGGCGTTGGACCCTTTGGATGCCTAGTAGTTAAGGATGGTGAGGTAATTGCTGAGGGACATAATCAAGTAACTGGTATAAACGATCCAACTGCACATGCAGAAATCCAAGCAATCAGAGCAGCCTGCAAAAAGCTTAACTCCTTTCAACTAACAGGCTGCATCATCTACACAAGCTGCTATCCATGCCCGATGTGCTTTGGTGCAATATACTGGGCACGACCGAAGGCTGTATACTACGACTCTACTGCTGCTGAAGCAAGTGAGATTGGCTTTGATGATAGTTTTATATATGATGAAATCGAGCTACCTGAAAAAGATCGCTCGATTCCTATGACTCAGTTACGCATAGCTGACTACAGCGATGCATTTACTCTATGGAAAAATACTGAGGAAAAAATTGAATATTAATTTTTATGCACATCAACTAATTTAAGTTGCAACTCCCTGTTACCGTTCCACTCATTTACATCTACTTCAAATGCAATATTAACAGTATCACCGGCGTTGATCTCTTTCTTGCACCACCCAAATCCAAATCCAATCACTTTGCGCACTACTCCAGAGGTGTCAGTAACCTTCATTCGAAGGTGCTTATCATCTTTACCAACACAATCAACCTCGACAACCTGTACGTCCTTAGCACAAAATACTGGCTGCGGATTGCCTTTTCCATATGGCTCAAATAATTCAAGCGATTCAAACATATCCCAGTTTACATCAGCAATTTGAGCTTGAGTGTCAATTGAAATGCTTGGCAGCAAATCTTGTTCAGTAATTTCTCCTGCTAGCTCGTGAATGCCGGCAATGAATTTTTCTAAATTTTCTTCAGTCTCAATAGTCAGCCCACAAGCTTGTGCATGGCCACCATATTTGCCTAAATATTGATCTAATTGTTGCAGAGCTTTGATCATATTAAACGACTCAATACTACGTCCTGAACCAATAATCTGACCATTAAAACGACTTAAGATCATCACTGGTCGATCAAACTTATTCATTAACCGTCCAGCAGCAAGTCCCACTACTCCTGTAGGCCAGTCATTGCCGACAGCGATCATAATCTTTTCGTTTTTCGGGTCATCTGGATCGCCGATACTTGTAAGTGATTGTTTAACAATATCTTCTGTTATACGCTGGCGCTGAAGATTGGTCTGATGCACTTCACTGGCAAGCTCTTGTGCCTCGGTGGTGGATTCTGTAATCAGTAGATTATATGCAGTGCTTGCATGGTTAAGTCTACCTGCTGCATTTAATCGTGGTGCAATTTGAAATCCAATTGACTGCTCTGTGAGATTTTTTAGTTCGACACTAGCATTTTGTACAAGTTGCTGGATACCAATGCGTTTTGTTTTACGTAGAACAATTAGACCATACTTTACTAGTGTTCTATTCTCACCCACAAGCGGCATCATGTCAGCTACTGTTCCAATTGCCACTAAATCAAGCAACCATTTTTCCCAACCTTCTTTTAATGAAACGACATCGTATTCTGTATGCTTATCTATTAAAGCTTGTGCAACCTTGAATGCTACTCCACATCCAGCAAGTGATTTAAATGGATACTTACTCTCCCGCTCAGTGTTTGGGTTAATAATTGCATAAGCGTCTGGCAGCTCAAGTGGCTCCTGATGGTGATCAGTAACTATTGTATCAATTCCTTGTTCCTGAAGTGCTTTAACTTCTTCTACATTAGCAATAGCACAGTCAACAGTAACCACGAGTTGCACACCCATTTCTGCAATGGACTTTACTGCTTCAAGATTAAGTCCATATCCCTCAGTCTCTCTAAATGGGATATAAATATCAACATCGCCGCCGAGTGCTTGGAGGGTTGAAACCATAATCGCACTTGACGTCACTCCGTCTGCATCATAATCACCATAGACGAGTATTTTTTGTTTAGTTTCTATTGCAGTAAATATTCTCTCTACTGCTTTTTGCATATCTACAAATAAAAAAGGATCATGGACATGAGTGCCATAATCAGGGCCCAAAAACTCATCTATTTCTTTTTGGGTGGTAATATTTCTATTTACCAATAACTGTAATACTAGCGGGTTTAGTTCAGGAAAGTTATCTTTGATTTCTTGCGAGATTGGTTCAGTTATCTGCCATTTTTTCTGCTTCATAGTCATATTACTATATCACTTTTCAATCTAACCTTCAAATGATATACTTATCTATAATAATGCTAAATTTAGATAATTTCTGAGTACATGAGTTTAAAAAATAAAAAAAAGATAGTACGAGTGTTCTGGCTTTTTATGTCAGTGCTGATGATTATTTCAATGCTTGCTTTCACGGTTGGTCCAAGCTTTTTAGGTGGATATTAAAAAAAGACTAGATTACTCTAGTCTAGAAGGTGCGTGCTATTACGTTGTGTGTTGAGGGTTGTAAACTACATAGCTGAAGTAGTGGCCTATTTGCTGAACACTGGCAATTATGCCCATCCTGTTACCAGCTATCATTACTTGTCGGTTTTTAATCAAGCCATTCCTTCGCGAATCTTGCTCATGAAAGGAAATAACACAGCTACCGTAATCATCAAATGCGTCAATCATAGCTGAGCTGGGCGTACTGAAGCTGAAAGGATCCTGGCTCTCATCAGGATGCATATGACACCCTTGACCAACAAGTACGAGAATATAGCTATCTTCAACATCCTGTTCCTGAGCGTAGTTATTTTGAACTGCAATTATAGATACTTGATGCGCCTCCTTATTATGCAAAATGAGGGTGGCAAAGGCGCCAGGTGGTTTATAGCTATCAGATACCGAGATAACACAGCCGTACTCAATGAATACATTTGACTGCTCTTCGTTTAAATGAACCGTAGTGTCTAACATGATGCAAGCCTTTCCGTGCTTGTAATGATAACTATTCTATACAATAAAAAAATAGCTTTGTCAAGAAGCTATTTTTTAAGTACCGCCATAAATGCCTCAGTGGGGATATCTACTTTACCGTGAGACATCATCTTTTTCTTACCTTTCTTTTGTTTCTCTAGAAGCTTTCGTTTTCGACTGTAGTCACCGCCGTAAAGTTTAGCTGTAACATCTTTACGTAGCGCCGAGAGTCGTTCGGCTGCAATAATTTTACCTCCAATTGCTGCTTGAATTTTTACCACAAACTGCTGTCGAGGCAATGAGTCCTTGAGTGAGTTCACAATTTTTTTACCAGCCCGAAATGCCTCATCTTTATACACAAGTGATGACAATGCTTCAACTGGCTCTTCGGCAACGAGGATATCAAGCCTCACAATATGTGCTGGCTCAAACTTTAGGAGTTCATATGTTAAAGAAGCGTAGCCAGAGGAAACTGATTTAAGTTTGTCATAAAAATCAATAAGTAGTGATGTAAGTGGCACTTCATAATGAAGCACTGCCACATGCTCATCTAGATACTCCGTATTGATATATACTCCCCGCTTCTCAGCTACGAGCTGCATAATTGAGCCTAGATGTTCTTTTTGTGAAAAAATGTCTACCTTCATGATTGGCTCACTTACTATGTCAATCAACTCAGGCTTTGGCAGATCCTGTGGTGATCTGATTACTTTTTCTTTGCCATCGGTAAGTTTGGCATGATATCCAACAGATGGAACAGTTACAACTAAATCTAAATCATACTCCCGCTGCAATCGCTCTTGAAATACTTCAAGATGAAGTAGACCCAAGAAGCCACATCGAAACCCAAACCCTAAGGCTTGTGAATGCTCAGCTTCATACACAAGCGCTGCATCGTTTAACTTAAGCTTTTCAATAGCCTCTCTAAGCTTTGCGTAGTCATCACCTTCTTTTGTAAAAATACCAGCAAACACCATTGGTTTTACTTCTTTGTATCCGGGTAGTGGCTGTTGCTGGGTATTGCTAACAATCGTATCACCAACGCGACACATGCCAATTTCTTTGAGTCCTGTTACTACATACCCCGTTTCACCAGTCATCAGCTTGTCAGTTTTTTTCATTTTTGGATGATAGCAACCGACCTCTAATACTTCGATTTTTTTATTTGTTGAGTAAAATACTATTTCATCACCTGCTTTTAATTCTCCATCAAACACTCTTACTTGAGCTATTACGCCTCTGTATTCATCAAAGTTTGAATCAAAAATTAGAGCCCTGGTTTCTTTTGATTTTGCATCTCGAGGCTCTGGCACCTTTTCGATAACTGCTTCTAATACGCTTTCTACATTAAGCCCTGTTTTTGCAGAAACTCTTAAAATTTCATCGGGATCACAGCCGAGTAGATTTGCTACCTCTTGAGCAACCTCATCCGGACGAGCACTTGGAAGGTCAATTTTATTTAGTACAGGAATAATTGTAAGGTCCTGCTCCAAAGCTAAGTACAAATTTGCCATTGTTTGTGCCTGTATGCCCTGCGCTGCATCTACAAGCAGAATTGCACCTTCTACGGCTGCAAGGCTTCGAGAAACTTCATAGGTAAAATCAACGTGACCCGGCGTGTCTATAAGGTTAAGCTGACAATCTTTCCATTGCATGCGAGCCGGTTGAAGCTTAATTGTAATACCTCTTTCACGCTCAATATCCATCTGATCAAGCAACTGCTCCTTCATTTCTCGCTGCGACACAGTTCCAGTAACTTCCAAAAGGCGGTCAGCTAAGGTTGACTTTCCGTGATCAATATGAGCAATAATGCAAAAATTTCTAATTTTTTGTTGGTTTGACATGGCGATACAATACCAGATTCTTATGGCTTTTTCAAGATGGCTGTTTAATCGTTTTCTAGAGCTTCAAGAGGTGGTGTTACTTTGGTTTTTTTATAGAGCTTTTTCCTTAAAGACTCTAAAAACAAATGTAACTCTTCAACCCTCATTAAATGACAGAGTGAAAAATACGTAATTATAGCGATTGCCAGTGCACCAAGACCTTGAGCGGTGATGCCTAGGAAGGTTTGTGTTCCAGTATACTGCTCGATCACAAATTTCATTGCCTGCGCTGTAAGTGCCATCACAAATGTTGCGGCTAATACCTTGCTTGCGGTACTAATAATTAATCGACTACCAAGATTTCCGACCTTATTGTGTAATAAGATCCATAGCATTACTAAATATAAAATATTTGAAAGTGAAAATGCTAATGCTAGCCCAACTACTCCCATAAAATCAATCAGTACTACTGACAGTATAATGTTTGAGAGTGCAGAAATAATTCCTGCATAAAAAGGTGTTTTACTATCTTCAAGGGCATAGAACGCTCTAATTAGCAGCAAGACTATGGCTTGTGCAAATAAACTAACTGCAAATGCGGTCAATGTATCAAGTGTGGCAAGCGTGTCCTGCCAATCAAACAAACCAGTTCCTAGTAATACACGGACAATCTGTGCGCGTAAAACTATTAGCAAGCCAGCGGCAGGCACAATAAAAAATAAAATTTGTCTGATTGACTGTGAAAGTGTGTCAACGAATTTCTTTTTATTATCTTTCAATAAAGAAAGCGTTGGAAATGCAGCAATTGCAAATGATATTCCAAATAATCCTAGTGGGAAAGACTGCAAATTATTGGCCAAGTTATATACAGCTATACTTCCAGCGGCAAGTGTAGAACCGATTATTGTAACTATGAAAAAATTAAACTGACTTGTTAAAAGTGTAAGAATACGAGGGGCCATCATCCTGATAATTTTTCTAAAGCCCTTATCGGTAATATTTAAGACAAGTCGATATCGATAGCCAAGCATAAATGATGTTGGCAACTGAATGCAAAGATGCATACATGCGCCCAAGACTACGCCCCATGCAAGTCCTTCGAGACCATATGTTCGAGATAATACTAATGCTCCAAATATAATTCCAATGTTGTAAAAAATCGGAGCAAGTGAGTACGCAAAAAATTGCTTCGTGGACTGAAGGATCCCACCTATAACGCCAGAAATGCCTAGAAAAATTGGACTAAGCAACATAATGCGAGTAAGCCTTGTGGCTATTGCTGTTTGCTCAAAATCAAAGCCTGGAGCAATAATTCTAACAAGCCATGGCGCCAGAACTGAGGTAAGTGTAGCGGATAAAATCAACGTAATGCTTAATGTATTTACTACTGTATTTGCAAGTTCCCAGGCCTTTTTTTTGTTTTTTAAGTACTCAGTAAACACTGGAATAAACCCAGCAGAAATTGCACCTAACACAATTAAGTTAAACATTAAATCGGGTAATCGAAATGCTGTGTAATATATATCCAACTCAATACCCGCACCAAATTCTCCAGCTAAAATTCTGTCACGAAAAATTCCCAGTATTCTTGAGATAAAGGCCGCTGCTCCAATTACTACAGCGGCCGACGTGATCGTATTTGACT
Source organism: uncultured Gammaproteobacteria bacterium (assembly GCA_964470025.1). GTDB lineage: Bacteria > Patescibacteriota > Patescibacteriia > Buchananbacterales > UBA6539 > CAYXZR01. The sequence continues at coordinate 8,617 of CAYXZR010000022.1, read as the reverse complement.
GTCTGTAGAGCAGTCTTTTAATCATTTTTTTATTCTAGTTTTGATTTTACTATTAGAGCAAGAATCACCCCTACAAAAATTAGCCCTAATACATAAAATAGTTGTCCACCTGAAAGCATATTATGTTTTTTTTATTAATTCTTTTTTAGTTAATAATCCATTTTGTGCTCCTACTTTTGTAACTACCGATGCTGCATTAATACTTGCCCACTTCAGTGCCGCTGTAATATCGCCATTATTTTCAATATAGCCCGCTAAAAAGGTTGAATTAAATGCATCGCCAACTCCTGTGGTATCTACAACTTTTGAGCGCTTTATTTTTTGTCTGTATACTTTCTTTCCATCATAGGCCCACGCTCCATTTTTGCCGTTTGTAATCACTACAACCTCTGGTCCCCACTCATGCAGGATGTTTAGCAGATATACAGGTTTATTTAACTGTCGAGGGTTTTTTCGTCCCATCTTTATGCCGGAAAGCACAAGCTCAATTGCTTCATCTTTATTGAGCATTAGAATTTTAGTAGCTTTTAAATATGGTTCAAGTACTTTTTTTCCTGAGCGAAGTTGAATTGATCCTGGATTCCAGGCAATACTGCTCATTTTTTTATGGGCGAGTGTAAAAATGTTTCTTAAGTTATCTAGACACTGATGACCGCAAAGAGATGCAAGGTAGACCCATTTTGCCTTCATTTCTTTTGCATCTTTTTGCTTGAGATGAATATGCTCGTTTGCACCCATGTAAGAAAAAATAATGCGATCTTTTTCTTTTTTATCTGATAGTAATATTGATGAAAACCCAGTTTTTACCTTTTTTTTCACTTGAACATAGTCAAGAGAAACGTTATTTTGATCGAAAGCATTGATAACTTCCCTACCATCTTGATCATCGCCAACCCCAACAAAAGCTGCAACTTTATACCCAAGTCGAGCAAGATTTACGGCAGTATTTGCACCTCCACCGCCCAGTGTTACCTCAGCTTTATCAACATGAATTTTTGCGCCATATTCGAAGGCTAAGAGTTTTTGAGATGTCAAATCTTCAGGGGTTTCAATAATTTTTCCCTTACCAGTGAATAACGTAGTGTCGCGCACGGCTGAACCCATAGTAATAATATCAAAGCTTGGCATATATTTATATCCAATCGTTACGTTTAAATGCTATAAACAAAAATACATCAACAACAACCAATCCTATAAAAAGTGCCCAAATAACTACTGGATGTTGTGCAAATGGTAGATCAATATTCATACCATAGATGCCTGTTAATACAGTGAGCGGAAGCAAGGCTACAGAAAACATAGTTAACACGCCCATAAACTTATTGGTGTTGTATGATATTAATGATTCATTAATATCATGAAGGCTTAATAGCCTATCACGATAATTTTCGAGTGAAAACCAAATCTTATCAACATAATCATCAATATCATCAAAGTATACATTAATATCTTTTCGAAAGAAAGTAATATTCATTCGACTCAGCTCATTCACTGCGAGTCGAAGTGGACTAATTATCGACCTAATTTGAACTAGTGCTTTACGTAAATTTGCTATTTCATACACTGCTCTCTTGCCTTTTCCTAAATCAATATCTTTTTCAATTTGTCTAATGTCATGATCAATTCTATTCAATACTCGCCATTGCTGACGAAATGTATCATCTAAAATTCTATACAACAAGTATCCTGAACCATCCGCTAAGATATCTTTTTTCATTCTCTGATTGTTAGACATCTTGTAGAAAAAATTATTCAAAAACTTTTGTCGCGACTGGCTAATAGTTACAACATAATTCTTTCCTACAAATAAATAGAATTGCTGAGTATTTACCTTATTCAAGTCACGGTCAAACTCTGGAATTTGAATAATAATAAATAGGTAGTTTTTATAGCTATCTATCTTGGTGCGCTGGTCATCTCCAAGGCAATCTTTAATATCTAAAGGATGAAATCTAAAATGCTTTTGTAAATAGGTGGTATCTTCTTGTGAAAAGTCAGTGAGATGATGCCAGGTGATTCCTTCGAATTTTAC
>CAYXZR010000022.1:0-6575 GCA_964470025.1 uncultured Gammaproteobacteria bacterium | reverse complement strand
TGATTGCCATAGTTACTTACTTACTGGAAAAGCAATAAAAAAACTTGTTCCTTGGTTTGGGATACTGGTAAGCCACATAGTTCCTCCATGGGCATCTACAATAGTTTTACTTATAAACAGGCCTAGTCCTGTTCCTTCTGTATTTGATTGTAGCACTTTTTTTGTTCTAAAGAAACGTCCAAATATCTTCTTTTGGTCAATTTTTGAAATACCCATTCCAGAATCTGCAACTTCGATAACTGCATATTTTTTTCTTGTATTTGAGATATTGATTGACCTATTTACAAGTTTCTCATTTGTCTGCTCGAGATGCTTTCCCGATACAATGGAGTACGAAACCTTTACAATACCTGAATTCTCTGTATATTTTACAGCGTTTGAAAGTAGGTTACTAAGAACCTGCTGTAACCGCTCCTGATCTCCTTTTATTTTAGCTCTTCGAGCAGTAAGTGACTGTTTGTACTTTAGTGAGATATTTTTCTTATTTGCTGCTACTTGAAACTCATCTATAAGACCTTTTACAACTGCATTTAGCTTGAGACTCTTTATCTCAAGAGAAAATTTTCCTTCTTGTAGTTTACCAACATCAAGTAGATCACTTACGAGTCGCAGCATTCTACTAGTTTGTGATTTTATAGTTTTGATTGAAGCATATTCATCAGTATCTAGAATACCTTCAAGTCTAGGTGATAAGGCTTCTAGTGTCCATTGAATATTATTTAGGGGGCTGCGTAGTTCATGTACAGTGATATTAAGAAATTGTTTTTCTTGTTCACTCATCACTTGCCCCGTACTCACCATACCGGCTGATGAGGTTTGTACTGCCGTGGGGATTTTATTTTTTAAAGTTATTGTAAATATCGTTCCGATCTCTTTTGAGCTTTCACATTTAATACTTCCACCATGAGCCTCAATTAGCTTCTTTGCAATATACAGCTTAATTCCGAGTCCATTAGCCTTGCGCTTTGTTGCGTTTTTTGACCTATAAAACTTATCAAATATTTTATCAATGTCTTTCTTAGGGATGCCGATTCCATTATCATAGAAAGTAATAGTAACCCCACGATTCTGATATTTTACTGAAACTTTAATTTTTCCTGGTGATTTTGAATATGTTAAAGCATTCTGAATAATTGATTTACTCACTTTACGGAATCTAGTTGGATCAACTTCAATTTTTTTTGATTTATTACACACCAAGCTAACTGACACGTTTACAGCCTGGGCAAATTCTTTTTCCGAATCAATAACCTCCTTCAAAATACCGCTAATATCTACTAGCTGTGTATTTAATGTTAGTGCACCGCTATCTATCTCCGCAACCATTAATAAATCAGAGATAGTTTGTCCCAATAATCTACTGCCTACATAGGCATCACGTAGCTTTGATTCTTGCCTTTGATTAATCTCACCCAACTTCCCACTGAGAACTTCATCCAGTGACCATTGAATAGTTGTTATCGGTGTTCGAAGCTGGTGTGCTGAAAGCGCAGTAAATCGATCTTGAGAATACTTATTGCTATTTTTTTCCCTCCTTGTCTTCATGGCAATATTATAGCATATTTTAATCAACAAAAAACCCCGCCATAGCGGGGTTTACTACTACATTGCCTTACTCGTTACAATATCAGTAACGTTGATGTTATCTCTTGGGCAAAGTGTGGTTTTGCGAGTAACATGGTTGCAATAAGTACCACGACTGCGAGTGTTTGGAGGATTACTGATGAGTGTTGAACTCTGATTTTTACTACTACATTGAAAACAAAAGCAATCATTAGGAAGAGTAGAAATGCGATAAAAAATGCATTTGAATATCGCATCAATAAATCAACGGTATTATAGGCAGGACGCTGGCTAACTGAAACTGCAATTACACCTTCATTGAGTGTATCAAATTCTGGTAACGCTTGAATTGGCACATCCTCAACAACTACTTCCTGCTGAATAGGCTCCTGAGTAGCAATAACCTCAAATGGTAATGGAGCTTCTCCCTGTACCGGTGCTGGCACCTCTACTTTTGGCTCAACTAATTCTTCTCCTGCAACCTCAGGTAATGCATCTACAGGTGCTGCTGGCTCTACTTCGGCGATAGCCGGTGCAGTTGCTGGTTGAGATGGTGCTGGCTGAACCACAGGCTCTGCAGTAGCAACTTGTGAAGTGCTATCAAATCGCTGTGTACCAAAAAACTGTACAAGTAAAATTGTTGGTCGGTCATCGATACTTCCATGAAGTACTGCCATGCCAGTTTCTTTGTACTTTGGATTTAAAATATTTTTTCTATGTGATGGTGATTTCATAAATGCAGCTTGTACCATCTCAGCACTAGTAAAATCCATTGCTAGGTTTTCACCTGCCACAACATAGTCGTATTGTGATCGATCAATCCATTGCCATGGGCGCTTTCCTTCAGGGGTATCATGTGCAAAATAGTTTCTTGCAATCATATCCTCACCCTTAGTGCTTGCAGCATTTACTAGATTTTGATTAACCTTCAAAGGCTCAACACCAGCTTCAATTCGAGCAGCATTTGCCAGCTCTACCATCCTAGATGAGACGATTGCAGAAAGCTGTGCTGGAGTTGGGTACGAAAGAAACAATGCTCCAGTTACTGCAACTTTTACCGCAACAGCAATAACTGCATACCAGAGTAATGACTTTGGACGTAACGCTCGAGGCTTATGATCATTTCGTTCATTTGGAATAAATAGATCAGCAAAAAGAGTTCCTACATCTTTAGAAAAACGATTAAAGTTTTCCTGACCGGTTGATAATTCTTCGATCTCTCGCTTAGAGCCTTTGATAAATTTAACCCATTTGTGAGGTTTAAATAGCGCAATAAGTATCAAAAATACATTGGTAATGATAGTCAAAATCACAAAAACTCCGGTTTTTTTACCAGGTTTTTTCTTATCAAGGTTGTTTTTATGGTCTGAAAACATGTAATTTAAGCTATATTTCTATGTTAAAATTATAGCATAACTATGCATTTTTGTCAATTATTACTAGTAGCTAAACCGCCTTCAGTGTATCTATTGGCAGCATTCCATAATATCCAGCCTATTCCCCCGCTGTCAACGGTTGCTTGCTTCTGAGCATTAATTAATTCTGGTGTATATACTGCACCTAGATCAAAATCCTGTAGCCAAGGACGAATCCGTGCGTGCCTAGTGGGATCATAGCCGTCAATCTTTTCTGCTCTAATTAAGCTTTTATATATGATTTCATAAGGATGCTCTGCGGGATTTGCAAATCCCTCAAACCCATCGGGATAGTGAGATGGGTATACCATAGGCATTATGAAATCGAAGTTTGGCGCTGCATCAGCAAAACGCTGGCCGATATTCATACCATCGTCACGCCATAATGTCATGCCGAATAGATCTGCTGATGTAAACGCAGGCTGGTACAACAACTCCTTGCCCAAAAAGTCATAAAATTGTTTCATCACTTCATTTTTTTCCTGCTTCGTGTACGGAATTTCAGTTACAGGTCCATCCGATGGAAAGCGAATATAGTCGAAGTTTATCTCATCAAAACCTAAAGTAATCGCTTCTTTTGCTAGATCAATATTGTACTGCCACACCTCTTCACGGGTAGGATCTACCCATGCTTGTCCGCGCCAATCTCGCCAGAGTGCACCCGTTGTTCCAATGAGTGCGAGATCACCGCGACTCTTTGCAAGGTGTGGATCCTGCATAACTACTATGCGAGCTATGACATAGATGTTTTTCTCATGCAGTTGGTCAATAAGCTCTTTGAGATCAGGGATTCTGATCTCTTCTGCACCTATCTCATCAGCAAGCTCAATTGATGTATCAAAAAAGATGCGCCCAGAGGCATCTTTAATATCAATAACTATACTATTTAACTCGGTTCGATCAATTAACTGGATTAACCTATCACGCAGTTGCTCTGCACCAGCAGTATATGCAGTCGCATACACGCCTTTTACTTCAATCGGTGGAATATATCGTGCGATTTTATCCATTGAACTTACTGGCAAGGAAATTGCATAAGCACTAGCAGCGCCGATAATGCCGATTTTCGCCAATGAAGCAGATATATATGCAAGAGTTGTGGCTATCATACATACTTTAGTATAGCATGATACCTTATTGCTCTCTAGTACTTTTCGTGGGTGTCAAACTCCTTGCAATACTGATCATCAGTTTGACGAAGTTTTGAATAAAAAACTGAGTAGAGCGTAAAGCTTACTGCAAAAAATACTGCAAACAAGATGTTGTACTCAATTGGCCGTTCAGTCACTGCAAAAATAATTTCGACGGCTGGGGCAATAATTGCAATCTCGAGTATATACTTGATGCTAACATGGTGTGATTCAAGGTAAAATAATAGTAAGCGATATGCTTTAACTAAAATTATAATTACTGATAGTGTATGTAAAAATTCTGATAAATTGATGATTAATATATTTTGAAATAATTGAATTACTTCGTAGCCAATAAAAAAAATTACACTTAAAATCGCTGCAAAAATAAAAATCGAAGTTATCCGATCTGTGATTTTAGTTAGCTGTAGTAAATATTTTTTTGTTTTTCTCATCTACTTATTTGTTGTTTTATAAAGTTTTCCTTTTGAGTCATATGTTTTCCACTCTCCGACTGGTTCACCTTTTTTAAAGTTTCCTGATCGCTTCAGCGTGCCATTGATTCGATACCATTCCCAGTAGCCATTTGGCTGGCCATCTTTAATTTTTCCCCTTGACCAAATAGTCTTGCCATTGGCATGGTATTTGATAGTGACACCTTTTACTACTTCCAGTTTTTTCATAGATTCTATTCTGAAAGAATAATTGACTTACCCTCTGGTGTCGTCCAGTCAGTGAAGCGCCACCAGGCTGGAGTAAATTTAAAAAAGACAGCCTGAATTTCTTTTAGGTCTTCAGTTTTTTCTGGGAATTTCTTCAGGTAAACATCCTCTAGTAACCCCTTTTGATTAGCTGAGACAAGTTGAACAACACCATCCAACTGCAACGTCTTCATATCCTCTTCACTTGAACCAATGACAAATGAAGCGCGACTTTCCTTGTTCTTGAGTAGTGGCTCTGCCTTTCGATATGTAGCGTCGGTAACGATGTAAAATTCAAAGGGATCCTGCGTGTATGCAAAATGCACAGTGGCAGCGTGTGGTGAGCCGTCGAGCATCTCGATGGCAAAAACACCGACTCTCTGAGTATCAATATAATTTAAAACTTTTGAATCCATTTAGAAATTTTATGGCTGCCGGACAGGGATTCGAACCCCGATTACCTGAGCCAGAATCAGGCGTCCTACCATTAGACGATCCGGCACTACTTATTCAATTACTTGCCCGCCGAAAGAGGCTGCAAGCGCATCAATTCCTAGTTCTCCATCTAAGGAGTCGTTCTGGCTTTTTATTTCTACTGTATTTTGTGCTAATTTGTCAACCTTTACCGTCGCAACTCTCAATGGCATGGCAAATATAGTCATGAGTGAGTCTTCAATTGCTTGCTTGTTTTTTATCTCAGTAATTCGATCATGGTGAAACTTATACTGATATCCAATATGAATAGTATCGCCCTCAAGCTTAACGGGCTGGTGAGTTATCAGTGTAGAAGCAAGGCTATGGCTATACTCTCGCAATCCAGCAAGAACCTCTCCCCACTTTTCAGTAATCAGCTCAAGTGTAATATCTAAGATATTTTGATTTTCACTTTCACCCTCAGTATCGACTTCTGCCTTCTTAGCTATATCTTTTTCTTTTTTGCTCGGCTTTTTAGCTTCTTTTTTACTTTCCACCTTTGGCTTTGCAGGCTCTGTAGGGGTAAGCTTTGGCTTTGAACTAGTTGCTACTGGTGAAGCGGGAGTTTGTGGTGCAGTGTCAGAAAAATACCTTAACGTTGCAATCTCTAGAGGAAATTGTTGTAGTTGAGCAGACTTAATTTCTACCTCGGCCTCTCTAATATATTTGATCAAGGTTAGTAACTGTTGCATTTTTACCTGTGATACTAATTCTTCTACTGACTCTCGACTATCGGTTGATATTTGTTTGATGTATTGATCTAACTGTGGATCAGTTTTTAACAGCAACATATTACGTAATACATCTATAAGCTCCTGAGTAAACGTCTTAAAATCAACACCTGCTTGCGAAAGGTTGTTTAAAATGACTATTGCTTCTGTTGACTTACCTTCAAATATATTCTGAATGTATTCTATTGCTTTTTTAATGTCAGAGTGCGGCAATATAATAGTCGCCTGCTTGATGGTAATGTGTTTTTTGTCGAGTGTAAGAATCTGACTCAATAGCGTTTCAGCATCACGAACACATCCATCAGCATGTCCGATAACCCGCTCAAACACCTCTTGATCGACTTTTTTCTTTTCACTTTGAGCAATATGATCAAGTCGTGCATATAATTGCTCAGGACTAACTTTTTTAAAGTCAAAGCGCTGACACCTTGAAATAATTGTTTGAGGAACTTTATGGATCTCAGTAGTTGCTAAAATAAAGATTGCGTGTGCTGGTGGCTCCTCCAGTGTCTTTAGTAAGGCGTTAAATGCTGAGGTTGAAAGCATGTGCACCTCATCGAT
>CAYXZR010000021.1:10405-17941 GCA_964470025.1 uncultured Gammaproteobacteria bacterium | reverse complement strand
GCATTATATTTTTTGTTGATTTCCAATTCATTTTTTTCTATTAAGGATATAGTAATATATAATGATAAAGATTTAATTGACGAATCCTCGATTAAATTAGTTATTGGTGAGTATTTAGAAACAGATATTTATGCCATATTTCCGCAGAGTAATACATTTTTTTTAAGTGCTTCTAGATTGCAGGATTTTTTAGTAGTTTCTTTTCCTGATATAACTTTCGATGTAAAAAAGAAAATTTTTCAGGGTAAAGTGATTGTTGATATTCTCGGTATTGATGCTAAGGCAATGCTTGTGAGTGACTCAAAACGTTACTTTATAGATGAAAATGGTACAGCAACTAAGTTAATACCCTCTGAAGCTTCCATTGCTCAAAGTACATCGAATTCTCGTGTTATACGCTCTACGTATAGTTCACTTGGGTTGCCAACAATTTTTGATGAAAGTAATTCTGATGTAATGGTCGGTGATTTAATTATTGATAATCAGTTGCTTAATTTTGTTCTCGATTTTAATACTATAATAATGCAAGTATCTAAAGATATTCAGATTAGTCATTTTACAATCCGCAGCCTGTTTGCAGAAGATGTAACCCTTGTCAGCAAGGGGGGATGGTATGCTATATTGACTACTAATGAGTCAGCTTCAGATCAAGCTACGCGCTTACTCACTGTCATAAGAAAAAAAACTGATTCTCTGGAGTATATAGATCTTCGTTTTGGAGAAAAGGTTTTTTATAAGTAAGGAGATATGGGCCGTATATATATTACTAAGGCTAGTGGAGAAAAAGAGCCTTTTTTACCAAGCAAGTTATCTACATCGCTACGTGCAGCTAGAGCGTCGCAAAACGAAGTTGATAGAATACTTGCTGACATAGAGAAGAGGGTAGAGGATGGTATGTCTACTTCAAAAATTTATAAGTATGCTTTTAGTTTGTTAAAAAAGCTAAACAAATCACACGCAGCTAAATATAGTTTAAAGCGAGCTATTATGCAGCTTGGCCCAGATGGATTTCCTTTTGAGCAATACGTTGCAGCATTATTGCGTAATGCAGGGTATAAGGTATTTACAAATCAAGTGCTAAGAGGGCTGTGCATTACTCATGAGGTGGATGTAGTGGCTGAATACGCAGAAAAAAACATTCATGCAATCATTGAGGCAAAATTTCACAGTACCCCAGGAAGAAAAACTGCTACTAAGGAGATATTGTATACACATGCACGTTTCTTAGATATTGAAAAGCAATGGGTCGCAAAACGTAATTCTGGTGCAAAGCCCATGAAGGGGGAAGTGCAAAGTTGGTTGGTTACAAATACAAGTATTACTTCAGAGGTCATTAAGTATTCACGCTGTACGGGCATTTCAGTTATCAGTTGGGATTATCCAAAAAAAAATAATTTACAAAGTTGGATTCATGATAAAAGTTTATATCCAGTGACAGTGTTACTTACGCTAACTCATAGAGAAAAAAAGATTTTACTCGATAATAATTGTGTCTTGTGTAAAGATGTTTTGAAGTGCACTAAGGGTCTTAAATTAATGCGCTTATCTAAGCAAAAACGAAGTAAGCTAGAAGAAGAGATTACTCAGCTCTGTGTATAGTTCAAATAGATATTGTGTCGCAAAATGTATTTCTAATGCACTTTTAAGTAGGGTGAGTATTCATTTAGATTTGAAGACATCTTGGTTAATTCTAGATAAATCCGATTTTTTGGAAGGACATAAAATATATTTATATACATTTGTATACTGTATATCTGGTTTTAGCGTAAGTAAATTAAGAGTATTATATTAGTTAATATTTTGGCTTATTTAAGCATTATATAAACTGGGTATAATAACTCTTACACTCAGTTTATATTTATGGTATACTTACCTTTAGATTTAGTGCATGTAGTTACTCGGCTTAACTTTGCTACTACTTATTAAGGATAAGTATCTATTAATAATTAGTGTGGTTTTATTTAATAGTTTAAGTGGGGAGTGATTTTAAGTAATTAACGTGAATTCCCTATTGGTGCATATGGTAGTAGATTATATATTTTGCGACACAAATATTTATGACAACTAACGATACAATTTATTTGCCGTTTTTTGAAGAGTATCTTTTACATCTACAAACAAACAACTATTCTAGTGAGACTGTTTATAATTATTCACGTGACTTAAAAGTTTTTGAAAATTTTCTAGTCTCCTCCTCTCTTTCCTTTTCTGATATTGATAAAAAATGTATCGCATACTTTAAGGCCGAGTTAGTATCATTAGATAGAAAGACTGCTAAAGATAATAAAAGTCACAAAAAACTTCAGGCACGTTCTATTAATCGTTCGTTATCTGCACTTCGATCATATTTGAAGTACCTTATAGACATGGATCTCCCCTGTCCCCTTCCTCCTGAAGCTGTTAAGTTGGTTAAAACTGAAAAAAAGCATTCGCAGGTTGCTGAGTTGCGAGACTTAATTAGACTAATTGAAGCACCTAGTACCTTGGAGTCCAATGATATAGTCTCACTGCGAAATCGTGCAATGCTTGAAGTGCTTTTTTCTACAGGCATGCGTATTTCTGAGCTAATCAATTTAAATAGAGATCAGATAGATAATTCTGGTCACATTTTTATCCAAGGAAAGGGTCGTAAGGAGAGATTTGTATATCTTACCCCACGTGCCTTTAAACACCTTCAGACTTACCTAGAATCACGAAATGACTCATTTACAGCTCTATTCTTGCCATTGCGAGGTAGAAATGCTACGGTAAGTGCGGCGTATAAGAGGCGTATATCTACAAATTACCTTCAAGAGAGAATTAAATTTTATCGTGAGAAATTAAAGATTAATGTCCCTACCTCTGCTCATAGTCTACGGCATGGTTTTGCCACCTACCTGGCTGAATCAGGCGCTAATCCCGCAGCTATTCAAATTCTACTTGGACATGAAAGCCTTGATACTACTACGCGTTATGTACACGCCTCTGATCGTTATGCAGAAAAAGTACATACTGATTTCCATCCATTAAAAAATGATAAAGAATAATGCAAATAATACAATCACCTGAAAAATTAAGAAAGCGTACAGCACTTTTTGTAGCTGAAGGTATGAAGCGTGGCTACACTTTTTATGAAGTCCCAGAGTCAAAGAGAATTAAGGTAGAAAAAGATGGTAAGGGTTTTACTTTTACAGGCCTACCTGTTGCCAAGCACTTTACTGACACTAAGGAGAAAAAAAGATTCATTCATAAGGATCTAAAAAAGAAGAAGATGTCTGAATGTGGGTTGCCGGTGCCAAAAACATATGCAGTAATTAGCCATTCGGAGTTAAACACTTTTAATTTTAGCACACTTTCACTCACGTTTCCTTGTGTGGTAAAGCCTGTCGATTCTTCACTTAGTAAAAATGTTTTTACTGATGTAAATGGCCTCGATGAAGTTAAGAAGCTTTGTTTGGTTATAGCTGGTACGAAAAAAGATATTCTAATTGAAGAGCAAGTTTCAGGTGTAGACTTTCGCTTGCTTGTGGTGGCGGGTACTTTTGTGGGATGTGTCGAGCGTCGTGCTGCTAATGTTGTGGGAGATGGTTTATCTACTATCTCAGAACTTATTGCTAAAAAAAATACTGAACCATTTCGTGGTAAAAGAGATGATATAGCCTGTACAAACCACCACTTGGTTGTCGATGATGCCACACGTGAGATACTTAAGGAGAAAAACCTAACTCTTGAAAGTATTCTACCGAAAGATGTGCTTTTAAAACTGCAAAAGAAAATTCCTGCCTCCCTTGGTACTGACTATATTGATGTCACGGAGCAAGTTCATGAATCTACTGTGGAGATGTGCGAAAGGTTTTCAAATGAACACGGTATCTTTATTAGTGGGTATGATATTATTTCATCTGACATCTCCAAGCCCCTTTCTGATGTTAATGGTACTTTTAACGAGTTTAACTTTCGTCCTTATATTGATCTCAATGAGAATTGTAATATTGGCACTCCTCGTCCTGCGTCAAAAGTGATTTGGGATGCCTTAGAGGCAGCGCCTGATAAGTATTTTAGTAGTGACTTCTCATTTATTTAGTGTTTTTTGGATATGGCAAACGAGTAGATCACCGGAATAAGGGCCATAACAACTATTATGGAGATAAGAACTAGGAAGAAGAGTTCTTCCTTATTCGCCGCTAGTGGTAAGATTGCTAATATTACTCCTCCTGTGGTAAATATTTTTTTACCTAGTATATGTGTTTGCTGCCATACTTTTTCATTTGCCAATGTCCATGGTGTTCTGATTCCTATAAACCAGTTTTGTTTTAGCTTGTCTAGCTGTGATCCCAGGGTGGCAATGAGTATTCCGACTAATACTATAATCCAAGTGGCTGGATTTTGAATTTCGCCAATGGCGGCTAAGCTGACAATTAGATATATTAAAGACAGTAGCAACACTACACTGTTTTTAATAATATGATATGGCGTGATGAAGTTTGGGTAGTTTTTTGATTTTGGATCAATTCTCGGTAGCATCAAGAATACAGCATATAGTATAGCAGTGATAATTGGCATGAACCATGCTGCAAATTCTTTTGAGCTGACATTATTTACATCACCATTGCTACTCCATTGAGTTGGAACGGTGTTAGGAAATACAGAATAAAAATAGAATGCACCAAGGAAGCTCAGGAGTATTAGAGTTAAGGGTAGAAGTTCGCTTTTGAGTGTAAGGAAATGTTTATTTTTCATATTATTTTAATTATCTTGACAGGATGTTATTTTTTTGTTATAGGTAAATAAATTCTTTGATAATCTGTTTTACCCCTTTGAAGTACTTTTGCAGGATGAATCTCGAATGTGTTTCTGAGGGGTAAATTGGCAGCTAGCTAAGCACAGAGTTTGTCGACCTGTGTTTCGACCCTCTATCTAATTATTTGCGCAAACTATATGTTGTATGCGTTACGATCGGGGCTCACCTTTGTTTTCTTGCTAGCTATCCTTCAATGGATGTTGCCAGACTTGGCGTCAACTGTGATTGAATTAGTTTCATCAGTTCTCAATGTGCTCATGCATATTGTTTCACAGGTTTCTGCCACCCTCCCCTCTTGATCTTTTAAAAAGCCTTGGTTTATACCAGGCTTTTTTCTTTTTATAATTCTTTCCAGTAACTAACTTTAAGGTATGCCATAGCAAGATATGCACTACATGCTTGGACAACATCAGATACATCTGGGATAGTACTATTTACAAAAGGTATGGCAAGTATTAGCGCTGGTGTCAGGTACATGAGCAGATCGTGCTGAATAGATTGTCCCCAGAAGAGTTGAACGTGACGTGAAAATTCTTGGCGTTGCTCCGCTCTTTTTTTGTATTTTATGTCCCTTGTTAAGATGATGATTGCCATTAAAAAGAATGCGATGAATGGTGCTAGCGATACTATCATGTCACCAATGCTTTGGAATAATTCTCGATTGACGAAGTATCCATACCCTACTCCTATAACTGTGAGCCAGATTACTATAGTGGTTAGGTACGCGTAAAATTTTGACATAGGAGACTATGGTAAGTACTGTAATGGATCTACTGGGATCCCATCGAGTCGAACTTCTAAGTGAAGGTGTGCCCCGGTGCTTAGATTACCGGCACCAATTGATCCAGGTGCGCCGCCGGTATAGCCTATGACTTGGCCTCTGGTTACAAATTCGTCTTCACTGACTGTTGCGCCAGAGATGTGTCCATAGACAGTTGAAATACCATCAGCATGGATAAGCATAATATATGAGTATGAGGTATCTCCAGGAAATTTTACTTTACCTACGTAGCCATTCGCCGGTGCTTTAATTGGAGTACCTTGTGATGCTCGAAGGTCAACTGCTGGATGTTCAAATAAATATCGGAATGGATAATCGGGGTCATGAAAGTATGCAGTGATTCCTTTTTGTGGAATAGGCCAGCTTAATGCAGATGAGCCAAGTTGACTTATTCTATCTTCTTCTTCAAGTCGTTGTAGTTCTTCTCGTAACTTTTTTTCGAGACCATTAATCTCTGCGTTGATTTGCTGCTGCTCTATTTGTAGCTGGTAAAGGTAGTTTTGATATTGTTTTTGACTGAGCTGTACTTGGTATACTATTTCGCTTTGTGCGTTTTGCTTTTCTTCAAGTTCTGCTTTTTGTTCTAGTAGCGCATTTTTTAGTTGATTTTCTTGTTCTTTTTGCTGCTCAAGTTTTGCTAGCTGTGCTTCTAGTTCTTTTTGTGTCTCAATTAGATTATCAAGCGCTTCATTTAGCCCACCATGAATTGATTCTGTTTGTTGAATATAGTCAAAAAATTCTGTAAACGAATCATTCAGAAGTAATACTTCAAGGTAACTTACTTGGTCTGACTGGTAAATAATTCTAATGTATTCAGAAAGTTTAGTTTTTTGTTCTTTAATTGACTGCAGTGTGAGGTTGATTTCTAGATTGAGTTTCTGAATCTCTGCGTTTGTGCTTTCGATTTTTAGCTCGGTGGCCTCGATTTCTAGTTGTTTACTTGCAATTTGGTTATCAATAATTGCTAGTTGATCTTGTGCAGTTTCTACTTCATCTCGTTTTGAATTGATTTGTTCACGATAGGCCTCTATCTCTTTTTCTAATATCTTAATATCATCTCTTTTATCATCAATTTCAAAATTTAGTTCGGTAATTGTTTTTTCTGCTGAGGCTGGGGTGATATTTTGAGTAAAAAGTGAAATAGCAAAAAAACCTGATGCAATAAAAAATAGCAACAGGCTTGCGACATGCCAATTAAGTTTATTCCCCTTTCGTGGTGCTAAGCTTTCCCATTTCTCGAATAGCATACACTAATATTATAGCATACTTTATACTATTTTTGTAGCTTTTCGATAGCTGTTGAGATGCGTCGTATGGTCTCCTCTTTTCCAAGGGCATTTGCGATTTCAAAAGGTCCTGGAGATGCTTTTTGTCCGGAGAGGGCCACGCGTAATGGCCAGAGCGCCTCACCGGTTTTAAGCTTGTGATGTTCAATGAGGTTTTTGATTTCTGATTCTAATTTGACTGTTTCCCAGTCGTTTGGATCAATTTTTTCAATATATTCATTTAAGAGCTTAAGGTTTGTTTGTGCGTCTTTTGAGGTCATTTTTTTCCAGACAAGCAACTCCCCTTCATAGTTTGGTAGTTCAAAGAAGAATTTAGTAGCTGAAACTATTTCATCGAGATGTTTGATTCGATCTTGTTCTGTAGCGATTACCTTTTGTAGAAATTCCCTGTCATCAGTGGTAATTCCTGCATCTTCAAAAAATGGCAGTGCAGCCTCGGTGAGCTCTTCAATGCTTAGTTCGCGAATGTAGACACCATTGAGCCACTCTAATTTTTGGAGGTCAAAAACTGCTCCTGATTTATTTATAGCTTCAAGTGAGAAGCTCTCAATCATTTCTTCTAAATTTTATATTTCTTTGTCTGATTTTGGATTCCATCCAAGTAGTAATATAAAATTTAGAAGTGCTTGTTTGATATAGCCTTTTTTGAGGTAATCTTCAGCTGCTACATCCCCTTGGCGTTTTGATAG
>CAYXZR010000021.1:0-10395 GCA_964470025.1 uncultured Gammaproteobacteria bacterium | reverse complement strand
TAGTTTAGCCTTGTCTGCGTTTAGAAGTAATGGTAAGTGGGCAAAGTGCGGCACTTGCCAATCAAACGCTTCGTATAATGCAATATGCTTTGGAGTTGATGGAAGCCACTCTTCCCCTCTGATAACGTGAGTAACCTCCATCTCATGATCATCAATAATGTTTGCTAGATGGTATGTTGGAAATCCGTCAGATTTAAGAATTACAGGATCATCTTGTAGGCTGTTATCAAAAGCTACTTTGCCGCGTACGATGTCTACAAACTCAGTTTCACCTGATTGTGGCATGGCAAAGCGGATTACGTGTGTTTCTCCATTTGCCGCCTTGGCTTCGGCTTCTTCTACTGAAATTTTTTCATATGAGCGATCATATTTTGGAGGTAGACCTTTAGCTTGTAGGTCTTTTCTCATTTCATCTAATTGATCAGCGGTCATGAATGATCGGTAGGCTTTACCTTCTGCGACAAGCTGCTCAGCATATTTTTTGTATATCTCTACTCTACTTGATTGGATCATTGGTGGTTGATTGTCCCAGTTTAATCCAAATTCTTTGAGGATAGCTTGAAGCCCTTCTGTTGCCCCTTCTACGAGTCGAGCTTGATCTGTGTCTTCAATTCTTAGTAAAAAAGAGCCATTATTTTTCTTTGCGAAAAGGTAGGCGTATAAGGCAGTTCGTAGTCCGCCGATGTGTAAAAATCCTGTAGGACTAGGAGCAAATCGAGTTGTGATTTTTTGATTCATAATTGCCTTATTCTAGTAAAAAAAGTTATTTTAATCAAGTTTTTTTCGCATTTTGTCTTTGATGACCAAATATGGAAATACAATTATTGCATCTGCTATCCTGCGTGCGCGTTTTGGTTGTTGTAATAACCTGTATAACCACTCAAATCCATTTTTTCTCAGTATCTTAGGAGCCCGTCTAATTTTGCCAGAGATGAAGTCAAATGCTCCACCTACGCCGATTGCAATTCGCACAGTTGGTAATTGAGCTAGGTAGCGTGCGATGCATTTCTCTTGCTTTACTTGACCAAGGGCAACGATAAGTACATCTGGTTGAGCTTGGTTAATTTGTGAGATTATATGTTGATTGACAGCTTCACCTTCATCAGAAAATTTACCACCATCAGTAGCTCCTACTATAGAAATAGTTGGATATTTTTTTGTAATTTTTTCTGAAGCGGCTTGAGCAACTCCAGGTGCTCCCCCCAAAAGAAAAACAGATTTGTTTTGTTTAGCAGCAATATCACATAAGTCCCAAATAAAATCAACACCGGTTATTCGGTGTACTTTTTCTCCATAGAGTTTTGCTGCCATTTTCATTCCTACTCCATCTGCAATTGCCAAGTCTGCACTGTTGAGAATTTTTTTAAACTCCCTATCTTTTTGCGCATTTACTAAAAATTCGGGATTTGGAGTGACGACAATATGTTGCTTGTTGGAATTGAGAAATTGTTTTATTTTTTCTTTAACTTGAGGCAGAGTTTCTGTATTGATACTAACTCCTAGTAGTGTGGTTTGCATATACCGCTATTTTACCAAATATTTAGCATGAATACTAGTGTTTATGCTATACTGACAGTCTATGGTTATATCCCATATTAAACATTTTTTTTACACTTTTTGTGTTGCATTGTTGCTGTTACCGCACTTGGTGTTAGCCGTAAGTTCGGAGTTTGTTTTTAATCCTCATAATATTATTTCTGACGAGGAAATTGAAGATTACACTTCAATGTCTCCTCGTGAAATCGAGCAATTCTTACGTGATTACAATAGCTCGCTTGCTGGCAAGACAATGCTTAACTACGAGGGTGTTCCGAAGAAGGCGTCGACAATTATTTGGGAGGCTGCTCAGGAAAGCAAGGTAAATCCAAAATTACTTCTTACTACCTTGCAGAAAGAGCAAAGCTTAATTGAAGATCCAGTTGCAAGTACTAAACGTCTAGAGCGAGCAATGGGATATCGTTGCCCTGATGGCGGCTCGTGTCATCCCAATGTTTTACATTTTGGTAAACAGGTTGATGGTGCAGCATGGCAATTTCGTCAGTACCTTGATCGACCAACCGATTGGAACTTTCGTGCTGGTGAGCAGTATGAGGTTTCAGGTGAGCTGGTGATACCGCAAAACAATGCTACGGCTGGTCTGTATAATTACACGCCTCATATCGCAGGAAATAGAAGCTTTGCAAAACTTTGGCAGCGTTATTGGGGTGTACGCTTTCCGGATAGAACATTAGTAAAATCTGCTGATAGCCCCCATGTGTATCTGCTTCAGGATGGTTTGCGCCGGCGAATTGCTACCTATGGTGTACTGATTTCACGGTTTGATCCTGATAAGATTGTAACTGCAAGTGATCGAGTTGTTCAGGGGTATCCCCTTGGTCCAGAAATTAAGTTTTCTAACTATTCACTCTTACGTACACCGCAGGATAAGATTTACTTAGTTGTTGATGATCAGTTGCGTCATATCACTTCACCAGAAGTATTTCGGCAAATTGGCTTTAATTGGGAAGAAATTGAGGATGCAGAGATTGCGGATTTAGCAGGATATGATGAAGGTGAGCCGGTTACACTTGAAAGTGCTTATCCTACTGGTGCACTTCTTCAGGCTGTAGATAGTTCTGATATTTATTATGTTGAAAATGGTGAGCGACACATTATTTTAAATCCTGTTATTCAAAATATGCGCTTTCCAAATAAGCGCGTGACAACTGTTGCTCAAGATGTGCTAACGTCCTATTCTGATGGAGCGCCTATTTATCTTCCTAATGGTGAGCTAGTTAAGTCGCCACATGACCCAAGGGTCTATGTGATTTCTGGCACGCAGCGACGTGAGATTCCAAATGAGACGGTGTTTGCAAAATATAATTGGAAGTGGGATAATGTGACTGTGGTTCCTACTTCTGTTTTGGAACTTCATAAATTAAGTGACCCAATAGAGTAAATATGTCTATAGTATTTTCAGCAATCACTCCTCATCCACCAGTAATGATTCCAGAGATTGGAAAGGAAAATACTGATAAACTAGAGAAAACTATTGCCTCAATGAAAAAACTTGAGCAGGATTTGTATGTGACAAAACCCGACACTATTGTGGTTATTTCTCCTGTTGGCAAAGGGCTGCCAGATGCATTTAGTATTAATTTGTCACCCAAGTATGTAGCTCATTATAATGATTTTGGAAATTTTGATTTGGAGCAAGAGTATCATGGAGATACTAATGCTATTCAAAAAATACGAGCTGGAGATGAGCAGCATAAGAATACCACTTTTGTTCTTACGAGTGATGAATCAATTGACTACGGGTTTGGTGTGCCACTTTATTATTTAACTCAGCATCTTAAGCAGGTAAAAATTATTCCAATTACCTATTCTCCTGGCATGGATATGAAGGAGCACTTTGAGTTTGGTGTGTTTCTCAATGATGCATTGTCAGCAATAGATAGAAGATTTGCGGTTATTGCTTCTACTGACTTATCAAATAAGTTAACCAAGGATTCTCCAGGTGGCTTTGATGAAAAATCTGCCGAGTATGATGAAGTAGTTCAGCAGATTATTACTTCTGCAAAGCTTAAGGATCTCGTGTCTATTGATAAAAAGCTTTTAGAAGCATCAGGTACTACTGGGCATTTCCCGCTTGCTATTCTTGCGGGGATTTTGAATGACGTAAATATAAAATCAAACATACTTTCTTATGAGGCTCCATTTGGTGTTGGTTATATGGTAGCTGAGTTTATGTTTGCTTAGCTTTCTGGCTTGCTAATAGCTTGAAGAAGTATTTCCACTGCTCCCCTTCTTTGCAGAGTTCTAGTGTGTCATTAACAGCTTTTTCGATCACTGGACGAGAAAATTCTTTGCATGCTTTAAAAACTGAGTTTCGTTTAAATCCAGGAATCTGTAATTTTTCTATAACTTCCAACGCAAATTCTTGCCACTGGTGAGCCGGTGGTTTTTTTTGTTCTGGGCGATTTTTAATAATATCGCCGAAAAGTAGTGGTTGGTTATTCATGTGAAGAGTATAGCATAAAAAAACAGCTCCGGAGAGCTGTGCGGGTGCCTTATGGGTTATTGAGAGGTTCATTGAAATCTTCGTCAAAGTCGACGATGCTTAAAAAGAGCGTAATTCCACCCCAGAGTGTTGGGATGAACCATTTGAAGCTAAACCCTTCATCTTGCTTTTTCTTTCTAAAATTGATTGCGCCAAGGAGTCCAAGCAATAGCCATCCCCCTGAAATTATTACAGGAAGCCAGCAGTAAAAGTGTGATTGGCCCGTTGTGCTTTGTAGGGTTTGATGGTGAATGGCAAATGAAATGATGGTGATTACAACGAGTATGATGGCAGCAAGAGCATAATGAGCAACTGCTATTTTTTTCTCTTCGGTTGTGATCTCGAGGGTTTGTGATTTCATTGTTTTAAGCTCCCTTTGAAAAGTGCGTGTTTGTTAGCTAAAATAACATAAAAAGTTGACACTGTCAATGTATCTGATTATACTATTTGGTATGAATAGTATATTACCTCTTGTATTTCATCCGGACGAATTATTGCGTAAAAAGTCTCAGAACGTCACTGCTGAGCAGATTTTAGATTCGTCATTTCAGCAGTTTTTGTTGCAGATGGAAGTAACAATGAGAGAGAATAAAGGTATTGGCTTGGCGGCGGTTCAGGTCGGTAAGTTGTGGAGAGTGTGTACGATTGACACAGAAGATGGTGTGATGTTTTTGATAAATCCAATTATCATTAAGCGTTCGCGTAAGCGTGATGTTAGTGATGAAGGATGCTTGAGTATTCCAAAAGTTGAGGGTCATGTGAAGCGTTTTACAGAAATAGTTGTTGAATATACTGATCAGGAGGGTAAGCAAATGGAAATTGAGGCTAAGGGCTTATTTGCTCGAGTGATTCAGCATGAGATAGATCATATGGACGGCGTATTATTTATTGATAAGGCACAAGATATAAAAGGTTTAGAAAAATATAATGAAGAACATGGAGTCTCTTAAAATTGCATTTTTAGGAACACCTGAATTTGTAGTTCCAATTTTCAAAGAATTAGTAGCGGCGTCGATCACGCCTTTTTTGGTTATTACTCAGCCAGATGAATCGGTGGGAAGAAAAAAGGTATTGACTCCTCCACCCGTAAAAGTATGGGCGCAGGAAAATAGTTATACGGTTGAACAGCCCGCTTCAAAAAAAGAATTGACGGCGATTATTGAAAAATATCAACCAGATGTTTGTGTGCTGGTAGCGTTTGGGCAGATTGTTCCGCAGGCAGCACTTGATGCAATTCCTCATGGCATTATCAATATTCATCCTTCCCTACTGCCAAAGTATCGCGGACCATCGCCGATCCAGTCAGCATTGTTGAATGGAGATACGCAGATCGGAGTGACGATCATGAAGCTTGACGCGGAAATGGATCATGGTCCAGTGCTGGTACAAGAAGTAATTGAAGTTGGTTCAAATGATGACAATATTAGTCTGCATGAAAAAGCTGGTAAACTTGGCGCGCAGTTGATCGCTAAAGTTTTGCCAGAGTATATCGATGGATTGCTGATTCCGAGTGCACAAGATGATTCGCAGGCTACCTACTGTGAAATGATTGCGCGACAAGATGGTGAGCTTGATTGGGCTCTTTCGGCAACCGCTTTATTTAACCGCTATAGAGCTTTTCAGCCATGGCCAGGTGTGTTTACCTATTTCTATGGTAAGCGGCTTAAAATCGTAAAAATGACCCTCTTGCAGGCTATTCCTGAGCCTCTTGAGCCTGGGAAAGTGGTTCAGATTCAAGATGAGATCGTGGTTGGTACCAGTGCAGGCGCCATTGAGCTTAAGCGAGTGCAGATTGAAGGTAAACCTGAGATGGATATACAAGACTTTGTTCGAGGGTATCGAGATTTGATTGGGGCGACCCTCGGTAGCTAAGAGAATTTTTTGATGTAGGTTTCGATATCGAATTTTCGTTTGAGACCGTTGTAGTTCATATAGCGGATTTTTCCAAAGATTTCTCGTTCAAACCATGGTCGATCATGCACTCCTCCGATTGACCAGGCTACTCCTACATAGCCATTTGGGTCGCGGCCGTCGAGTTCGTATTTGTCATTGAGATAAATGGCAATTGCTAAGGCATCCTTGTAGTGCTTTGTCCACTCAAGGATTTTTTTTGCCCAGTACATACGCATATAGCCATGCATTTTTCCAGTTGTTACCATTTGGCGCTGCGCGGCGTTCCAGGCTTCATCGTGGGTGGCTGCTTTTTCAAATTGTGATTTGGTGTAGATATATTCTCGCTTGTCTTTGAGGTGCTTGTCGAGTGTTTTGATTGCCCAGTCAGGAAAGCCTTTGACCGAATCGTAGTTTTTGTTGTAGTGACAGAAGTTGTCTGAGAGTTCTTTGCGTACAATAAGTTCTTCAAGAAATACTTCTTTGGCCTTTTTTGGTGCTTTTGAGGCTTGTATCTTGAGCGCTACTTCTTGCGCTGAGATGTGGCCAAAGTGTAGATATGGCGAAAGGTTTGATAATCCGTCGAGCGATGGATCGTTTTTGTCATCACTATAGTCACTTAGTTTGTGTGAGATAAATTTTGTGAGCTGCTTTTTGGCTGCTGCTGGTCCAGGATTAATTTCTGCTGGCGCAACATGCTGGTTTACTTTGATAAACGAATACAAAGCTTTCCAGGATATTTTTGGAGTCGTATGAAGCCATTTTGTAGTTTGTTTTTTAGTACTAGGAAATTCAGTGAGAAATTCTGCGAGTAGCTTATTGATTTTTGGTCGGATGGTGCGAGCGGCAAACTCTTGTTTTTGTGAAGTAAGCCAGACTGGAATTACATTGTGTGCATCAATTTCAAATACATTGCAGCTTACTTTATCAAGCACATCTTCTTTCCATTGTTTTGCAATTTTGAGCGGTGAAAAGTCTGTGATGAGATCTGTGATTTTGTATTTTGTACAAAAGGTTGGAATTTCTTTTTCTGGTGTACCTTTGAGGATATAGAAAGGGATGTTTTTACTTTTGGCATCTTTGGCTATTTCTTGTAGTCCTTTGAGCATAAAGTCGTATTGCCGTAGTGTGGCATCCAGAAATGACGGATTGAGGCAAAAAATAATTGCAAAGGCAGCTTTGTTTTTTTGTGCAATTTTTTGCGAAGCAATAAGCGACCAGTTGTTGTTTATTCGTTGATCTCGAGTCATCCAGTAGGCTACTGTCCCCTGCTTTACTTCTGAATTGTATTTAAGTTTGCGGATTCGTTTTTCGAGCATAGGTTTTACTTATAGCCAAAGTGAACGCAAGTAGTAGCACTACGTCAATATAGAACTCTTCCCGAAGCGTGTAATTGGTATAGACGCTCATAATAATTACAAAATTGAAGTATGCAAATAGGATAACGGTAGATAGTTTTTGATTATTTTTTGTATAGTAATATAGTAGCGATAAGAGATATCCCCAAAATAGTGTGCCAACAATCACTCCTAAAAGCCCGAAATCAGCGTAATAACTAAAGATAAAAGTAGCGGTGTTCCACCATGGTAGGAAGATATCCACCCAAGGGACTTGAACTTTTTCGAAGTTATTACCTAGTAGTTTTATGCCGCTAGAAAATGTGGATAAGTGAAACCTCCCTAGGTAGTGAGATTGCTGTTCGTTGTAATAGTTAAAAGTCTGATTCAGAGCCTGTTGATTGAAGCTCAGTGCTAGATATGGTGACGCAAGAAATCCATACTGTTGCGGGATTGTTAGTTGGGCAATGTCATAGTAATAGGCAAAAGGTTTGAAACTTTCACTTCCCTCTCCGTGATATTGTCCAGAAAAAGAAATGTAATGTCGCACTGCTGGGATGGCTACGGTAAATACTGCGACAAGTCCTACTGCAATTACTGATGAAATTATAACTTTTTTCTTGGTAAGGTTGTTGATGTTTAATATGAGGTAGATAAAGTAGGTAAAAAGTGTGGCAAACACAACTGTTGAGCGTGAAGTGTATAAGAGTAGTTCAATGACACCGATAATAATGAACAGCGCTCCAATACCTTTTTCTGTCCAGGAAGTTTTTTTAGTAATAAAAAAGTAGGTAAAAATAAGTGGAATATAGATGCGCGCTGCAAGTGCAAAGTATTCCCAGCCGCCAAAGATAAGACGGTTTATACTAAAACGAAGTCGTTCGGGATCGATGTTTAACAAAGGGAGAGTTCCAAAAGCAGTATAGATGTGAATATTTGAAATAATTGAGAGTATGACAATGCTCCCAATTCCATACCAGAAGATTTTTTTTTGAAGAGTAGTGAACTCTGTTGTTTTGTTGCGATGAGTATTGTTGCTTCGTTTTTTGGCAATATAGCTGCCAGCTATAATAAGTACTGTGCATAGTGTAAGTATCCCATAGTATCTACTGGTAAAAGCTTGTTCTAGCTTACTAAAGCCAAGCTGGGCGACTCCCATAGCTAAAAGCCAGATACTTAAAAGCAGCTTTATGGGATGAAGTTTTTCTTTGCCAAAAAAGTATGATAGGGCGGCTAGTATGCTTGCTGTTAGGAAAAGTAAGGCAAACATAATTAGCTATGTTTTTTTAGATATATAAGTGCGCTTTTGAAAAACATTTTTTGTTTTTTTAGCGTTAGTTCTTGTTTGAAACTTTCTCCTCCATAGTGAACGATGTGTGTTTTTGGAGTGTAGATAATATTCCAGCCAGCGTTGCGTGCTCGCTTACAAAGGTCGACTTCTTCAAACCAAATAAAAAATGATTCATCAAATAATCCTATCTCATTAAGCATTTCTTTTTTTATAAACATACATGCGCCCATAATCTGCTCCACCTCTTGTTCCATCTGATAGTTAAAATCTGTGGCTAGGTAGTTTTTGATTGCATTGGTATTACCAATGAGTTTAGGGATTTTGAGTGCAATTTGCCAGAGTGCTTTGGTAGTTGGGTCACGGCGCACTGAGTTTTGAGTACTGTTGTCAGGATTGAGTAGTTTACAGCCAATCATACCCGCTTTTGGATATTCAGTTGCTGTTTGAATAAGCACTTGAAAGGTATTTTCTTTGATTTCTGTGTCAGGGTTGAGTGCAAAAATATAGCGGCCTTTTGCCATCTTGATACCTTGGTTATTTGCGGCAGCAAACCCAATGTTTTTTTCATTTTCAATAAGTTGCACTTGAGGAAATTTGCCTCTAATCATCTCGACACTATCATCAGATGAAGCGTTATCAATAACAATTACCTCTACACGGTAGCTATGTTGGTATTGAAAAACTGACTCCAGACATTTTTGGAGTAATTCTTTTACATTCCAGTTTACAATTACAACTGAAATATCCATATATTACAATACGTCTGATGGATCAATTTTTTTCCAGTTACCTTCCTGGATATCTCCAAGTTCAAGCTTCCCTACTCTAATTCGTTTAAGTTTTTTCACTGTATACCCAAGCCTTCCGAGCATTGCTCTGATTTGTCGATTCACTCCTTCTTTAAGCTCTAGACGAGCTGATTTATTTTTTGACATTACCACTTTGACTGGTTGCAGCTTTTTACCTGCTAATGTCATACCTTTTTCCATTCGCTTAATGTGCTCTGAGCTAAGATCTCTGTCGAGTGTGACAAAGTATTCTTTGGTATGACCATAGCGGGCATGCATAAGTTTGTCAGCAAAATCGCCGTCATTAGTTAGTAGAAGTAGTCCAGAAGTATCTTTGTCGAGACGGCCTATTGGGTAGATCCGTTGCTTTACTTTCACCATTTCCATAACTGTTTTACCTTGTACGTTGCTTGTACTAGTAATAACCCCTGTTGGCTTATTGAATGCGATATAAATTCTATCTTGGTCTTGCTGCACTTCCTTGTCTTTAAATTCTACCTTGTCGCCTTCATTGACAATAGTTCCGGGTGCAGTGATTATTTCTCCGTTGATTTTTACCTTGCCAGCCTTAATCAGCTCTTCAGCTTTTCGACGAGATGCAATTCCTGCTTCTGCTAGGTATTTCTGTAGTCTCATAATTTATGCTTTTTTTTAATTATTTTTTCTGCCTTTTTATATCTCTTTACTCGCGACAGTAGAGTGAGTGGCCATATTTTAAGAAAAAAAGATGGAAACCACTGTGAGATTGTACCATCTGCAATGATTTTGAACAGTACCTGGTCTACAAAGACTCCGCGGTGGCCAAGCTGAAGCATGGTAAGCCATAAATCCCAGTCCTGGAAGCGTTTGAGCTGCGTATCAAAGCCAGGGAAGGTCTTTCGTCGCATTAGTGCTGTAGTATGGATATATGGCGCTTTTTTGAGCTCTTCGGCGCTGAATTCTCTACCTTTGAAAAGCTTGTTGCCTAGGTAGAACGATCCATATGCCTAAGCAGCTTGAGGATTGTCTTCTAAGGCTTGATGCATTTTTTTTAGTGCGTCTGGATCA
>CAYXZR010000020.1:0-18758 GCA_964470025.1 uncultured Gammaproteobacteria bacterium | reverse complement strand
GGAATTCGTGCTCCTGAGTTTTCTGGAATTGCATCTAAAATCTTCATCACTCGAGAAACTGCCTGACTATCAAGCTCGGCTTTTTTCTTACACTCTTTACAAATTCTACGAACCAAACGCTGACCGATCATGGCGTTAATGGCTGGCGCAAGTAAGAATGGCTTAACGCCCATCGCAAGTAGTCGAGGGACAGTGCCGGCTGCGTCGTTAGTGTGAAGGGTGCTAACCACAAGATGTCCTGTAAGCGCTGCGTTGATCGCAATATCACCGGTTTCTAAATCACGGATTTCACCAACCATCACGATATCTGGATCTTGACGCAAGATAGAGCGAAGACCGTTTGCAAATGTATACTCTCGACTGTAATCAACTTGGCTTTGGTTAACTCCTCGTAACTTATACTCAACTGGATCTTCAATAGTAATGATTTTTGTTTCCTGACTATTAAGCTTATTGAGAATCGCGTATAGCGTAGTTGTCTTACCTGAGCCAGTAGGTCCGGTAGTAACGATCATACCATTTGGCTTTTGAATTTCTAGTTTCAAATCTTCATATGCTTTACCACGTAATCCAAGCTCTTCAAACGCCAAGCCAATTGCAGAGGAAACCAGTAAACGCATAACAACACTCTCGCCAAACGTTGTTGGTAAAGCTGAAACACGAACATCGATTGTCTCTTCGCTCATGAAAATTGTAAAACGTCCGTCTTGTGGCTTCTTACTAATATTAATCTTTAATCCAGAAACCAATTTAATACGAGTGGCAATCTGTGGCCAGATTTCTTTTTTAAGTGAGGCAACATCATGCAAAATACCGTCAACACGATATCGTACCTTTACATCATTTTCTTCTGCCTCGATGTGAACGTCTGATGTTCTAGCTTTTAATGCTGCGGCAAGAATTAGCGTCACCATATCTGTTACGGTAACTTCTTGTAGCTTTTTTTCTAAATCCTGAAAGGTATCGATTTCTTTTTCATACTTTAAAATATCTTCTTCGGTAATCTCAACACCTGAAACAAATTTTCTGATCTTTGGTAAATTATCATACAGCTTAAATGCGGTATCAAAACTATGCTGTGAAATTTTATACATGCTTATTGGTGCGTGATGCTTCTGCTCAAGCTCTGAGACTAGATCGACAATCTCATCCATATCTGGATTAACTGCGCCGATTCGAATGTCGTTGTTACCTGCATAAAAACATATCGCTCCAAGCTGCTTGGCACGATCCTTTTCGAGTATTGTTAGTGTTTCTGGGCTGATCGGAAAACCAGCCAAGTTAATATACTCATCTTGGCCCGCTGATGCCTCTGCTTGTGCCTGGCGTTCTTTTTGCGCAATACCAATGTCGCGCATTGCTTCTGAAAACTCTTCTGTGGTCTCGTCAGTTGCAATGTTTGGTAGGCGAGAAGTGTTTTTGTTTTTTGGTGTAATCGCTTTCATGCGAAATTATTTACCAATAGTTTTTTTAATAGCAAGGATCACTCTACTTGAAAGTAGTGATTCTTTTCGATTAATAGCTTCAAATACAAATACCCAAACTGCCCAGTTGAACACGATAAACGGTGTTAATACAATTGCATAGAGGACAGTAGGAATAATAAAGCTTAACAATGCTGCAGCTGCAGGACTTGCGTGTGTTGAGAAAAACTTGAGCGCAGGGGAAAATGTGAAAAATGAAACTGTGAACTGCAATAACACTATGAAATAAAATCCATAAAACAAGAAAATCATTACCCCTATTTCAAAACAGAGCAACATGTTGTGCTTAAATAAATTCCAACCATTCTTTATTGCTTCTACAACTCCCCAATTTTCCATAACAGTGCCACAAACTGCTAAGCGCAGCACAAATAAAAATGGCAACACAAATAATGTCAGAAGTAAGAATAATACCCAGTAGAGTTCGCTTGGACTATTTACAAATGCCCAACCAAGTACTGCCAAGCTAACAGCGGTAGTTGTTTTTGCAATTGCGTTTACCCCAAATACTGACCAAAATCGATCAAGTCCTTTTTGTAGCTGCTGTGTAAGCTGTACTTTTTTACGAGCAATAATATCTTTTACACTACTGAGCAATGCGGCATGGCTTACATTGATAATAAAAAAGCTTAGTGCGTATACACTCACTACTACCAAAATTGTTACCACCACCGCAAACACTGCTGCTGGCCTTGAACCAAAAAAACTTACAATACTTGCGAAGCTAAGCTCTAGATCGTTTGCCGCTCTCATTAACCCTCGAGGGAATGAAAGCAACACGCTTGCCTGACTCTGTGGAGCTAGTGAACGAATAGCGTACTCGATCTCACCTGCAACTCCAAGTGCAGAAGTAAAAAATGCAAACATCCAAATAATTGGATTTTTAATTGCGGTAAAAAACGCGTGAGAGAAGATTGAACGAAGAGTAATTTGTTTCTGCATAAAATAATAACCCCGATTTATGTATCGGGGTTATTATATCATTTTTTTAGCTATCTGCGTAGGCTAGTTGACCACTGGCTTTTTCTGTTCTTCAAGTGGTTTTCCGTCCATCAACGCATTGAAGTCGTCCTTCTCAATAGTCTCTTTTTGCATCAGTGTTTCTGAGATAGCATCGAGCTTACTTTTATGCTCAGTGATCACTCGATGTGCAGTAGTAATTGCATCTGCGATGAATTTACTAATCTCGCCATCGATCTTCTCTGCTACTTTTTCACTGTAGTCTCGTTGCTCATGAATCTCACGACCAAGGAAGATCATCTCTTCACGCTCGCCAAAAGTTCGAGCGCCTAGCTCTTCACTCATACCAAACTCGGTAATCAAGCGGCGGGCTAGTCGAGTAGCTACACGAAGGTCATTGCTTGCACCGGTAGAAAGCTCGCCAAAGACTTCTTTTTCTACGGTATACCCTGCGAGTAGTACTGCGAGTCGATCGATAAACTCTGAGCGGTAATGCATTTTCTTGTCTTCGCTTGGAGCAGTGAGCGTATAGCCGCCAGCACTACCTCGAGAGATGATTGATACCTTGTGCACTGGATCAGCATGTGGCAAAACATGCGCTACAAGTGCATGACCTGCTTCATGATATGCTGTTACTTTCTTTTCTTTATCTGAGAGGATGTGACTCTTTCGCTCTGGGCCGAGAATCACTTTTTCAATACTCTCAAGTACTTCGATTAGTTCAATTTTTTTCTTGTCTCGTCGCGCAGCGAGCAGTGCTGCTTCGTTGAGAAGATTATCTAAGTCAGCTCCAGTGAAGCCAGCTGTTCGTTCAGCTACACGTCGAAGGTCCACGTCATCAGCAAGTGGTTTTTTTCGTGCGTGTACTTTTAGAATTGCTTCACGATCGTTGATATCTGGTGCATCGATTACAACTCGTCGGTCAAAACGACCTGGTCGCAATAATGCCTTATCCAAAATATCAGGGCGGTTAGTCGCAGCCATGATGATAACATTTGTTGTCACATCAAAGCCGTCCATTTCTACAAGAATTTGATTGAGTGTTTGTTCTCGTTCGTCATTTGATCCACCAAGTCCAGCTCCGCGTTGTCGACCCACTGCATCAAGCTCATCAATAAAGATAATGCATGGTGATGCGGCTTTTGCTTTCTTGAATAGATCTCGAACTCGAGAAGCACCAACACCGACAAACATTTCTACAAACTCAGAACCTGAGATGGTAAAGAATGGTACATCTGCTTCACCGGCTACTGCTCGTGCGAGTAGTGTCTTACCAATACCTGGCTGTCCAACAAGTAGAACACCCTTTGGAATACGTGCACCAAGTGCCAAAAACTTTTTAGGGTTTTTAAGAAACTCAACAATTTCGCTTAGCTCTTCTTTTGCCTCTTTAACACCGGCAACATCTTTGAATGTGGTTTTTTTCTTATTGTCCTGTGGATTTGCTTGACGAGCTCGTGCTTGGCCAAACATCATTGCTCGACTATTTGCACCCTGTGCCTGCTTCATCATCATGTAGATAAACAGAGCAATAAGTACAAATGGGATCAAGAACGGTAGCAACGCAGTAAGGAATAGCGTTGTACCACTTTCTTTTTCATTGGTGATACTTACTGATTGTAGCTGCTCCTGATTTACACCAAAGTCAGCTAGCTGTGAGACAAGAGAATCCTGTGGCTCTTTGGTTGTCTGCACTGTAGTACCATCTTCAAGCTCAACTGTTACGGTGTCGTTCAACGTTGAAATGCTTTTTACTTCACCCTCATTAACTTTCTCAACTAATGTTGAAAAGCTAATTTGCTCTGGGCCAGTTAACTCAAATGGTGACAGAGAGTTGCTAAACAGTGCTGCGATAACTACGATCGCAATCACTGTTCCAAGAATTTTTTTTGTAATGTCTTTCATGAGTTTTTTCCTATCGCAAATGCGAATTGGTTAGTTAGATGTATTGTCTACGTAACGCGAAGGACTATTACTCAGCTGCTTCTGTTTTTTCTTCTTTTACTTCTTCAGCTGGTGTTTCAGCTGTTTTTTCTTCCGCTTTTGGTTCGGTGTAGTTTTTTACTGCTTTAATACTCAAACCAAGTCTGTGATCTTTTGGCTCGATTGAAACGATTCGGAAATCAAGCTCATCATTTGGCTTAGCAATTGTTGAAGGATCTTCAACTGGCTTAGCAGCAAGCTCTGAGATATGAGCGAGTCCATGAATATCTTGATCAAGTTCTACAAACAATCCGAAATGATTTACCTTCAATACTTTACCTTTTACTATATCACCAACCTTATACTTCTCTGAAACTGATTCCCATGGATCTTTCTTTAGCTTCTTGGTTGAAAGGAAAATCTTTGAACCTTCGATGTTAATGATTTCTGCTGTTAGCTCATCACCAACTGAAACAATGTCAGCTGGATTGTCGATACGCTGCCATGCAAGTTCTGAGATATGAATAAGTCCTTCAAGTTGTGGACCAAATTCTACAAATACTCCAAAGTCAGTTACTGCAGTTACTTTACCTTTTACAGTATTACCAACTGCGTAGCTTGAGATAACTTCTTTTTGCTTTTCTTCCCATGCTGCTTTTTCTGATACGATCAACTTATCTTCTTGATCATCGGTGTCGATTACCTTCACTTCAAACTGTTCACCGGTGTATGACTTAAGTCGTTCAAGAATTTTATTCTTATCTCCACCTGGAACTCGTGGGTAATGCTCTGGCATAAGTTGTGACACAGGAAGGAATCCTGGCACTTTGCCAAGCTTGACCATAAGACCACCCTTGTTGGCATCTACTATATCAACGTGAACAATCTCACCGTCAGCTTGTAGCTTCTTAAGATTATCCCACGCTTTTTTGTGACCAGCGTAACGGAATGATAATTCCATTTCACCATTTTCGTTTTCTAGATCAATTACAGTTGCCTCTACTTCATCTCCAACTGAGAGATTAGAGTACTCGTTTGATTGATCATAAAACTCATGACCACGCACGATACCAGTAGTAAGCCCATCGATGTCTAATCGAATTTCTGACTTACCTACATCAATTACAGTGCCTTTAACAATATCCCCGATTTTGGGCACATTAACAAAATCACCCTCAGTCAATAATTGTTTGAGCTGAGAGGCTTGGGTTGATTCATTCTGCTTAAGTTCAGCAGTTGACATACGTTCATTTAGTTGTGTTAACCCACAATATTACTTACCTTAGCGGAAAAGTGAGTACTTCTTAGCCCAGGGGGCATGAAGTTAATTAATTAGATTTAAATGAAAACGTGCAAAGATATTACAATTTTTTTAGGCTCTAGTCAAGGTCTGATACCTGATGATATACTGTGTATATGTCTATACGAACCTCTCCAGATATAACTAAAAAGAACCTCTACAAACTAGTTGGCAGTAAATACGGCAACCTAGGTAAAGAGGCTCGAATTGAGCTGAAAAAATCTGGCTTAAGTAAGCTATTAAAAGGCGATCGGGTAAATAAGCAGAAAGCGATGAGAATCATGCGCCATCTTAAGAAAAAAGGCCTTGTTGAGCGAAATAGTCATGTTGCAACCTCTTCTCTATGGCGCCGTGCTGCCATCAAGCAACTTGAACAAGACCGCGCAGCAAAAGAGGCGCGTGTAAGAGAGTATGCATTTTCGCTAATACAAGATGAACTGTCCCAAGAGGCTATGGATGAGCTTAATCCACTTGATAAGCGCTATGCTGAGCGAAAATTAGAACAACAACAGGCTCGAAAACGTGGTAGCGCTCTACATGCCAACTTTAGTAAAAATGGCCCCGTTTCTTCATTTCAGCGACGAAATCAGAATGATGCTACACCTGATTCTAGCTCAACCACATCACGGCCACCACAAAAACCCGACCTAGTGGTTTAGGCATCTAATTATTGCCTGATTTTAGTCAAAAAACTTTAGGTATTTCCTTGCTCATGGCATGGTTTTATGTTACAATAAAAGCGCCTTTTTGAGGCACATTTTTAATTTGTTGATATTGAAATCTATTTATGAATATCCAATGGTTTGGTCAGAGCTGCTTTAAATTACAAGGAGATTCTACAACTGTCATTATTGACCCATTAAGCAAAACAAGTGGACTTAAAGCTCCACGCTTAGCAGGAGACATCGTACTCTGCACATCAAAAGATGAGAAGATAGTAGCACAGGACACTGTTAAACCTGTGACTGATGATGTATTTATAATCGACCAGCCAGGTGAGTATGAGGTTCAAAATACCTTTGTATATGGAGTTGCGGGTGAAGATGGATCTGATTCTGTGTTGTACCGAATTGAAATTGACGGTCTTAGTATCGTGCACACTGGACAACTCACTACCCCACTCACCAACGCACAAATGGAGCACTTAGAAGGCATTGATATTGTAATTGTTCCAGCTGGTGGTGAGCCACTTACTGTAAAACAAGCCGCAGAAGTAATTAGTCAACTAGAACCACGAATTGTTATCCCGATGCTTTATAAAATTCCAGGCTTGAAAAATGGTGCACCTCAGGACGCTGCAGCTTTTATAAAAGAAATTGGTGTTGCGAGTGAAACGACAGATAAGTACAAAATAACCAAGAAGAATTTACCACAAGATGAAATGAAGTTAATTGTTGTTACTGCTTAGCGTTATGGATTGGTTAACTCGGTTACGTCAGCTTCCGGTAAAACGACGATCTTTACTTTTAAAAATTTTTGTTTCTGTGTTCACCTTTGGCATCGTAAGTGTGTGGCTTGTATCATTGCCAAAACTTCTTGCACAGCCTGTGCAGGAAGGGGACAATAGTCTCTATCAAGAATTGGTAAAAGCTGCTGATGAGTTTGCAAATCAAGCAACTAATGCAAAGCAACAAATTGATGAATTTATAGAAAAAACTGATGCACTGATTGAGCA
Organism: uncultured Gammaproteobacteria bacterium; assembly: GCA_964470025.1. Lineage (GTDB taxonomy): Bacteria > Patescibacteriota > Patescibacteriia > Buchananbacterales > UBA6539 > CAYXZR01. The sequence goes on along the minus strand of CAYXZR010000020.1, from coordinate 11,416 downwards.
GGATAGAAAAAACGCAGAGTCTAACGTCGAGGCAAACCTTGCTGAAGAACTAGAACGAAAATTTCAAATATCACTAGCACTTAAGAATGAAGCATACCAATACTCTAATGACGTTCTTGGTTTTACCTTTGAAGTGCCGGCAGGAGTAGCGATACTTAGCACAGAAGATGATACTTCATTTGCTTATTCGTTTTGTTACGACACCACACTACAGCAAGAACCGCCTTGCTCTTCGCTAGATACAGTGCCAATGCTTCTTGTTGAAACGACTGAACGTGCAGAGGATAATGAGCTATTACAGAATAAATCACTCCCACTGCAAGCTACAAGTACGGTTGACTCACTACCAGCTGAAGAATTCACCGTATACGATGATGCATTGGAAAAAGAGTATTTGATTGTTACATTTTCTACTAGCACCCATACCTATTTGTTTATTATAAATACAGAAGATGAGACACAGGAAACTTTACTAAATAATTTTAGAACAACATTTACATTTCAACAGTAGCAACTGACATATGCCAAAAAAAGTAACCCCAAAAAAACCAATCAAGAAAGCTGATCAACCATCAGCTGAAACATCTTTGCAGCGAGTTGAACCACAGCCAATTGTTTCTGAAATGCAGCAGTCATACCTTGACTATGCGATGTCTGTGATCGTCTCTCGAGCACTTCCAGATGTACGTGACGGCATGAAGCCAGTACACCGACGTATTTTGTACGCGATGTGGAAAGTTGGTCTTCGATCAAGCGCTAAGTACCGAAAATCAGCAACTGTAGTTGGTGAGGTGCTTGGTAAGTATCACCCACATGGTGACTCTGCAGTGTATGACTCAATGGTGCGTATGGCTCAGGACTTTTCGTTACGATATCCATTTGTAAATGGCCAAGGTAACTTCGGCTCTATGGACGGTGACTCTGCTGCAGCAATGCGTTATACCGAAGCCAAGCTGACACCCATTGCAGAAGAGATGCTGTATGATATCGAGAAAAAGACGGTGAACTTTGTGCCAAACTATGATGGTGCCCACCAAGAACCAGTAGTACTTCCAGCAAAGCTTCCTAGCTTGCTGCTTAATGGTGCGATGGGTATTGCCGTAGGTATGGCGACTAACATCCCTCCACATAATCTCACTGAACTTATTGATGCGACCACACATCTTATTGATAACTCAGACGCTACTGTCGATGATCTGATGCAATACGTAAAAGGACCTGATTTCCCAACCGGTGGAATTATTTTTGACTCAAATGAAATTAAGCAGGCATACGCGACAGGAAAAGGTGGTATTGTTATTCGTGCAAAAACTGAAATTGTTGAAGAGAAAAATAACACCTTTAGAATCTTAGTTACTGAGGTTCCATACCAAGTAAACAAAGCTACCCTGATTGAAAAAATTGCAACACTAGTAAAAGACAAGAAGCTCGATGGTATTAAAGATCTACGAGATGAATCTTCACGACAAGGTGTACGAATTGTGATTGAGCTTAAGAAAGATGCGTATCCAAAAAAGATTTTAAACTCTTTGTTTAAACACACCGACTTGCAAACAACATTTCATGTAAACATGCTGGCGTTGATTGACGGGATACAGCCTCGTGTACTTACCCTTAAGATGATCCTTGAGGAATACATCAAACATCGAGAAGAGGTTATAAAACGACGAACTGAATTTGATCTAGCACAAGCAAAAGATCGAGCACATATTCTAGAAGGCTTGAAATTGGCGCTAGTAAAAATTGATCAAATTATTGAAACAATTAAAAAAATCTGGTTTATTGGATATATTTTTAAATTTAAGAAGTTGCAAAAGAAAACTTGATTAAGAAGTTTAAACTTTCTGAGCGTCAAGCGGTTGCTATTTTGGAAATGCGATTGCAACAGTTGGCAAACTTGGAACGACTTAAGATCGAACAAGAACTTAAAGAAAAACTTGCGCTCATTAAAGAACTTGAAAGTATTCTTAAGTCTCGTACAAAGATGCTTGGAATTATTAAAGATGAACTTGCTGAAATTAAAGAAAAATACGGCGATGAACGACGAACCGACCTTGTTGCTCATGGCGTAAAAAGCTTTAGTGCAGAAGACCTTATTCCAAATGAAGACACAATAGTTACTATCACTAAAGATGGTTACATCAAACGTCTTCCCCCTGAAACATTCAAGACACAATCTCGTGGCGGAAAAGGAGTCGCAGGACTCACCACCAAAGAAGATGACGTTGTGGAACATTTCTTCACCACCACCACTCACTCTGATATCTTATTTTTCACCACTAAGGGTCGAGTGTTCCAGCTAAAGGCATACGATATTCCAAAAGCCTCACGAACTGCTAAGGGTCAAGCGATTGTAAACTTCTTGCAACTTGCGCCAGATGAGAAGGTGAGTGCTGCACTGCCACTTACTGGTCTTGCTGACTACAAATACTTAATGATGGCAACTTTGAAGGGAACAATTAAGAAGGTTGATATTGAAGACTTTGCCAATGTACGAAAGTCAGGACTTATCGCGATCAAGCTGAAGAAAGATGATGAGCTTAAGTGGGTTGACCCTACTAGCGGAGAAGATGGCGTAATTCTTGCAACCTCAAAGGGTCAAGCAATTCGATTTAAAGAATCTCATGTACGAGCAATGGGTCGATCAGCGGCTGGTGTTCGTGGTATTAGAATCAAGTCTGATGATTTCTTAGTAGGAATGGATGTAGTAGATAAAAAACTACTTAAAGATGGACAACTACTGATTGTTACTGAATTAGGCTTTGGTAAGCGAACTGAGCTCACCAACTACAAGCTTCAGGGACGAGGTGGATCTGGAATTAAGACTGCTAATATTTCTGCTAAAACAGGCCAATTAGTAAAAGCGTTTGTTATCAACGGTAAAGCTGCCGAAGGCGACATGATTATCATCTCGACCAAGGGTCAGGTGATCCGCCTACCGCTCAAGTCTGTGAGTGAGCTTGGTAGAGCTACTCAGGGCGTGCGATTGATGCGATTTAAGGCTGCGGGCGACAAAGTAGCCTCAATTACCTTCCTTGGCGCAGCTGAAAAAGAGAGTGAAGGCTAGGGGCTTGAAATAAATTTCATTTTATAGTATAGTCCCGACAGACTATTTCGCTACGTTAATTTAATTTGATATACTTATTTATAGATTATGTCAGTACCAAAGAAAAAACGAACTTCATCATCGAAGCGACGACGAGGGTCACACTTTGCACTTGATTTGGAATCAGTGACTTCTGTACAAGATGTTGCTGGATCTCACCGTGTACAACCATCACGACGAACCAAGCAGGGTCGGGATACCTTTGCAAAACGAGCTTCACGAAGTTCATAAACACTTTTTATGTCGAATAGACACTTAGCACGAACTATTGCGCTACAAACATTATTTCTTGTTGATTTCAACAATTTACTTGATGTAGATGTAACTGGTCTTGTTGAGCAAAATCTCAAAGAATTTGCCCCTGCGTTTGATGACCAGGGGTTTATTGAGAATTTGGTTGCAGGTACTCTGCAAAATCAAAAAGAGATTGACGCACTTATCACACAGTATGCAACCGAATGGCCACTAGAACAAATCACTATTGTAGATAGAAATGTTCTTCGGATGGGAATTTATGAAATGAAGCATGATAAAGATATTCCTGAAAAAGTAGCAATCAATGAAGCGATTGAGCTTGCGAAAAACTTTGGTGGGGAATCATCTGGTAAATTTGTAAACGGTGTGTTGGGTGCAATCTATAAAGACTTACAAGGATAAGATCACTAATGGCAATAAAAAATTTTTCACAACTTGAACAGCAACTTGGCGTTTCATTTGCAAACGAAAAACTTCTACGACAAGCGCTCGTACACCGATCGTATCTAAATGAAAATCCAAGCTTTGAATTAGATCACAATGAACGACTTGAGTTTTTAGGTGATGCAGTACTTGAGCTTGTTGTTACAGAATACCTTTACGGTAATTTTCCAAATCCAGAAGGGGAGTTAACAAACTGGCGAGCTAGTTTGGTTAACAGTAATATGCTTTCTGATCTTGCACGAGAAACAGGACTAGAAGAATTTCTCTACTTGAGCAAAGGTGAAGCAAAAGACGCCAATAGTAAAGCTCGACGATATATACTTGCTGATGCATTTGAAGCAGTTATTGGTGCGCTATATCTCGACCAAGGATATGAGATATCAAAAGACTTTATCACTCGTGTCTTACTGCCAAAACTGCCGGCAATTCTTGAAAATCAAAGCTATATCGATGCTAAAAGTAAGTTTCAAGAGGTAGCACAAGAGCAGCTAAAAATTACTCCATCATACCGTGTACTTAGCGAAGATGGACCTGATCATGCTAAAGAATTTGAAGTAGGCGTGTTCCTTGATGAAGAACTTGTTGCACAAAGCAAAGGCTTAAGCAAGCAAGAAGCACAGACTAAAGCAGCAGCAAAAGCACTTAAGAAAAAGGGTTGGGATTAGCAGATAGTAGTGAGCATGGAGGCTCTGTTCTAACTACTGTTTACTAATATGATCCCTATGACAATTGATTCTTTATTTTCTACTGCCGTCGAGCGAAAGGCGTCAGATGTACATATTATTGTTGGCATGCCGCCAGTACTTCGTATTGATGGTGACCTGACACCACTTGATGAGCCTAAGCTCACACCGAAGTCTGCAAGGACTCTAATTGAAAGCATTCTTTCTGATAAACAGAGAGAGGTTTTTAATAAGGAAAAGGAACTTGATGTTTCTCATGAAATCGAAAGCGGTCATCGTTTTCGAGTTAACATTCATTTTGAAAAAGATCACGTAGGAATGGTTGCTCGTGTTATCCCATCTGATATTCCAACGATGGATGAAATTCGCATGCCGGAGATTGTGCATCGACTAATCAACCTACACCAAGGCTTGATCCTTATCACTGGCCCAACTGGCTCTGGTAAATCCACCTCTCTAGCGTCAATGGTGCAGCATATTAATACCACACGATCAGAGCACATAGTTACTCTTGAGGATCCGATTGAATTTATATTCAACTCTAAAAAAAGTGTTATTAAGCAGCGCCAACTCCACACTGACATGAATTCATTTAGCAGTGCGTTGACTCATGTTCTTAGACAAGATCCAAATGTGATTATGGTAGGTGAGATGCGTAACCTAGAAACAATTGCTGCGACTATTACACTTGCAGAAACAGGCCACTTGGTTCTTGCCACACTCCATACTCACAATGCGGCTCAGACAATTGACCGAATTATTGATATTTTTCCTCCGCACCAGCAGCAGCAGATTCGCTTGCAGGTATCTATGACGCTGAAGGGTATTATTTCTCAAGAATTAATCACTAAAAAAGATGGCGGAAGAATTGCTGCCCGAGAAATTCTTGTCAACAAACCAGCGATTGCTAATCTTATTCGTGAAAACAAGGTTGCACAGATTAAGACAGTAATCCAAACAAGTGCAGAAGATGGCATGATCACAATGGATCAAGATTTGATCAATCTGTATAATGACGGAGTGATTGACGAAGAGACCGCTAAATCACGCATGACAAACCCGGAGCTGCTTAGATAAGTTATTTAGGGTTGCTTTTTCTGCTAATTGATGCTATTATCTGACAGACAAATGAATATGCGCCTGTAGCTTAATGGATAGAGCACTTGACTTCGGATCAAGGGGTTGGGGGTTCGACTCCCTCCGGGCGCACCATTTGGGGTACATAGCTCAATCGGTAGAGCAGTTGCCTCTTAAGCAATTGGTTGGGGGTTCGAGTCCCTCTGTACCCACCAGAAGAAAATCGCCATGATGGCGGTTTTTTTTGACTTTTGTGTAAAAAAATGAAACTATTGTATAAATAGCAATAATCCAATATGAAAAAAGTTAAAAAGAAGTTATTATTTATTGATTCAAATATCCTAATAGGTTGTGCGTCTGAGGATTCAGATGGGCTTGGTGTTGATATTTTAAAAAAAATCATTGAAAAGTTAAACGTATCGGAGGTACAACTTATTTTGCCAGAAGTTCTCAAAAATGAAGTACTAAGTGGGATAAATGAAAAATTTTCTAACTTTATAAACAAGATAAAAATCTCTCTTGAAAAAAGTACAGATGTTAAAAGTACTCTGCTAGACGATGTTATTAAGGTGGCTAAAGAAAATGCAGCTAATAAAATCTCTAGTGAGAAACGTAAAAGGCTTAAGCTGATCGACAAAATTTTTAAACATAAAAATACAAAACTAATTAAATTAACTGACCAATTAATTATTAAGTCAATAAAAAGATCTTTATTAAAAATTCCGCCCTCAAGTGGTCAGCCCAGAGAAGTAAAAGGAAAATCTAAAAGCGCTTATACAAGAGATCAAGACTGCGTAATCTTTGAATCGGTTAAATCTTTTTTGATGGGTAAAAAAAAATTTGACCTTATTATTTGTTCAAAAGATATTGATTACCTTAATTCACCCAGTGATAAATCACTCCACAAAGACATTAAAAAAGAACTGGAAAAAATTTGTAGTTCTGCAACACTTTACACTAACCCCTTAGAACTTTTTGAAGATGAGTTCGATGCAGAATATACTGATGAACAGGTCAAGGAACTAGATGAATCATTATCAATTATTCAAAATAGTGATTATTGGACAAACCTTACCATAGACTCAAATGTGAGCACTATTGCCGAAGATTTAGCATATCCAGTCGATATATCACTTAATGCCTCAATACTTACAACAAAGAAAACTTGCTTCCATTGTGGTTTAGTTTTTGAAGTTAAGGATGAAAATTCTTTTTCACCTCTCTACCGTTTAAATCAAGTTCAAAATCTTGCATGCCCTAGATGTCACAGTATCAACTATTAATAAAAGCCCCGGTTTTTCCGGGGCTTTTATAATTACTACTCAATCTAGTATTAATTCTTGAGTGCTTCTTTGAGATTTTTTCCTGCTTTGAACTTAGGCACGACAACTGATGGGATTTCGATTTTCTCAGAAGGATTACGTGGATTCACACCAATTCGTCCTTTTCGAGTTCGAGCTGAGAATGCACCAAACCCTGTAAGGGTTACTTCCTGGCCAGCTTTTAGCTTTTCAATAATAGTAGCTGTTAGGATATCGAGGACTTCTTCAGCCTCTCGCTTTGAGATGCCAGCCTTTTGAGCGATAACATCTGCTAACTCTGCTTTGTTCATGTTTTGAGCCTCCTTACCCTCTCTAGCTGAGCCAGAGAAAATGGCTTAAATGAGTTATTAATATACTAGTATGATACTAAATCTCGGTAGTTGTGTCTACCCTGGTGATTGTTGATGATTTTTTATCAATATCTACTTCAATTAGTACCGCATTTACTTGAATAATTCCTGATTCTGGACGAACAAACTTACTTGGCTCTTCGTTAATAAAGCGATTTACCGCTGATTCTTTTTCTACACCAATTACTGAATCCTGTGCACCACACATACCAACGTCAGTCACATATGCGGTACCACCTGGTAGTGTTTTACAGTCTGCGGTTGGCACATGCGTATGAGTTCCAACAACAGCTGCTACACGTCCATCAGCGTAGTGCCCAATTGCAGTTTTTTCTGAAGTAGCTTCAGCATGAAAGTCTACAAAAATTGCATCCGCTTGAGTAACTTCTTCGATCTGTAAAATTTCATCTAATGCAAAAAAAGGTGATGCGTATTCATGCTTCATAAATGCTTGACCAATGATATTGATCACGGCTAGTTTGTGTGCACCAACAGAAATTACTTGATAGCCTTGGCCGGCTTGCTCAGTAGGGTAGTTAGCTGGACGAATTAGTGGCATGTCTTTTCGCTCAACTAACTCTTCACCCTCTGGCTTGTCAAAGATATGATCACCGCTAGTAAAAAACTGTACGCCAGCCTTCTTAATCTCTTCAAGTGTACGAGAGGTAACACCAGTGCCATGTGCGATGTTTTCAACGTTGGCAATAATTACATCTGGGTGATACTTTTTTTTATACTCTGGTAAAAGCTTGGCCACTGCTTGGCGGCCAACTTTACCAACAACATCTCCAAAAAAAAGTATTTTCATAATCTTTTATCGAGCGTATTCGGTAATACGCGTCTCACGAATAATAGTAACTTTAATTTCACCTGGATATCTGAGCTCTGCTTCAATTTTCTTGGCAACATCTCGAGCTAGTTTTGCTGCGCTCAAGTCGTCAACTTTTTCTGGTCTTACAAATACACGAATCTCTCGACCAGCTTGAATGGCGTATGATTTATCAACACCATCAAACGCGTTGGCAACACCTTCAAGCTCTGTAAGTCGCTGCACATATTGCTCATAGGTATCTTTTCGTGCACCTGGGCGAGCACCTGAAATAGCGTCAGCTACTTTTACGATTGCACCTTCAAGCGTCTTAGGATCATCCTCATGGTGAGCAATACAAATCCACGCTACCTCCTCTGGAAGTCCAAACTTCTTTAAGATGTCATACCCAATAGTAGTGTGATTACCAGTAACTTCATGATCAACTGCCTTACCGATGTCATGTAGTAATCCACCCTTCTTAGCAATAGCTACATCAGCACCTAATTGCTCAGCCAATAAACCTGAGAGGTGAGACACCTCGATAGAGTGGTGCAAAATATTTTGACCATAGCTTGTTCGATACTTTAGTCGTCCAACAATCTGTACAAGCTTTGGATCTAGGCCGATAATACCAGTTTCATGCATAGCATCTTCACCGGCTTTCTTGATTTCCAATGCAAGCTCTCGCTTTGACTCTTCGATTGCTTCTTCGATTCGTCCTGGGTGAATTCGTCCATCTGAAACTAATTTTTCAATCGCACGCTTAGCAATATGTCGACGAATAGGTGAGAAGCCTGAAACAGTAATTGATTCTGGGGTATCATCAATGATGATTTCTGTTCCGGTTAGTTTTTCAATAGTTCGAATATTTCTACCCTCACGACCAATAATTCGACCCTTCATCTCATCACTTGGAATGTCGATACTTGTAGTAGTAGTATCAGTTGCATGAGATGATGCACATCGCTGCATCGCAAGCGAAATCATTGACTTAGCCTTCTTCTCAACCTCGTCGTTGGTTTGATTAGAAAGTTTTTTCATTCTGTTGAGCAATGTTTCTTGCTCTTCAGCTTCAACCTTAACCAATAACTGATCAACTGCTTGCTCTTTACTCATACTAGCAACTGACTGCAGTTTTTCGATCTGCTGATCTTTGATGTTGTTAATCTCTTCTTTGATTTTATCAATTTGAGCAGCCTTATCAACCAACTCCTGCTTCTTTCCTTCTAAGTCTAGAAGTTTTTGGTCAAAAAGTGACTCTCGTTTTTCCAAACGCTGCTGCGCGTGCATTGTAGCTTCACGCTGCTGCTTTACTTCTTGCTTTGCATCTTCAAGTAGCTTTAGCGCCTTGTCGTTTGCTGCAAGTAAAATTTCTTTTTCTTTGGCTTTTGCCTCGCTGAGCAATACTTCTACTTTTTGCTCAACATTATCACGCTGCTTTAAAGCCTGTACTTTACGGTACTGGTATCCAATAATTCCGCCGAGTACAACTCCAAACGCAAGTGCGATTAGAATATATATAGCTGTCATATCTATCTCCAATTGAAGATAGAGAAGTGGGTTTCCAAAATAGCAAAAATCCTCTCAAAGCTTATGCCTTGAGATCAACTACTGAGAGTTGGTTGTGTAATGCGTTTCGCATTAAGAGTGAAAAATTTACTAATGTAAGCCTATTTTTCGCTCGATTCAGGATATTTCTTGCAATATTTTGGAGATTCATCTGCTTCTCTATGTTTCAGTAATAATTTGTTTAACAATTTGACATTACCATAATAGTCCAAGAATTGCAAGGGCATATTTTGCTTGTTTTAGCCATAAAAAAGCAGGATCTGTAATCCTGCTTTTATCTAGTGCCTACTATTTGATGATTTTGTCAACGAGGCCATATTTTACCGCCTCTTGCGCTGGCATGAAGTAGTCACGGTCTGAGTCTTTTTCGATCTTACTAATACTTTGACCAGTGTGTTTAGCTAAGATCTTGTTCAGTCTATCCTTAATACTCAGGATATGCTCTGCTGCGATTTTTACATCACTTGCTTGCCCCTGAGCTCCTCCAAGTACTTGGTGAATCATGATTTCTGAGTTTGGCAATGCCATGCGCTTTCCCTTAGCGCCTGCAGCCATTAAGACTGCTCCCATTGAAGCTGCCATGCCGACACATACTGTACTCACATCTGGCTTAATGTGCTGCATGGTGTCATAAATTGCCAGCCCTGATGTCACTGATCCGCCAGGACTATTAATGTACAGCTTAATGTCTTTCTTAGAATCATCGCTTTCAAGAAATAGTAGCTGGGCGATAATTGTGTTTGCTACTGCATCATCAATAGCAGATCCTAAAAAAATGATGCGCTCTTTGAGCAGGCGAGAGTAGATATCATACGCTCGTTCACCCATGTGTGTTTTTTCAATTACTGTAGGGATTAAATTCATATACACTATTGAATAAATTAATTAAATGACTTTCCAGCCTGTTTCTGTGGGCTGTAGTACACCAGGAAGTCGAAATCCTGCTGCTTTTCGATGACCTCCACCTCCTAATAGTTTAGCTAAAGCGGAGACATCAATCAAATCAGAGTTGGTTCGCAAGCTTCCTTTGATAGTTTTTGCGTCTATCTGCTGCAAGATCATCACAGCATAATTACCTTCAACGTTATTAAGAAAATTTGCAACTCCTTCTGCAATGTCGCTTTCTGTATGCTCATTTTCTAGGTCTTGTACGTCTAGCACAGTGGTAATTATTTTAAGATGGGGATGTTTACGCAAACGCTCTAGTATCTTGCCCCAAGATTTAATTGTTTCTAGCTTTCGGTTATTAAGCATCGAGTTTCTCACATATGAAAATCGTGCGCCATGTGATACTAAATCAGAAGCGATTTGCAGTGTCGCTGGACTTGTATTTGGATTAGTAAAATTGTAGGTATCAAATACAATTCCGGTCAACAAGGCAGTAGCTGTATCAGGATCGATATCAAACTGAGCAAAGTGGAAAAGTTCATGCAGAATCTCAGTTGTTGATGCTGCGCTTTGGTCCACTATGTTATATGTACCAAAGTATGTATTTGTTGCATGATGATCAATGTTTATGACAACTTTTTGCTGCAATTGATCTATGAGCTCAACTATTCCAGCCTGCTGAATGTCCCCGCAATCACCACAACACCGGATGGGTCATTACTTGTATACAGTTCTGGTGGGCTATGGCAGGTGCTTGCCGATGGGGCATGGTCGCTGTATGGTGAAACGTATCCACTACCTTCAATCACTGGCGGGGCTACATTTAGCAGTCAGGGGGATATTCTGCTATTTGACGGTGAGGCTATTCGTAGCTATACCCGCAATGGTGATGAGGCGTGGGCGCGTCCGGT
>CAYXZR010000019.1:0-20129 GCA_964470025.1 uncultured Gammaproteobacteria bacterium | reverse complement strand
ATGTCAGTAAAATCTGCTGGTAAAAATAGTGATGAGAAAAAACTGTATGAATTAATCTGGGCTCGAACTGCTGCTTCTCAAATGACATCTGCTGCAATGCTAAAAACTAAAGTAACTGCAACAACAAGTAATGATTCTGTACCTGATTTTCATGCCAATGGAAATAGAATTACCTTTGACGGCTGGCTAAAAGCTGACCCCGCTGCACGTGGTGAAGATGTAGAGCTGCCAAAACTTACTCAAGGTGACGCCTTAACGCTTGAGAGTATTGAAGCAATCGGCAAAGAAACACAACCACCAAACAGATATTCTGAAGCTGGACTTGTCAAAGAGCTAGAAAAACGTGGTATTGGTCGTCCAAGTACCTATGCTTCTATTATACAAACACTACAGACTCGACAGTATGTAGACAAGCTTGGACGTTCACTAAAGCCGACTGACATGGGTGAGCTGGTGAGCGATTTTATCAATGAACACTTCACTGACTATATTTCTGACTCTTTTACAGCAGAAATGGAAGATGAGCTCGATGATATTGCAAGTGGAAAGCGTGAATACGTAGCTACGCTTAAAGATTTCTATACTCCATTCACTAAAACCATCGATTCTAAAAAAGATATTCCTAAGATTACCGACTTAGGTCCTGCGCCAGATGACATCAAATGCCCTAAGTGTGGCAAGCCCATGATTTACAAGCTTGCTAAGACAGGTAAGTTTATGAGTTGCTCTACCTTCCCTGACTGTGATGGTGCACGAACTATAGAGGGTGAAGAACTTGAAGGCCCTAAAAAGACTGGCGAAAAGTGCCCAGAGGATGGCGGAGACTTAATTGAACGAGATGGACGATATGGTCGATTTGTTGCTTGTGCAAACTATCCAAAATGTAAATATATCAAAAAAGATGCAGAGATTGATGGTGAAGTCCCAGGCGACACTGGCGTACAATGCCCTATCTGCAGTAAAGGAACAATGGTAGAAAAACGTGGTCGATATGGGGTATTCTATGGCTGTTCAAACTATCCTGACTGTCGCCACATCATAAAAACAAAACCTACAGGTGATATCTGCGGCTATCAACGAGAAGATGGTTCTTGCAAGCACCTCATGATGGAGGGTACAAAAACTATTCCTGATCGATGCAGTGATAAGACATGCCCGAATCACAATCCTCATAAGCTTGAGAAATAAGCCTCAAGATCAATATACAAAAAAGTCCTCCGCGTACTACGGGGACTTTTTTGGCTTCCTAGGGCTTAAAACATTGGAGTAGGTTCACTAATGGATTTGGTTTGATGACTTATAGAAGTGCACCAAGAGAATATTGGACTACAGACAATGCGAGGAACATTGGCAAAATAAGCATTGCTGTGAGAAGAGTAAAGGCACGATTGATATTAAATTCAGCTTCTGAGGGCATTCCTGGCGATTGCCCAGATTGGCTATCAACAACATGTGTTTGTAAATGTGAGGTTACATCTGACATATTTTTGTTTTTATTTTTAGACACATACTCCGCCTCCTATTTCGGAGCATGTGGAATTAAATTTTGAAGGAGCTAAGAACAAAAAAACACGGTAATAACCGGGTTACTCTAAATAGTTTATGCAGTTGTTGGGGTATTAACGTATTTCATTTTTCTTTTTTGTTTTTATTTTTGTGCCCGCGTATTTTCTTGGGGCAAATGCGTTGTGTTTTTCAACGTCTATATACATGTTAGCACATCTTAACGATTTTGTCAATAAAAAAAACTGCTTATTTTAGCAATTGGGTTCGGCTGGAGTAAAGTTTGACCCTCAAAACAGGTGTTAATGTTAGGGTTGCTTCCTCCAGCCGAGAGTATGATAACAAAAATGAATTTTAAAAACAACCGTCAGACTTTAGTAAAAGAAAAAACCTCATCAGTGTTTGCCGTGAGGTTTATTCTTGTTCTTTTTGGGTACTCCTAACATTAACAACTCAATAATAACAACCCGTATTTTGGTTGTCAATAAGCCACTTGCTGTGATTTCCAGGTTTTTCTGGCTAAATTAATAATTTCATTACAGTGCTCTGGGTTTAGTATGCTATATTCGCCACGGGCGAGATTATCGTAAGGATTTTCTACTTTATGATGGTAGTATGATTCAAAATTATTCTTTAGAGTCTGTAAGAGCTCATACGCTTTTTGTCGCTCAAGTGCATCGATTACGACCGGGTAAAGTCGCTGTCGTAATGAAGGGCTGTAATTTTTCTGCTGATTATATATATCTACTGGAATTTCACAAAGTAGTTGAATAATTCCACTACTTAATAAAGGTAAGAGAATATTTTCCAAGTAGAGTACCCTACGGCCACTCTCTGACTCCATCAACTGATCAAAATCACCAATACAGACTAAATAGCTAGTGTGTCGCTGCTTTATCTCTTTGACGGTGTTTTCTAGAACCTGATTATATGTCGCAGGGCTAATGTATGCCAGACGCCCCCCATCAATCACCAGTGTCTGCTTATGCTGTAATGGCTGAGGCACTGTATTGATACTAATCTCATCCATAAGCTTACTGATGATTGCGTCGAAATTCCGATCTGCTTGATATAAAAGTGCGCTATGTGACCTATAGGTACCGGTTAGCGTATTTATCAGCTTTTTTGTGGTCTGCTCAACGTGCTCGCCAGAGTTACTATGACTCAAATTCTTTACATACGGCGAAAGAGAAGGCAGACTCCATGCATTATACTGAGCCTTTACTTTGTCCTTTTTACTAAAAATGCCCATTTTAGTTTATTTGCTTTTTAGATGCTGATTGGTTATGCTTGAATTATGCCATAGTTTAGATATTTTTTCTATGTCGACAATCAACGATTTACTCGAAATCATCAAAAACTCAGATAAAGAGAGAACCTTAGCTCGCCTTGGGGCTTTTGGCTATTTCAGAAGAAAAAAGAATGCCGTAGATCCTGAAATCGTTCATCTAGCCTATGAATTTGCCAAGGAAGCTCATGCCGGGCAAGTGAGAACAAATGGCGAACCCTATGTAACACACTGTCTTGAGACCGCAATTATCCTTGCCAAGATGAACATGGATCAAGACACGATTGTTGCTGGACTGCTTCACGATGTACCCGAAGATACAACCTACTCCCTTGTCGACGTTAAAAAAAACTTTGGTAAAGAAGTAGCACTTCTTGTTGCAGGGATTACTAAGCTTGGCGTTATTAAATATAGAGGTATCCAAAGATATGCCGAAAATCTTCGACGCATGTTTGTCTCTATGGCCAAAGATGTGCGTATTGTGATTATTAAAATGGCAGACAGAATTCATAATTTGCAGACATTAGATGCTTTGCGTCCTGATAAACAAAAACGTATTGCCCAAGAAAGTCTTGAAATATACGCACCAATTGCAAATCGACTTGGCATCTCTGTACTCAAAGGAATGATTGAAGATTTATCATTTCCATACGTACATCCAGAAGAGTACGCTTGGTTTGTAAAAGAAATTGAACCGCGTATTCAAGAAGAAATAGATCATGTTGATTCGGTAATTACTGAAATTAGTAAAGTACTTAAAAAAGAAAAAATAAAAGTACTCTCTATTCATGGCCGAGAAAAAAGAATTTATAGCCTATACACTAAACTCCTTCGCCCAGAATACAATAAGCAGCTTGATAAAATTCATGATTTAGTTGCGCTGAGAATTATTGTTCCTGATATTGCCGCTTGCTATAATGTTTTAGGTATCGTCCATAAAGAATACACTCCGATTGTTGGACGTATCAAAGACTACATTGCTCAGCCCAAACCAAATGGCTATCAATCGCTACACACAACTGTACAAACTAGGGGTAAAAAAAGAGTAGAGTTTCAAATTCGTACTCAAGACATGCATAGTGAAGCTGAGTACGGTGTGGCGGCGCACTGGATGTATAAAGAGAAGGACTCAAAACAAAAAAGCCCTCATCCAAAAGGCTACGTGTTACCAAAAAAATACGAATGGATCAATGAACTTGTTGATTGGCAGAGGAACATCAATGACACTGAGCAATATCTTGATTCTCTACGGGTAGATTTTTTCCATAGCAGAATTTTTGTCTTAACTCCAAAAGGAGATGTGATTGACCTACCAGCCCAGGCAACGCCAGTTGACTTTGCCTATCATGTGCATACCTGGATTGGCGATCATGCGACTGCAGCTAAGGTTAATGGTATGATGGTAAGTCTAGATAAAGAGCTACAAAATGGCGACGTAGTAGAGATTATTACTGACAAAAACAGGAAGGGTCCAAGTCGTGACTGGCTAACATTTGTTAAGACTCAGACAACTAAGAGTAAGATAAAAGCTAAGGCACTTAAGCACTAATCAGACGATCAGTAAGTGTTTTTAGTTCTTCTTCAGAGTAAAATTCAATATTGATTGATCCGGTAGTGCCGGATTTCTTTACGTTTACTTTCGTACCAAGTGCGGCCTGCAACTCTTCTTCATATGCTGCAAGCTGAGGATCTTTAACTTTTGTCCGAGCATGCTTTTTGACGGTGATTTTCTTTGCTTGACCCTCCACTGCTCGTGCGGTTAAATCTCCTTCAAGTACTTTTTTAAAAAATCCAATTCGCTCCTCAGGTGGTAATCCTGCAATTACTCTAGCTGTGCTAAAAGTGATTTGCTTGTTAATTAACGCTTTCTGAATTTCAGTGGGCAGTGCAAGTATTCTAATTGTATTTGCCACCGCCGCTCTTGACTTACCCACCTTCTGAGCAACCTGCTCTTGAGTAAGATTAAACTCATCAATCAGTCGCTGGTAGGCAACTGCTTCTTCAACTGGATTAAGATTAGATCGCTGTACATTTTCGATTAATGCTACCTCTAATTTTTCTTGCTCTGCAAACTCTCGAACAATAACTGGCACTGTATCAAGTCCGATTTCTTGTGAAGCTCTTAATCGTCGCTCTCCAGCGATAAGTTGATATCCACTACCATCTTTGACGACAATTAATGGCTGGATTATTCCGTGTTCACGAATAGAGCTTACTAAGTCTTCGAGCTCGTCTGGGTTAAAAATACTTCGTGGCTGATGTGGATTTGGCTTGATGCTTGTGACAGCAACCTGCACAATCTGCTGACCAGCAACTGACACAGCAGAAGTCTGTGGAAGTGCTTCTGAAATATTTTTTTTGGGAATTAGTGACGACAATCCTTTGCCGAGTCCTGATGGTTTTGCCATATATTTTGTTTATATTTTATTCTTGAGAAAATTCTCGCTGGATTATTTCTTGTGCAAGTGCGAGATAGGATTTACCTCCTTTAGAGCCTGCATCGTAAGCTAATATTGATTGTCCATAGCTTGGTGCTTCGGTTAATCGTACATTACGAGGGATGATAGTAGTAAATACATGATGCGGAAAATTTTGCTGAATATCTTCAGCTACTTGTCGGGATAGCTTGTTTCGCTTATCAAACATGGTCACCACTGCACCAAGTACTTTTAGTGAAGGCTTTAAGTTTTCCGTTACAAGATTAATAGTACTTAGTAACTGACCCAATCCTTCAAGAGCGAGGTATTCTGCTTGGACAGGAACCAAAAGCTCATCGGCTGCTACTAGGCCATTAAGCGTGAGCAGATCAAGGGATGGCGGACAGTCAATAATAATAAAATCGTAATCATTTCGTACTTCTAGGATCGCCTGATGTAGAAGAAACTCTCTGTTTTCTGCGTCTACGAGCTCAACTCGAGCAGCGGCTAACTCTGGCGTTGCAGGTGCCACCTTCAAGCCCTGATGCGAGGTCTGAATTGCAATGTCTTTAAACTTCTTTTCTCCACCAATTGCCTGATAGACCCCATCAAGCTCTGAACTGTCAATTCCTAGGCCAGAGGTAGCGTTTCCCTGAGGGTCGAGATCAACAAGTAATACAAATTTTCCTAGATATGCGAGATATGCTGCCAGGTTTACTGAGGTAGTGGTCTTACCGACTCCGCCTTTTTGGTTTACTATTGAGATTATTCGTGACATGACCATATTATACTTAAAAATCGCTACATTGACAAACTATCCTTAATGCAATATAGTAGAATTCGTACTTACAATTTTGCATTTGCCCGGGTGGCGGAACTGGTAGACGCGCGCGACTCAAAATCGCGTGTCGCAAGACGTGAGAGTTCGAGTCTCTCCCCGGGCACCATTAGCACTCTCAATAAACTAAACTCCTCTCTTGTCAGTATGCAACACAAAGAGTTAATCGACCATATACAAGGGTCAATTTTAAAAAAACAATATCTTGAAGCATTTTTAGTACAAAGTGCATATATTGAAGGATTACTAAAAATATCAGTAGACTATAACTTTTTTAAGGCAACCTATAAGGATAGCCGCAATAGTACTGATACAGATGATATAGCGGCTAATAATGACATAGTTAGTGCCGTTAGAGATAAACTAAGTAATCTTACACTCAATGATCTAATAAGCTTTTTAGATAAATCAAAGCTAATATCGAGTGATCAAAAAAAAGGTTGCATGCTTATAGAGTAAAGAGGAATGATGTACTCCATGACCTTATTAAACAAATATCTAAGCCTAAATTTGACGAAGAACTTTACGATGCTTGCACATCAGGTTCGCAAATTATCAATAGTCAAGAATTTAAGGAAATGGCAGAATTGATAGACGTTATTGAGGAAAAACATCAAGAAAAAACTGAATAAATTAATTTTACTATTCATTTTTACTGATAGTTAATAGCTCCATTGACAAAATTACTTTTGTCTTGTATCATGAGCCACAGTTTGACAATTTTTATTGACGCGGGGTAGAGCAGTCCGGCAGCTCGCCAGGCCCATAACCTGGAGGTCGCAGGTTCAAATCCTGCCCCCGCTACCAAATTACTTTCGATCGTGGCGGTGTAGCTCAGTCGGTAGAGCAGAAGAATCATAATCTTTTGGTCGGGGGTTCGAGTCCCTCCGCCGCTATAAAATCAAATACATATTATAGAAGAAGTCATCTACAAGAGATGGTTTTTTTGTTATACTAAAATAACTATGTTTTTAACCGTTCATGGGACTGCTGCCATTATTATTGTAAAGCATGTGAGCAATCCGGCTGCTGCAATAAGTCTAGCATTCCTCTCTCACTACTTACTTGATGCGATTCCACATGGTGACGATGCATTGATGCAACGTGTGCCAAAGTCACAACAGCTTAAAGTGATTACATTACTTTTTGTTATTGATATGCTAGTGTCACTTGGATGGTTTTGGTATTTGCATTCACAAGGAATTTTTAACGGCATCACTCCACTACTAGTAATTGCAGCGAGCATGCTGCCTGATTTTCTGATGGGTATTTACATGCTTTTACCACTGCGTTTCCTCAAGTGGAATATGACGCTCATGGAGCAAGCACATCGCTGGTTTCATAAAACCCCGCTACCGATGGCAACAGGGTTTCTGATTCAACTGGTTTTCTTTTTCGTTGCAACCTGGTACTTATTTCAGTTGTAACAACTTTGCAAACCGCTTCTTATCTTCAAATGGTCCAATAAGCGCAAGCGAGAGTTTAGATCGCTGCATAATATCCTGTGCAGCTTTTTGAATATCTTTAAGCGTGAGTTTTTCAATCTTTTTGATTCGCTCTTCTGGAGTTTGTGTTTTGCCGAGCATCAACTGCTGCTTACCATAGTAGTTTGCAATATTTTCTGAGTCTTCAAGATTAAGAATCATTTTACCTTTCAAAAACTCTTTAGCCATTTCTAACTCATGCTCCTCTACTCCGTTATCTTTAATCTTCTGCAACTCACTGATGATCAATGAAATAGCCTGATCAATTCTTTTGCGATCTAGACCTGCTTGAATCGCAAATGCTGATGTATCGAGATATGGGGTAATGCCAGCGCGGACAAAATATGCAAGTCCGTGCTGTTCACGGACAGTCACAAATAACCGTGAACTCATATTGCCTCCAAGAATTGCTGCTAAAATATATGATGAAAGTAATTCTTTTTCTTTCAGCCCATATCCAGGAAATCCTAAACACATCTGCACTTGCTCTGTTTTTCGATACAGTAGTTTTACTCGAGGTGATTTCTGCGTCAGTGCTACTGCAGATGTAGAAGTCTTTTTCTTTTTCTTGTCTTTGATACCAAAGTACTTCTTAGCAAGTCGCTCAGCTTTTTGCTTAGTGCATGCGCCTGCTACTGAAAGTACTAAATTATTTGGATGATAATGCTTTTTCTTATAGTTAAATAATTTTTGACGACTAACACTTTTAATTACAGAGCGTGGGCCAATAATCTTCCAACCCAACGGCTGATCACCGTACATTGCCTCTTCAAAAATATCTTCAACAAACATGAGAGGGTTATCCTCATACATATTGATTTCTTCCAAAATCACTCCCCGCTCTTTGTCGATCTCAGCGGCGTTGAATGTTGAATTGAAAATCATATCAGAAAGCATATCAAATGCGAGCTCCACCTTATCAGCTGGAAGCTTGATGTAATAGCCAGTATGATCCTTTGAGGTGAATGCGTTATACTCCGCACCAATAGAATCAAGCTCCTTAGAGATATCAAGATATGTTGGACGCTTCTTGGTGCCTTTGAAGAGTAGATGCTCTACAAAATGCGAGCCACCATTAATGTCTTTAGTTTCATGGCGTGATCCCACAGGCACAAGTATCAATACTGTTACTGCCTTGGTTTCATGTAGTGGTGCAGTTAGCACCGTTAATCCATTTGAAAGTTTTGTTTTTGATAGCATTGGTCTATGAAAGGTTATCTATAAAATATTTTTCAAGCGCACCAATATTGACTCGCTCCTGCTTCATTGTATCTCGATCACGAACAGTAACGGCGTTGTCTTCAAGTGTTTCAAAGTCAACGGTTACACAAAATGGCGTACCGATTTCGTCTTGACGTCGATATCGTTTTCCTACATTGCCATTGTCATCAAATTCAACTGCAAATTTTTCTTTGAGTGAATCAAATACTTCTGTTGCTTTAGCGACAAGCTCTGGTTTGTTTTTTAGTAATGGAAATACTGCAACCTTGACTGGCGCTAGATGCTTTGGAAATTTCATCACTACGCGTGTGTCGTCACCTTCAAGTTTTTCTTCAGTATATGCGGCATGCAATGCTACAAGAATTGAGCGATCAACACCAAAGGTTGGCTCAAGCACATGCGGGATAAACCGTCGGTTTGACTGCTGATCAAAGTACTCGAGTTTTTCCTTTGAAGCTTGTGCATGTTGTGATAAGTCAAAATCACCACGATGTGCCAAGCCATATAATTCAGAAAATCCAAATGGAAAGTTGTACTCAATATCAACTGTTTTGCGTGAGTAGTGAGAAAGTTTTTCTTGTGGATGTTCGTAGCGTCGGATGTTTTTCTTATCAGCACCAAGCGAGAGTACAAATTCTTCTTGTTGATCTAACCATTGATCAAAGAGTGGTTCCCACTCTACTTCTGGATCAATAAAGTGCTCGATTTCCATTTGCTCAAACTCTCGAAGTCGGAAGATAAAGTTTCCGGCAACAATCTCATTTCGAAATGCCTTACCAATTTGAGCGATACCAAATGGAATCTTTACTCGCATTGAATCTGTTATATTTTTAAACTCAATAAAAATTGCCCCGGCAGTTTCTGGTCGCAGATATACATCTTGATCAATTCCATTCATCTGAGTCTTAAACATCATGTTGAAGTTTCGCGCGTCAGTCCAGTTTGATTTTCCGCAATTTGGACATGCAACTTTTTCATCAACTAGCGCCTTACTCATAGCATCCAACTGACCTTCAAGATCCTTACCTGTGGCCTGCTCTACCAGGTGATCAGCACGAAAGCGATGCTTACACTCCTTACAGTCAACCATGGCATCATTAAATCCCTCGGTGTGGCCTGATGCTTCCCAGAGTCTAGGATGTAGTAAGATGGGGCCATCGATTCCGACAATATCTTGGCGATCAGTCACAAAGGTTTTCCACCAAAGTTGCTTAATGTTGTTTTTTAACTCAATTCCATATGGACCATACGTCCAGGTACTTGAGAGTCCACCATAAATTTCTGAACCAGGAAAAACAAAGCCCCGACGTTTGGCGAGGGAGACGATTTTTTCCATTTCGTTATTTTTTTGGGTATCTGACATATATTTGTATTACAAACAATATGTCTAGCTTACCGATTTTTTGCCTATTTGGCAAGCCTAAATAAGCAGAGAAAATGCGACTGCTGCGGTGATTCCTACCGCTATATTATCATCTATCTTCCACGGAAGTGACTCAACCATCGCTGCTATAAGTGCGACCTGGGCTGCTATTTTTATGGCAGAAAAAATTGAATGCGGCGTATACCATGCAACCGCTGCGCCACTGACAATAGTTGCAGCTACTATGAAGACACAGAACCCTACAATTGATTTATTGCTATTCCACCATAGTTGCCTGCTTTTTATAGCGCTGCCGGCGAGCGTTGCAGATCCATCACCAAATGCTAACACCGCCCAACTAGCTACTACAATTTCTGGTGCGAAAAAAAGTGAAGCTATAATCAGTACTAAAAAATATGACACTGCACCAGTCGAAAGCACTGCTTCATGAGATCTGTATAATTGCCTCTGAATAGCTGGAATCAACATACAAATCGAAGCTATCACCAGAAGAGCTACAAGTGAAGCTGTCTGCCATACTCGTGGCAACATTACAATTACTGGAGCAAGGATAAATAGCCCAATATGAATAAATTGTCGATTTGACTCTTGCGTCATGTAGTTGTTATCCAAAAATATTTTTTGGTAGCTCTCCTGTTTCTTGCTTATCTTTTTCTTGAGCTGTCTTGCTATCTGCAGTGCTAGCATCTTCTTTTGCTACTGGCGCTTGTTCTTTTTCTGCTTCTGCAGGTGGAGCTGTTTGTGGTTGCTGCTGATCGATATGCTGAAGTATTGCGTCAACTTGTTTTTCAACCGAAGTTCTACCTTGCAGCTGCTGCTCAGCTACTACAGGTTTAGTGTCAGTTGTTTTATTACCCATGAGAGACTCTAGTTCTTGCCTGCCAACTTCTTGCTGCTGTGCGACTGATGGAGTGTCTGTAGCACTCTGTTCTTGAGCATGTGCCTGAGTTACTTGCTCGGATGGTTGCACTACTTGTGATGCAGCACTTACTTCTTGCCCTTCCCCTGGCTTTAGCCCAATATCGAAATCTACAACATCTTCCTCACTTTTGATCATGTCGATTTCTTCAGTGACGTGTTTTTCAAATCCAGGCTTTTCTACTGTTATATAGTAACGATTATCATTAACTAAGAATGCATATCTTCCCTTGTTATCGGTCACTCGGGTCTCAAGTAGCTTGTTGTACTGTTTGTCAAAAATACGTGCAATTGCCCTACCAAGTGGCTCTTTATTCTTCTTGTTATATACAACACCCCAGCTTTTTGGTGCTTTTTGATAACCAAGTCTTCTAAATAAGAAGTACAACAGCGTATGAAAGCCTAGCAAGCTAAATGTTAAAGGTCCTGGAGAAACTGCAGCTGAAAGCACTGCCAGTGGAATAGCTGAAAAAGAAACAGCATACTGCACTTTTCTCAAATAGTGTTCAAAAATAATTTTTCTTGGTGTCTTAACTTGCTCAAGCGGATCGATAGGAATATTTGCAGTAATAATAGTCTTTTGGTCGTTTACTAAAATCGTATCGCCATGGTACAAGTCTAAAAACTTTACATCTTCTTTTTGTCCTGCAAGCACTTTACTAGGAAACTCATGCTGCTGCTTTGTTACCTTGATGTAATATTTACCTGGAGAAGCAATAATACTGTAGCGACCATTTTTATCAGTAACTTTTGACTGCACAAGCTTGTTAGTCTCTTGGCTATACAAACGTACAATTGCTAGATCAATTGGCTGCTTGGTAAGCGCGTTATACACTACGCCATATTTTTTTCTTCGTCGACGGAATAGTAATGCAAACGGCTGTGTAAAGATGTACTGAGCATAAGAAGCAAAGCTAAAGAATGAGAACGTAGCAAACGTATTTGCAGCAACAGCAACTATAAGCACTGGCGTTGCAACCTTATTAACAGCTTCTACTTGTGGATTGTCTAGGATCTCTCCGACTGCGGCTATCACTTCAGCGATGTTTAGCTCACTTCCGTCACTAGCAGAAGAACAACCTGGATCTTCAGGATAGTCAGTTAGTCCATCGTTGTCATTATCTATGCCATCCAAACATGCTGGTAAATCAAACTTATACCCTGGTGGAATACCACAATCCACAGCACAGCTGTATACATTCTCTTCACCTTCACACTGTCTGTTTCCGCAACATGGCTCAATATCAATACAAGACTGTGTACTTACATCAAGCTGCTGACAAGCACCACAGGTTACATTACACCCCGCTGCACAACATCGTTGGTTTGGTGGAGGTGCGACCGCGTCACAGTTATTTAAATCCTGATAGCTTCGACTCTGAACGCCGTTCTCACAGGCGCCCCATGAGGTTGGAACCCAATTTGGAATACAGATATCTACACAATCTTGAGGACAATTCTCGTGAGTTTCGCCATCTTCACAAATTTGATTTGGGCAATATGGAACAATATCCATACACGTACATGTATCTGCCTCAATGTACTGCCATGGAGCACATTGCACTGTACAGCCATCTGTACAAGACTCTTGAGTTGGAGGCTGGCATTCTGTTGTGTTACAGCCATTTTGATCTATACAATTTCGCCGTCGTACTCCATCGTTACATTCTGCCTCACTAAAGCTTGATGGGCTGCATTGCCAATCAGGAATACATGCTCCAGCACAATCTTGAGGACAGCCACACAAATCACCAGGTTCACACACTAAGTTGCCACATGCGCCAGGTTCTGGGATACATTGACATTGGTCGTTGATGGTATGAAATGCTGGACAGACTACTCCCTGACACTGATCATCACATGAACGTGTTGCTTCTGGAGCGGGCTGATTACTCCAGCAAATTCTACCAGTACTATCTGCAACTTTAACGCACTGACGTGTTTGCACACCATTAATACATTCCACATTATCCCAGTTTTCCGGATCACATTCCCATGTCGCTGAGCAAGCACACTCATTGTCTTCTATGTCGATCAAACCATCGCCATCATCATCAATATTGTTATCGCAAATCTCTACTACACCATTTAATGTTACAAACGAATCGGTGCGCTGCGCTTCAAGTTGACTTCCTTGATATGATGCTTGAGAAGTTACGCGATAGCAATAACTTGTGCTAGGTGTTAAGCCGAGCAGCTCAAACGTATGAGTGGTAACCTCTGCATCATTTGTAATCTGTCCTGTATATACACATGACTGATTTTGGGTAGTTCCCCACTCCAATAGCGAATTACTAGCTAGGTTTGTACTCCAATTAATGGTTGCTCGATCTTTTTCGATGCCGGTTTCCCAAACATTTGTGATGTATAACTCAACCCTACAACTACTTGAACATCCGTCTCCAGAAATTGTATTGTCATCATCACACTGCTCAGAGCCTTCAACTATTCCATTTCCACAGCCCTGCTCAAGACCACATACACTTGAACATCCGTCGCCATTAACGGTATTGCCGTCGTCACATTCTTCGGTTCCTTCTCGAATTCCATCTCCGCACTGCTGCAAAACTCCACATCCTATGTCACTGGTAATGACTAACCCACAACCATTATTTGTCGTACAGCGTTGAAAGCCAGGCTCTAAATAACCGCATGGTAGACATGTTCTAACTGGATTTGGAGTACAATCACCCTTGTTGTGTGCGAGCAGTCCATTAGCAAAATAATTTTGATTTGGTGTAACAGAGAGATTATACACCGTACCGTCATACACCCTCTGCTCGATACTCTGGATTAATTCTAGTTGCTGATTCTCATTTAAAATAACATCTCCTACCTTTGCTGATCCGATTTCAAGCCACTCGCCGTTAATATACATTGGATGGTTTGATGTTACTTCAAGATACTCATTAATCACTAAGTACTCTTTTGCGGCATGTGAAAATGTATTTGTCACAACCGCCTCTTCCATTTCATCTGTAGCAGGGTTATATGATAGAATGCGCTGACCAACCTTCACTTGCTCAATAGGGAGTTTTTCATTTGTATCAAGTGTAATAGTTGTACCTGGAAGGAAACATGGCCCACCGCCACCACCACCGCATTCATCTGTGTCATCATTATCTACTAATCCATCGCAGTCATCATCAATACCATTATCACATACCTCTTCTTGGGCGACGCATCCAGATATTCCAACGTCTGCAGCCTGACCAGCCTGGACGCTATAAAAAAATATACCAGCATAAATCAAGGATGCAGCAGAAAGCATCCCTACAAAAAGTGCACTAAAAAATATTTTTATATTATTTTGCTGCATTTGTTTTTTTCTTTTTCAACCTTTTTACAGAATTGTTTACTTTAAAAAATGCTACTACTCCTAGCAGAAACACTGCTACTGTCACTAACATTCTCCAAGGAAAAAACCAAACCCTTGCTTCAGATTGAATACTCTGCTGCTCTTGTACTCCAAAATCGGTTTGCAGAGTAATATCAACTGGACCAATTACTCCAAGATTAAATTCTTGCTTTGTTCTTTGCCACCAGGACAAAGTGCTACTGTCTCCCCATACTGTCGTAAACTGACGCTGAGTACCGGGAAGGATAATACTGTTGTTTTGATTAAGCTGGAGTGTGTGAATTTTATTAAAGAGTGTTCTTACTGTGGCAGTTACCTTTGGTCGCATATGAATACTTCCAGTATTTTCTATATTTGCAGTTATACTAAGGGGTAACTCAAATGCAATATTTTTATCAACGATTAACTTACTCTGAGCTGATTCGCTCACCTCGCCTAGTACAGTGAGGAACACTAAAGCTCCAACTCTACCACTAATTGCAACCCCTGCGCTTAAATCTTGTGGTTGTGTTTGCCAGAATAGTGCTGCGTAATACCCACCTGGCGCAGCAGTTTCTGGTACTTCAACCGTAAATGGCACTGCTGCTACTTGTCCAGGCTCCAACTGTAGCTCATCATTCTCTAGAATAAACCAATTCGTATGATCACTCTCTGAATCTGATGGAACATAGACTGGCTGTCCTGGGGTATCACCTTGAGTAAATATTTCTACAGTTGGCGTAAGTACTACTGTCTCACTTGTCTCATTATATAGCTTTACAAATCCTGACTCCTCTGTACCTGGGTCTAGTGAAATTTCAAAATGAGGTGAAATAATAGTAAGCGCAGATGCGCTCTGCGTTATTAAAAAAATACAGAAGAATAAACTGGCTAGTGTACTAAAAACTCTCATATACTAAAAATTTCCAGTGACGGAGTAAGTTAATGTCGTACTATAGTCTCCTGCCTCAGTTGAAGATGATACATTTGCGATGTATGAAACAGTAAAGACAGTTTCATTGGTTGAAGAATTTGCTTCAGCAACGGTATCGCCAGACTGATATGCAAATTGGTCTGCGGTATCGTATGGACTAGCTGCTGATCCTATTGGCGCTGTACCACTTGGATTTGCTCCGACAGCTGGTGAAGTGTTTGCAACTAAGTTTATTCCGAATTGTTCAGTTCCTGCGCTGCTGGCTGCTGCCACTGCACCGATTGCATCAATCACTTCACTCCCTTTGGTTGGCGCGTCGCCAGTTACGGTGATGCTAAATCCACCTCCAGCTGAAGTATCGATTGTCATTGTGTGTGAGCCAGTTGCAGTACTTCCAGAAGTGATTGAACCAAAGTCAATTGTTGCAGAAGCCACTGAAAAACTCACATAGCCGTCTGGATACAGCTCCTGAAATCCTGCTCGCAATCCATATGGAGAGTCGCTATTGCCAGAATCAGTTGATGTGGTATTGCCAATCAATCCTTCACCGAGAGTGTCTGCCAAGTCATAGTTTGTTGAAGTTGCCTGCTGTGTTCCACCAGTACTAATAACATCAGCATCAATTGTATAGTTTGTTGAAGTAATACTAAACACTTTTAGCGGTACTGTGCCCACCAAAAAAAGTAGTGTACTTGCAATAAAAAAATGTAGTGTTTTTACTCCCATATATGCAGTGATTATACTAAATTTTTAACAAAAATAAAACTGCCTCGGATTGAGACAGTTTTATTTTTTAAAGTCTGTTTTATTCGATCGGCTGCTGTTGTCCGTTTGTAACGTAGTCACGAATTGCACGTACTACTTGCCCTTCTTCCTTTAGGTCTTCAATAAGAATTACATGGTCTTTATTGATAAACATGGTGTCTTCTGGTCCATGAATTTCATTTCCAAGCTTGAATAAAGTTAATCTTTGTTCAGCCTGCTGTTCAGCTGGTTGCTCGCCTTCTTCCACCGTTCGTTGGAGAGGCTGATTAATTACCTGAAGGTAATAAATATCTTCAAGTCGTACTGTGCTGTCAGTTACATTGATAACTTTTCCGAAATATACTTGCCCATTATCTAGAAATACTGCCTGCCACTCTGCATTCAACACAATTTCAGCAGATGATCGTGATCCCATGAACCATAATGCTGCCCCAATAAGCACGATGATGATAAGTGAAGTGATAATGCCTTGTGGCATTGAATTTTTTGAAGTTCTTCCCATCATACCTGACGCACCGTCAGCCTTGATAGGGCGAGAAGACTTTGTTGTAGATACTTGCGCCATACTTAAACTTTTTTTGTTATTTTAAAATTATTTACTGGCTATAGTATACCGTACTACAGCATATTTGTATAGAATATTTATCCCGGTTCGTTCATGTCTTTCTTAATTTCTTCCTTGAGTGCGCTGTTGTGCATGAAGTCTTTTAGTACTGTTGAAATTGCAGTTGTAACTGGAACTGCAAGAATGATTCCCACGACTCCAGCAACTCGAGCACCGATCAACATTGCAATAATTGTTGTCACTGGATTTAATCCAACTTGTTTATTCATCACTCGTGGCACCAATAAGTTGTTTTCAATTTGCTGGATTACAAAGTAAAGCACAAGTACTGAGACTGGACCAACCCATGATGTCGGATCAATTGCAAATGCTAGAAAAATTGCTGGTATTGCTCCAAGAATTGGGCCAAGGTATGGAATCAACTCAGTAATACCGGCAAAAATAGCTAATACTAATGCGTACTCAGGAAGTAAAAACCATAAACCAGCATATGCGAGCACACCAATAATTACACCCAAGATCAGCTGCCCTCGTGCCCACGCACCGATCTTTTGTGAGATACGATTACTCAAGTCGGAGAGATATGAGTGGTACTGCGCTGGCGCCATTGATTTCATAATCTTGCTGAGTGAATCTTTCTGCGCGACAAGATAAAAGGTAATAACAAGTAAAAGGAAAAAGTTTACAATGT
This sequence comes from uncultured Gammaproteobacteria bacterium, assembly GCA_964470025.1. Lineage (GTDB taxonomy): Bacteria > Patescibacteriota > Patescibacteriia > Buchananbacterales > UBA6539 > CAYXZR01. Next base: position 2,784 of record CAYXZR010000019.1, on the reverse strand, counting down.
TTTTAAAAACTGAAACAATAAATGAGTAGACTCCACCGGCAGCAGTTGTTAATGAAGACTGGATACTTCGGAGATTTTGCTGTAAGGTTTCAAGTACTCCACCACCTTGCGTATATTGCCGTAGGCTTTCTAGGTTACCGCTAAGTCGTTGCCATAAATCTGGGAAATTTGTTGATAAGCGTGTTACCTGCTCAACGATAGGTGGGATCAAGAACCATACTGCAAGACCTAAGAAAAGTAGAACAAGAATGTAAATTATAATAATGCTTGCACCTCGAGGAATCTTGAACTTCTCCATTTTATTTACGGTCGGATCAATCAAGGTTGCAAAGATTAATGCAATGAACAGCAACATTAAAATGTCACCGATAAGCCAAGCAAAGTAAAGCAGCGCAACGATTGCAACTGCTTTGAGAATTGCTCCTGTGGTGATTGAAATGAGTTTTGGCTGTGACTGTTGCATTGTAGTATGATTAATGATAGTGTTGTTGGTTCTATTATACTGAAAAAGTATACAGTACGTCAAAGATTTATTCACATTTTTATATGCCAACCCTTTCGACAAATAGAAAAGCATTTGCTGACTACCTGGTTTTGGAAGAGATCGAGGCTGGCTTAGTGTTGTCTGGTCCAGAGGTAAAATCAATTAAGGCATCACAAATTAACCTGAAAGGAAGTTATATTTCTATTGATGAGCAAGATGAAGCTTGGCTTGTTGGCGCACATGTAAGCAAGTATAAACCGGCTTCAGTGGCTCAACAAAGCTATAATCCCAGCCGCAAGCGTAAGCTACTACTTAATAAGCGAGAAATTGACTATATTCGAGGAAAAGAGAAGGAATCAGGCTTGACAATTGTGCCACTTTCCGTATATACTAGAGGGGATCTGATTAAGCTAAAAATAGCTATAGTTAGAGGAAAAAAGAAATTTGACAAACGCGAAGCTATTAAGAAACGAGAGTCAGATCGCAAGATCGCTCGAGCGCTTCGCAGGAAATACTAAATTCGAAGTGACAACCAAGAATTCGAAATGCTTTGCGCGTTTCGGATTTTATATTTCGGCGTTAGCATTTCCTCCCAAAGAGGAATCATGGGGATGTTTTACAATCGATAGAATGATGCGTACTACGTATTCGAATCAAGCGCTGATGCATAGCTTGTAAATCTCAGGTGTCATTATGATAAGTGCAAACTCACTATCAGCACGAGTTAAGAATGCCTTTGGCAAACTTGCTCTTGCACCAGCTGTTGCCTAAATTACCAACAGCCATCAGCCTAGCTATACCTACTCGCTAGTACCTGGTGTTATATTGTAGGTTAGGCACACATGCGTCTCACATGTTTGCTGAAACAGTTCGAGACTAGAACAGTAGTGCTTTTGTTGCCATTTATGCTACTTGTTCGAACCAAAAGATGGTAACTAGATTCGTAAACATGCGTTGTCGTTCCTTCTAGACAGGGGTGTGATTCCCCTCATCTCCACCATAACCATTTTATTTCTATTTTTTAATGCGAATATCACGAAAAAAACGAAAGCCACAACAAAAAGATCTTGGTAAACAATACCGCGTTAACCAACGAATTCGTGTGCCTGAACTTCGTGTCATTGATGAAAATGGAAATATGGTAGGTGTACTGCCTACTGCAGATGCAATTGCATTGGCCCAAGAGAAAGGTCTTGACATTGTCGAGGTCTCTCCCCTGGCTCAACCGCCAGTGGCAAAAATTTTGAACTTCAATAAACTGAAGTATCAAGAAGAAAAAGATCGCCGTAAAGAGCGAGCGAAACAGAAAAAAGTTGAGATAAAGGGAATCCGACTTTCGTTTCGTATCAGCGATCACGACAAAGAAGTGCGCATGAAACAAGCGAAAAAATTCTTAGCCGATGGACATAAGGTAAAAGCAGAAATGATTTTACGTGGACGTGAACGACGACACATGGACTTGGCAAAGAGTGGCCTTCAAGAATTCGTTGACGGTCTTGATCAACTAACCCCCGTTACTGTTGAGCAGGATATCAATGTACAAGGCGGAAAACTTTCTGTCTTGATTGCTAACAAGAACTAATGTATTATGCCGAAGTTAAAAACACACAAAACAACTGCTAAAAAAGTAAAAGTGTCTGGTGGTAAAAAATCACAGAAACTTATTACAAAGCATGCCGGACAAGATCATTTTAATGCTCGAGAGTCTGGTCGTGTTACCCGACACAAACGTCGAAACACAGAAGTATCTAAGTCACTTGAAAAGAACATCAAGCGACAGTTGCCGTATTCATAATTCTGCTATATAATTTTGTAACATTATGCCAAGAGTAAAACGTGGAACAACTCATGTTGCCAAACGAAAGAAACTTCTCTCACGAGCGAAAGGCTACAAATGGGGTCGAAAGAAATTGATCCGATTGGCGTCTACCGCTGTTACCCTTGCTGGTGCTCACGCATTCCGTGATCGTCGCCGAAAGAAACGAGAGAACCGAGCACTATGGAATGTCCGAATCAGTGCTGCAGTAAAACAACATGGTTTGAACTATTCTCAATTCATCCACTTGCTTAAGCAAGCAAACATCGAGCTTGATCGAAAAGTGCTTTCTCAGATTGCAGCAGAACAGCCAAAGCTATTCGAAGCAATCGTAGCTCAGGTCAAGAAGTAATTTCACAAATTCATAAGACACACCCTTAGCGGGGGCGTAGCTCAGTTGGTTAGAGCGCCTGCCTGTCACGCAGGAGGCCGCGAGTTCGAGTCTCGTCGCTCCCGCTTAGGGTGTGTTTTTTGTTTAGATTTT
>CAYXZR010000018.1:10509-20703 GCA_964470025.1 uncultured Gammaproteobacteria bacterium | reverse complement strand
CCGACATCGTGCACCTTAACAGTAGCAAGGTGGGAGCGGTTGGTTCAATTGCTGCTCGTCACGCAGGTGTTGCAAAAATTATCTATACAGTACACGGCTTTCCTTATCATGAACCTATCTCTCCATGGAAACAAATGCTTTATAAAACTGTCGAACAGTTAACTGCACCGTACAAAGATATTTTTATATGCGTCTCTCACTATGACATGGAAAGCGCAATACAGAATAGCATTGGCAAACCATCTCAACTCACCACTATTCACAACGGTATTGCACCTATTACCTTTTTAGATAAAGAGGCTGCAAGAAAATCACTTAATACTCCTGGGGATGTATTTTTAATTGGCGTTATTGCTAATTTTTACGAAACAAAAGGCCTTTCCTATCTTATTGATGCACTGGCAATGCTTAAGCAATATTCGTTTCACTGCACCATTATCGGTGATGGTGAGCTTCGTGAAAAACTTACTGCTCAAATTAAACAACATTCTCTGGAGGAGCATGTAACACTTGCAGGTGTTATGGAAAATGCTGCTCAGTATCTAAAGGCATTTGATCTTTATGTAATGCCTTCCGTCAAAGAAGGTTTTCCTTATGCATTACTTGAAACTGCCCAGGCAGGGATTCCTACTATTGCTTCAAATGTTGGCGGTATTCCAGAAGTACTCAGAAATAAAGAAAATGGACTCTTAGTTAAGCCTAAGGATTCACAGCAACTCGCTGATAGCATCTCAAGTCTCATTATAAACAAAGAAGCTGCGCAGCAGTATGCCACACAGCTTCAAAATGACTTTAGTGATAAATTTAGTCTCGAAGAAATGAGATCTAAGACCCTTGATGCTTAGTCTTCTTAATTTGGAATTTGATCAAGTAAATTTCCTGCTTCAAGATCTACTATAAAAGCTTCAACCTGTGCTGACATTTCTGGCCATCGCTTCTCAAGCTCTCGAACTGTATTGAGGGCTTTCTCATTTTCTCCCACAACTCCATATGCAAGTGCTAATTGTATCCAAGTCTGCTGCACCTCAGGTGTTAACCGGTTCCATGCCTCAAAGTATGGAATAGCTGATGCGACTTGATTATTTGCAATCATTAACTGAGTAATTCGTGAAAGGTATTTAACTTGCTGATATGGGACATTATTATTAACCATGCGCTCATACACCTGATTCAACTCATCTACTTCACCAGTTGCTAAGTATAACAATATGTAATTAATGTATGACTCTACAACCTTAGGACTCAATGACTGAGTCACATCAAAATACCTTAAGACCTCTTGCTTCTCCTGTTGCACAAGAGCTTGATCAACCTCTTCTTGTGCTAGATAATACCGAAGCTTATACAGATGCGTATATCCTGCCTCTTGATGGATATGTGGCCTGTCAGGGGTCAGCTCTACTAATGGTGGATAATAAGACAGGGCTTTATCAAGTCTCTCTATAACCTGATCAGGATAAATGTCTCTAGTAAAATTATAGTGTCGCATTGTTAGTAGGTAATTTTTTGCTTCTTGCGGCTTTTCACTTATCTGAACATCAAGCTGTTGATCGATGTATTCTATCTCATCAGAAATCTCCGGTACAATTTCACCAACCGGTGCAATCACCTGATCGACATACTCTGTAAGCTGGATTCTATACTCTTGTCGGCCATATACATTGTTTTCTAGTGATGGCTTAAACTCCTCTACGATTTTTTCAAACCCTTCAAGAGTGTCTGCTCCCTGTACTCTAGTCAACTTATTTGCTGCTGAGGCTACTTGATTATAATGCCCTGGTAAATATGTTGTTGCATATACTACAGGACCGATAGCTATAATCCACACTACTGCAAAAACTATTGTGGCTGAAAGTGGTAAAGGTTTTACCACTTTACTCTTTAATAGTGAAGAGTAAAATGCTAAAAGGGTAAATAAAACAATATATGTGGTAACTGCTTCAAATACAAATGCGTTCTGAACAAGATACGCAATACCTACAGCTATAACTCCGATGGCAAATGGTCTTTCATCTTCGTTTTTTAATGCAGTTTTTCCATACAGGTACATCGGTGCAATAAAAAATGCCAGGTATAACAATAACCCGATTATACCAGTAGTAACTCCTCGATCAAAAATAAATGAATGAGCTCGATCAAACCACACTACTGAGCCCTCATCTTCATAGACTACACCCGGAAAATGCATATTAAATACTACATGATAGTTTTCCAAGCCTGCTCCAATTAAAAAGTTTTTTGGATTGCTAGCCCATCCCTCCCATGATGCTGACCATGTTCCTAGACGGGTTTGCGCTGTTCTCTCTTGAGCCGAGATTGTTACTACTCTTTTTAAATATCTATTATTTTGAACAAATTCTGTATTTTTTAATGCAAATAAGGCAATACCTGCTATGACTAAAACACCGACCCCGAGAAAGACTACATTTTTTACCTTTTTATTTTTACTAAAGATGCCACTAAGCACCAAACCAATAAACACTCCTGCTATGAGCCCTAAGATGGCACCTCGAGTTTGTGAGGCAAAAATAATGTAAATAAATAGTAAACTTAAAGCTACGTAAACATATGTTGTCCATCGGGTTGTTTTACGAATGTGTAAATTCCACCAGGCAAATGCAAGATTAACAATCATATATGCTCCGAGAAAAGCCGGATTACCAATAGTGGAGGCAACACGCTCTCCAGTAGTGTTTAGTATTCGCTCATACCCAACCACCTGAGCAATTGCCACCGCAGAAACTATGATTGCGGCAAATAGTGAAACATCGAGTATATTAGCCCACTGTTTTCTTGTCTGCAACACACTTGAAGCTATTACCATATACACAAATCCAAATAACCACAGTATCAACCCCTCACTTCTTTCCATATCACCCCAAAAACTAGTGTAAAAATCTCCACCGAGCAGTGATGCAATAGTAGCTACAACAATAAATCCAAACAATAAATAAACTACCACATTTAACTTTGGTCGATATTTTTGATCGGCGACTAACAGCAGTAGATACGCAAGTAAGCCTATGGAAACAAGTAATCTAAACGCCAAAATCTTAGGAACTATGAAGGGAAAGAAAAATGAGCTATTTACAAAAACTGGGAGCAATAAAATTATAGCTAATGACCCGTACACGACCCATAGCAGAGGTTGTTCGATTTTTTTAATTAAGTTCATCATAGTCTTCGATTATGGTTTGGGCATACTCACTATTTACTTGTTTGAGTCGATCTAAGTACTCTTGAGCAGTCTCAAACTCTCCTTTTTTAGCTAGGTAACGAATTACCCTATTGTAGTATCTTACTGTATTTAGTCGATCATTCACTAATGCCCGCTCGATTAAGGGTAAAAATTTTTCTTCCTGTTCAGCCCAGTTATACTGATATAAATCAGCAAGTCCTTCAAAGGCATTCGGGTAATCCGCTCGAATCTCAAGTGCCCTGAGATAATACTCCTCTGCCTTAGGGTAGTCTTCAATAAAGTACTGATAGTTTGTGGCAATGTTATTTAGCGCAACAAAATTAACTTCTTGATACTCAAGTGCTTTTTTCCAAGCAGCAATTGCGCCTTCATGATCATTAAAAAAATCTAAAGCACCTCCATATGCAAACCATGTTCCTACACTTGGATTATCTAATACATCTTGACGCAATGTTTTTAGTTCATCAAGCTTCGATTGATACTGCTCATCTGTCAGACCATCTGCTCGAGAGAATTTTGATTCATCAATTTTTAAAAGTTTTTTAGCCTCTCGATCTTCGGCTGTTGGAAAAATATCTACATACCCTTCTTGCTGGTAATACCATAGCAGTCCTAGTATAAAAATAAGGGCAACAATTACTACACCTATCACCTGTTTTTTCTTGCCTTGTGACTGGTTATTTTTTTGCATAAAAAATTTAGATTTGCTAGTTATTTCACCCTAATTTTAGCGTATCTTGCATAAAAAAACAACCCCGCCATCTGGCGGGGTTGTTTGTCATACTAGCTTCTGCTAGGAATGTTTCAAGTTACTAAAGTAGACTTGATTATTCTCCAACAGTCACTGGTGTACCTGTAGCTACAGTGCCAAGACCGCTTACTAGGTAACCATTGTACCATTGCTTTGCATCGGTACCGGTTGATGAGTTGGCAGTACTTAGGTTCAAGTCTGACCAAACAAAGTTACCTTGGTTATTAGCTGTGAATGCAGCAGCTGGGTCACCAGTTGTGTCATTCGTTGTAGTAGCTGTGTCACCTAGTAGAGAAGTACTTACAGTATCGCTATTTGTGGTTAGACCAATAGTAGCGATGAATTCAAGTACAGCTGAAGCACCTTCAGCAATACTTAGGTAAGTCTTGCTTCCACCAAGCTGAGCTGAGCTCATAGCAAATGAGAATGAAGCAGTAGTGTCATTTAGAAGAGTACCGTTTGAAGTTGCAGATACTCGTCCATTAGATACACCACCACAACCTGTACATGACTTCAAGCTCAAGTATCCATTAGATACTGATACACCTGTTGAGGTTGTAACCTCGTAAGATACTCGGTATAGACCGATGTCATCTCCAACTGCGCTAACAGTTGCGGTGTGTAGTACTGATGTAGCACCAAGTTTATTGCTTGGAGTACCTACTACAACCTGTGGAACAGCTTTATGGATTACCATAGCAGAACCAGTTGAGTTGTTGTAAGTAGTTTGAGCTGCTTGCAAGTCAGTGTTTGACTCAGCACCAGTTGCCTTAAAGACAGCTGATCCTACAGCAGCATCATCAATACCAACTAGACCAACCTTAATGTCAGCATTAGCAGTACCTGGTAGGTTTGTACCAATGTTAACTAGGTCACCTAGGATGCTTAGAGTAACGTCATTGTTGTCACCTTCTGGTACTGTAAGTGCACCAGTTTCAAGGTTAACAGTTCGGTTTGCAGAAGTGATTGTGTAACCATCTGTATTACCGATGATTTGACCGTCAAGCTTTAGGTAGAACTTAGAAATATCTTCGTAGTTACCTGCAGCTGTACCGGTTAGACCACCATCGTCAACACGTACGGTCAACTTAGTGATCTTAACATCTTCGTTGTTAGCCTTTAGGTTAACGTCTGTTAGAGCAACACCAGTTGAACCAGCAACAAGAAGTTGTTGTGGAGCAGCGATGTTGTCTAGATCAACAGTCAAGGTACCTGCACCTGCAGTGGTTAGCGCTGGGCCATCACTTGCTGATACTGATACTGTAGCTGTATTTCCTGAGCTTACACCAAACGCAGTGATAGCTGAACCTGTGGTGATACCATAAGCATCAACTTCACCTGAGTTTGAGTTACTTGGGATGTTAGCATACATGTTAATGTCTACAGTTGAATTCTTTGGAATGATGAAAGCATCAAAGTCAGAGAATGTGATTGTAGCATTAGCACTTGAGCTTGAGATAGCATCTTCTGAACCATCAAGCATCTGACCATCTACAGATAGTCTGTAGTTGTTGTACTTAGCGGTTGAAGAAGCTCGAACTGCGATAGATGAAACTCGAATGTTTTCACCTGAATCAGTTGCATCAAACTGCCAGCTAGCAACTAGTACACTATTTGTGTTAGGTACTACTGATTGAGAAGTAGGTGTTGAATTTGCACTTACCTCTAGAGTAGCAGTCTTAACAGTTTGTGTAGTTGTATTGATTGCTGCTGATGGAGAAGCAGTGATAGTTTCACCTGTTTCTACACCTCGTGCAGTAATTTGACTTGCTGGGTTGATACTTGCATAGATAGTATCATTTGATGTCCATCCACCACTTTGGCTAACAGTAGCTCGAACTTCGATGTCGTGCTTACCTACTTCCAAGTCATCAAATGAAGAGAAAGTAACGTTAGTGGTGTTTGAAGTAACATCTTCTGGACCTGCAATTGTTTCACCAGTTGCAGCGTTTACTAGATACACTGATTCTAGCGCATCTTCAACGATTGTACCTGAAGTTGATGAAGTCACAGATAGTGTCAATGAAGTCACTTCTACTGACTCACCTTTTACTTCGAACTCAAATGAACCTAGTAGTTGATTTGATCCAACAGAGATATTTGAAGATGGGTATCCTGCAGATCGTCGAACCTGCAATGAACCAGCTGAAATAGTGTGTTGGTTATCTGACAATACTGGGCTATTTGATGAAGTACCAGTTCCTGTGTAAGTAGGAGTGATGTTGAAACCATATTTCTCACCTTTAACCAATAGATCGGTTGTTCGGTAGATACCTAGGTCAACGGTTCGTCCTGAACCATCTGAAACATCAGCCTTAACTTGGAACTGTTTTGTTTGTCCTTCAGTGATCTTATAAGGAGTTGTAAGTACGAAGTCAACATATTTGCTGTCTCGAACTACACCCTTAGCAATCTCAGTGTTTTCGTGCATCAATCGGAAGTTTGTTACATCTGTTCCGATGCTTGCACTACCTTGTTGGTACACGCGAATGTTTTGGAACCATACATCTTCAGCTGAACCTGCTTGGATTGAGAACGCCAAGAAAGTTTCATTTAGCTGACCAACTTCTAGAGTTGTGTCAGTTGCTTCAGAGTAAGCACCTCGTCGTACAGTTGCTGTACCGATAGACAAAGTAGCATTAATAGTCATGCCGTTACCATATACTGGTAGGCTACCATTAATTGCACCACCTTGCTTCAAGGTTACACCCTTAAGACCAAGTGCAACTACTTCACCAGCGTATGAAGCATTAGAACCAAAGGTTCCTGCTAGATATACGCTTCGTGTTGTACCTGCTGGAATGGTGAAATCTTCATTAAAGTTAGCAACGTCATTGCTGTTAAGAGTTTTGTTGATTTCGCTCAATGGAATCATCTTCTCATCAAGGATGTCAACACCGGTGAATACGTCAGATGAACCAACGCCACCTCGTGTAACTTCCCAACGGTCAATTACAACGTCTCCGCTAGCTGAAGCGGTTAGGTTAACTTTAGTGAATGGAACACGTGCAGTGTTACTTGGGATCAAGTTAGCTGCTGGTGTATCTGAAGCCAATGAAATGGTTAGATTTCCACCTGGAGCTGGTGTGTTTGATCCGCCTGAACCCTTAACTTCACCAATTGTGGTTGAAGCTTCTAATTCAGCATCTCGATCGTAATCAGAGAGTGATTGGATTGGGTCACCAAGTGAATACTGGGTGAAACTGCTTAGTGGTACTGGCACGATCATTGCTTGCCAGTTAACACCAAAAATTTGTTCTGCTAGTGAAGCAGTAGTTAAATGATGAAGCATTCCATCACCTGAAACTGCGTACACTTTTGGATCTACGATATTCCAAGGAGTATCACCATCAACAGCTTGTACTAGACCCATACCTGGACGTACGAATACGTCAGATGAACCGATAAGCTGGTATGATGAGAACTCTTCATCGCTAATAGTTTTAACATCAGTGAAGCTTAGCTCCCATGTGTTGAAAACTTTAGCACTACCAAATGGGTGGAGTGAACCATTCCATAGGTAGAATACAGATGAAGAATTTGATTTCTTCACTAGATCGCCATCAGATGCACCAAGTGCTACTGAAAGACCTAGGAAACCTACTCCCCAGACAGTTGTTGTTACAACTAAACAATAGGTAATAAGTTTTTTTAACATGTGTTTAATTTCCTTTCTTGTTTACAAACGTAGTGTAGTTACTACCAGTGTAATAATTCCATCATCTATACAGACTCCATGTCGGATCGACCTTTTTCCGTACGTGTGATGGTCACACTCATAGTAATTCGTCTACAGCATGTGCTCGTAAACAGTTTATTATAACCATTCCAGTCAATTAGGAGACTGGCGGGTTACTAAAAATAACGCGCTCGGTTTCTGTATTTTACTCTTCTTCAGTATTCTGAGTATCAGTTTCCTGCTGATCGGTTGATGTTGTTTCCTGCTCAGGAGCCGGCTCTGTTTCTTCTTGAACATCTAATTCTTCTTCAGTAGAAGTAGCATCTTTTTCTTCAGATCCTAATTCTTCTTCAGTAGAAGTAGCTGTCTTACTTGCAGCACTATCAACTGCACTTGCAACGATGTTTTCCACCTCTTCAAGTGCACTTGTTAATGTTGTTTTTTCTTCTTCAGCTAGCTCTTCTTCTTGAATTGATTTTGAAAGCTCTGATACTTGTGAAGAAACTAAAGACGCGATCTGAAGTGTTTTTTCAGATTTTACCTTTATCTCTTCGATTGCTGGTTCTTTAAGTTCACGCTCAATTTGCTCAGTTACTACAGCAACGTTTTTCTTAAACTCATTTACTGCAACAGTGATTTGCTCTTGTCGCTGTTTTGGCTCGATGTCTTTCTGGGCAACAATTCGACCAATCTCTTCTACTCGCTTACGCACCAACTCCGCACTAAGCTCTGCCCTACGCTCTTGTGGTGTAATTGCCAACTGAGTTTTTTCTAAAACGATCTTAGTACCATATAATGAATCACCTGGTCGTGAATTAAATGCAGCTACTACCGTGAGGCTGGTACCAATAAATACTCCCACAACTAAAAGCATGGCTACTGCTGGTTGAAACACCCTTGTAGTAACCATTTCTTTAATAAACGAAACATACTCAAGAATTGTTACACGTGACTTTGCTTCGCTCTGATTTGAAACATGGCGCAACAAAGCATCTCGACTGGCAGACTTCCAGCCTTGTCGAGGTGTAACAGCTTTAAGCTTCTTTAGTTGTTCGATCGTGTTGTTCATTTGTAGTAGTATTTTGTAAAACGTCTCGGGCCACTTTTAATGCTCGGTGGATCAAGACTCGAACTGCACCTTGTGACTTATTAAGGATGTCAGCGATTTCTTTTATAGAAAGCTCTTCGATATACTTGAGAATAATAATTTCTCGATACTCATCTTTAATCTTTCGTAAGGAGTTTTCAACTTGCTCAATCTCACTGGCTATCTCTACAGTTTTGAAAAAGCTTTGCTGACGATCGTCTTTTATATTGAGAAGCACTTCTTCTTCTCGAACGACATCTGCCTTTGCTTTCTTCCTATAGAAGTCAATAACTAGATTGCGAGCTATCTGATAGAGCAATGCGCGAAGGTTATTCACACGATTCTGCTGCTCTGCAATATAGTTGTACATTTTAATAAACACTTCCGAGGTAAGATCCTCAGCATCTTGCTGTGAAGCTACCTTGAAATATATGTAGCGATATAGCGGCTCAACATATTTGTCATAGATCTGTGCAAATGCCTCCGGGTCCTTTTTGCGCAATCTAACTAAAAGTAATTTCTCATGCATTGGTGAAGTGTTTCGCTATTATAGTAGACGCAGACATGTAAATATTGTTACAGCTGCGAAATAAGCAGGTTATCACAATGGCAGAATTATACAATAATTTTACTAAAAAAATCAAGTCTAAAGGGTTAAAAAAGCCTATTTTTAAAGGTTTTTATGAAATTTCTTGCATTATTTCGCTAAATAGTATATACTTAAGTCTACATTAATCTAGACTTATCTATATTATTTTATGGAACCAGTACGTTTATCTATATCAGAGGCCGCCCGGCTCTTTGGTATTGAGCAAAAGACAATTCGCCGGGCTATCAAAGATAAACAAATTAACTACATTGTAGTACGGGGTAGATACAAGCTAACCTTCTCAAGTGTGCTTTCTTGGTCCCAAGAGAGAGTTAAAATTAGAAATAAAAGAGACCAACGTGGTATTGGGCAGTATGTAGACAGGTGGAAAATAAAAAATAGACTATACTCCCCCAACCCAGGCAATCTCCCAAAGAAAAAAGACTCAAAGTAAATGAGTCTTTTTAAATGTGCTACTAATTGAGCTCAAGGCTCAATGTTATACGCTGACCATCTCTAATCACATCAACATCTAAGATATCACCTGGTTGATACTGCTGTATGGTTTGTGTCAAAGAATTGTCTCGAGTAAGCTGTTGCTGCTCTATACTTATTATTATATCTCCTACTTCCAACTCAGACGTTGCGCCTGCCTGAACAATAAGCACTCCAGTAGATACGTCTGATCCCGTGTAGCCTGGTAACTGAGAAAGATTCAAATAATTAACATCGAGTGTTGGTCTTGCAACTTCTCTAACTCTTAGTAAGCTAACTAGTGCTGGTCGCACTTGATTGATAGGAATGAAATCTTGCTGAGATGGTGACAGCAAACCAATAATTTCCCCCGCTAAATTTGCCACAGCGCTTCCTGGGAGCTGCGCTACCTCTG
>CAYXZR010000018.1:0-10499 GCA_964470025.1 uncultured Gammaproteobacteria bacterium | reverse complement strand
CCTCTGCCGTTAGTCGCGATGTAAAACTATACTGATCTGACGCAATTCCATTCTGTAATACCTGAGCTGCGTACACTGTAGTATCCTGAACAGTTGAGACGCTAGCATCTGAAGAGCTACCAACAACCACACTAATCTGTCCAGCTATTACTTCTGCTGAATCACCCAAAACAACTACTGGTAGGTTGGTTTGATTAACCTTTAAAAAGACAATTCCTGATGCTTGATCAAGTACCCTTTCGCTTACCTCATACTCAGAACCCTGATGTAGTATCGTAATGTCATTTTGCGCAATTACTTGACTGTGTGCAGCAATCCAACCATCACTAGTAACAATAACGCCATTACCAAGGAGTTGTTGGTTAGTAAAGTAACGCTCACCTGTACTTACCCTTCCTGATTTACTACCTTGATAAATAGCAACCACAACTGGCTCAACAACTGAGCGAGTATTTCGCACCTCGACGTCCTGCTGGATTCCTAGAAATCGTGTAACCGGTCGCAACTCTGGAATTTGTCTGCTATCCGGAAGCGAGTCAAAGGGTGACTCAGTTAACATAACAGATTCGCTCAGATAGTATGGGTACTCTGTATTAATATATGCATCTGACATCAGGCTCCCCACTACACCACCGCCGACACCAAAGATAGTAGCTAGGACTGTGGTGACCACAAATGATTCTTTTATATTTTTTTGAAATACTTGTTTTTTGAATATTTTCATGTTTCTCTTACTGCCATTTCGCAGTGAATAAAATAATTAATAATAATATACCACTTACAAGCGTATATCGTCGAAGCACTTTTGTCTCAAAAATATCAAGCAAATAGTTTCTCACTATTCCGACGATGGCGTAGTATGCAATAGTCGTAATACTTGCTGAAACAAAGATGCTTACTGGTAAAAACCGAGTGACAAAAATTACCTCAGCAATGGTTGCTACAACTATAGCGATGTACATCCATGTTTCTCGAATCCTTATTGTGCTCACCCAAAGCATTTGTGCAGTCACGCCGAGTACAACTATCATACTAACCAGCACACCAACCACTAAGCTCTGCCAAAATGGGAAAAGTGCGAATAAGAAAAAGTTATATAGCGTAATACTGTATAAAAATATTGCTACAACGTTGGCGTAATTTGAAATGTTTTCAAGTGCATGTGCCTGATACTTTTGTCGTTGATTATAGTAAATATATATTGTTTTCAAATATATCCACACTAATGTAATTACCGTAATCACTACTACATACCTCAATGCAACATTTTCCAAAAAAAGCATCGTTCCCCATCCTGAAGCTAGAAGTAATAATGGCGTTATACAATGCATCCAAAATTTACTTTTTAAAATATTTTGCAGTGTAATAAAGTAAATTCCAAGCAAAAGCACTATACCGCTAACTACAGCGCTGGTAGCTATTTTAACACCCCATGAAAGTTCAAGTGGTCTTTGAAGGGCAACCCAAAAAGCTATCCATACAATGATGGCTACAGTACTTGGAATAAATCGTAATAATGCTTTCATAACGTGCTATTTTTGCATTAACAGCAATGCTTCTTCCTGGATATTTAACTTAACCTCTTGCAAGGCTTCTGAGGTGATTTTTTTAACATTTTGTGTGAAATCTCGCAAGAGTGAATCAAGTAGCAGCTGAACTGCTGCATCTGGCACTCGAAACGAGCTAATAAATACCTTATCAACCTCGATTTGATCTTTTGTGGTTGTCGGAACAATCGTCATGCTAACCGGCAGAGTAAACGGCCAGCTTAACTCTGAAGTAACTGTAGCTACATTATCATCTAGCTCTACTTTAGTTGAACTACTATTTATAAATGGCACTTGATACATATATTGTTGGAGCAATGATCCTAACTCCTCCTGAGACACCCTTAGTGCGGGTATACCGTCAACCACTGTCACCTCACCAACTTCTTCAACTTCTACAGGAGCAGGCTGCTCTTTGATTTGCTCTGATCGGCTTTCTAACTCCTTAAGCTTCTGCACGCTGTAAAAGGCTATGGCAGCTACTGCAATAATTAGCACTATACATGAGCAGCAACATGAAGCTCCTCTTTTACTCTTAGTTTGTGCCAATCCAAGCATACCACTAGAGCCAACTTGTTTCTGAAAGTAGCTCTTCTAGTTCTTGTCTTGCGTCATCTTGTCCTTCTTTTATAATGCGATCAAATAATATCGCGAGCTGCAAGTGAAACTCTAAATATCCTGCAGGGGTCTTGGTGGCAAGGAGTTGCTGCTGTAATTCTTGTGTTACACCTTCTTGCCTGTAACGATCAACTATCTGCTCTATTTTCTGCTTATAACTTCGCTCCAGCTCTGCGTTATTTTGCTGATTTACTTCTACCTGCGCCTCTTGTTGTGGTGATGGGCTTTTTGCACAAGCTGACACAGCTACTAGGCAGATTAAAAAAAATACTAGGTTCTTCATAGTTAAAAAATCATTGTTCCTCGTTCCATTTCCATTTTAACCCAATCATCTTGATTGTCATCCCACTTATACGCATTAAATACATGAAACTCTTCCTCATCAGAATATTTATATTGTACTGTCGATTCACTACCAATTCTTCGTGATCCGAGAATTTTTTTATCAAGCACAACTGGCTGCGTGGTACGCTCAAGTCTCATTTTACCCAGTGGCCCGTCAAATTCGATAAACTCAATGGTTCCAGGTCCATCGTCCTGTGACAACTCAACAGTCTGATGCTCAAGAACGTTAAAAGAATCTTTAATTTTTGCAAGTACATCTTTCCATTTATCATCGGTCATAGTGCTTGTGTTAGTAATAAGTGCTTAACGTCGCTCCATCAGAGATGCGGTTATGGTAAGTCTGCTCACTGATGATTCCCTCTTGTAGATACGAATGGAGCGCTCTTTCCATAGTAATCATTCCTTCACTCTTACCGGTCTGGATTGCATTTGGTATCATTTCTATTTTCTTTTCTCGAATGAGATTTGAAATAGCAGGTGTATTTACCAGAATTTCTCGTGCAACAACAAGTCCTCCGCCAATTTTTGGCAACATCTGCTGTGAGATTACTGCTCGAAGCACTGTTGAAAGCTGCAGTAAAATCTGTTGCTGGCGCTCTGCAGGATACATATCAACTATACGCTTGATAGTTGAGGCTGCGTTGTTGGTATGCAGTGTTGAAAGGACTAAGTGCCCTGTCTCTGCTGCTGTGAGCGTTGCAGAAATAGTATCGATATCACGCATTTCACCAACCATGATTACATTTGGATCTTGTCGTAGTGCACGCTTTAACGCTTCATGAAATGAACTTGTATCACGTCCGATCTCTCGTTGCTCAATAATACTTCGCTTTTCCTTGAACTGAAATTCAATAGGATCTTCAATAGTTACAATATGAGCCTTACGCTCTGTATTAATTAAATCAATTAGTGTTGCTAGTGTGGTTGACTTGCCTGAACCTGAAGGGCCGGTCACGAGCACTAATCCTTGGTTTAAGTGACTTAGGTTGTACATTGTTTCATTAAACCCTGCCTCTTTTGCCGTAGGTACTCGCTCAGCAATAATACGTGCTGCCGCGCCGATTTGTCCTTCTTGCTTATGAATGTTTACACGAAAATTTCTATCAGCAATGCTTAAATTTATATCAAGCTCATTTGTCTCTTGAAACTGCACTATGTCTTTCTGCTCCATTAATGCAAACAGCGCCTGGCTTAACTCATCAGAATCAAGCGTTACATCATCGATCATTTGCAGATCACCCTCAATGCGAATAGCGGGTTTGTTGCCGCTCACCAGGTGAAGATCTGAAGCGTTTTTTTCTGCGGCTATTTTAAAATACTTTATAATATCCATACTGATTTATAACACTCTACTTATTTCTTTCATTATAAACTTATTAGCTTCAGCTAAAACTTTTTGACCATTTTGAAAATACACACGCTTCATTGCTTGATCAAAGTCATACCAACCATGATCAATATGCTCATTGGATATTTCAACATCTACATCACTTGCAACTTCAGCTAGAAAAAAGATGGCGTGTTTGTGCACCTTTTCTCTTACTCCTCCCTCAATAACACTGTCAAAATCGTACATATATTCAGCTTTAAAGCCGTCAACTTGCGTAAACTGGGCAATTCCTGTTTCTTCCTGAAGTTCTCGTCTGGCAGTATCAAGCTCTGACTCACCTTGTTCTTGTCTCCCTTTTGGAAAATTCCAATACTCTCCTTCATGGTGAAGTAGTAAGTACTGTGGCGCGCCTTCTTGTTTTTTATAAATTATATATCCTACTGTTTTCTGTGGTTCCATATACTAAAATTATATCATTTATTATCTGTACTGTCATTGTTGAGATATTTTTTAGTTTTTAGTTTATCAGGCATATACTGTTGACTTTCTTGCCAGTTGTGATCAGGCGAATATTTATATCCCTTGCCATAGTTCAGATCTTTCATTAGCTTGGTTGGTGCATTGCGCAAATGAAGTGGAACAGGCTCATCCATAGTCTCGCGTACATCATATTTTACGTGCTGATATGCTTTGTAAACCTCAACTGATTTAGGTGCTCTAGCGAGATATGCGACACATTGTGCCAAGATCACATCACACTCAGGCATACCAACCACATGACATGCTTGATAACAAGCTGATGCCTGCTCTAAGGCACGTGGATCTGCAAGACCAATATCTTCAACTGCCATACGAATTAGTCGTCGTGCGACATATAGCGGATCTTCTCCAGCCTCTAGCATGCGACCGAGCCAGTACAATGCAGCATCAGCATCACCACCTCGCACTGACTTGTGAAGTGCTGAAATGATATTGTAGTGTTGCTCACCTGACTTATCATACAAAAAAGATGATTTCTGCAAAGCTTCTTTGATAACTTCTTTGGTTAATATACGGATATCTTGTGAATTTGGTTTAGTTGCCTTTACGGCAAACTCTAGCGCGTTAAGCCCTACTCTGGCGTCGCCATTTGCATGAGAAGCTAAAAAATGAATCACTTCTGGATCAGCGTTAACTTTGATATTTGCAAACCCCTGATCTAATGCTCGCATAATTATCCTTTCTACTTCAAGATCTTTTAACTGCTCAAGCACAAACACCCGTGAGCGCGAAAGCAACGCTGACACAACCTCGAAGCTAGGGTTTTCAGTAGTTGCCCCAATGAGCGTAATGATTCCTTGCTCAACAAATGGTAGTAATGCATCTTGTTGTGACTTACTCCAACGATGGATTTCATCGATGAATAAAATTGTTTTCTCACCGTTAAACGCACGGATGTCTTTGGCGTTTTTAATAATTACCCGCAACTCCTTAACACCAGATGTTACGGCTGATAACTGCTCGAAGCGAGATTTAGTTAGATTCGCAATCACACGAGCCAAGGTGCTTTTGCCAACACCAGGAGGACCCCAAAAAATCATAGATGGTATCTCATCCTGTTCAATAGCTTCTCTTAGTAATTTTCCCTCACCAACTACCGCTCGCTGTCCAACAAAGTCATCTAAGGTCTGTGGGCGCATGCGCTCTGCCAGTGGTGCCTCTGATTTCAGCTTTTTTTCTAAATTGTTAGTAAATAAGTCCATTTTATTGACAAATACGCCGTAATATGCTTTATTTTAGCTATACTGCAATTTTGAAAGGATTACAGTTATGCTCATTTTACTCCCAATCCTCACCATTGTCACATCACTTGCTTTCGACAAGAGGCTTAATACGTTCTACGAACATGGTGATTCACCGCAGCCAAACTGTAAGACTTTTATAGCAGTTTTCATGCTTCTTGCAGTTTTCAATTTAACCTTTACTGTCAAGCGGATTCATGGGCTTTACAGCTTTTCAGATGATTCAAGCGGACATGCACAGTGGCTAGTCTTTGGGTTCATACTTGGATGCATTGCAACTGGCGCGGCACTCTGGTGTCTTAATGAATTATGGAAGCTATGGAAATACCTATATCCCAAAGCAAGAATTCTCAGTTCATCGATTGAGATTGAAAAGCTTGACTAACCTTAACTCAGACCACCACGCAAAGGAGCTTTCTTGTGGAACTTTTTACTGACTTTCCCCTTGTCCTGCCCAATATTTTCACCCTCATCCTGATGTCAGCCTTACTCATTCATACGGAACGCTTCATTAATGCGTATGGCAAAAGCTACTATGACCACACTCCGCCGGCAAAATTCACACATGCTCCTTTCTGGATAACGATGCTTTTCCTAGTGGCAGTTGTGCATATATTGCAATTCATCGCCTGGAAAATCATCGGCAAGATACCAGAAGGAGTATGGGGTATGCTTTTTATCATAAGCCTTGCTGTGACTGTAGGTTCTGCGGTAAGAACCTTCAACTGTTGGCTCAACCCTGACTCATTCTACTCCGAAGAAGACGAATGGGAGGAAGATGAACTTGATGAAGACTATGACACAGAACAAGATCTTTACTAACCTTTCACCACCTATATTTATAGGTGGTTTTTTTCTTGCACTAATTTGCCATAAACTTTAAACTTGACAAATTTATAAAAATGTGATATTATATATAACATACTTGTTTTTTGCTATACTTAGCTGTATAGTGACTGACAACAAAGCAAAAAAGCCTAAGGAGGCACCACATGAACCCAACTCTCACCTCCACGCCCTTGCACAATCAAAATCGCCACCCATTCATTGTGGCAACGCTCTATACCCTGAAATTCATTTGGATCAGCCTGATTCACCTCTGCTTCGTAGCCGGCGCAATCGCGGCTGTCCCCACTTTGCTTGCATTGATTTTTTTTAGCCTGTGGCTGGCGATGCCTGCAGATTATGATGGTGGGCCAGGTGCTCTTGTATGGATGATCCGCTACAATCCCTGGATCGCCGTCATCGCTCTGTTTTCCTTCCTCGGATGCACCCGCACCATCAAGAGGTCATTTGAAAAACTTGAGCTTAAGCTCTAAACCTCATCGCTCTCTACTACAGCCAAGACAATTTGTCTTGGCTTTTTCTTTTACTCGTTTAGTTGCGCTACTAATATTAGTCTGCGCTGTTTTTGAAACTCTTTATCTGGCGACTCAATCACCTCTTTCTCGATAATTTTATATCCAATTGCCTTAAGCGTTCTAATTATTTCGGTTATTTTCTTAGGTCGTTTGTCTGAAAAGAATACAGGCAAGCCGTACTCTATTACGTTATTGATAAAAATGTATCCGTCTTTTTTAATATAATCTTTGAGCACTAAAAAAAATAACTGATAATCGATGTAGTTCAACACATGTGAGATAATTATTGTACTAAAACTCATTGAGGTATTACCAGATCGAGTAATTGCCTTGTCTGTTTTTTCAAATAGCTTTAATATCGACGCTCCCTCGATATTGTTTAAATTACAGAATACCGGGTACACCCGGTGACCTTCATACTCTTTGTGGAGCCATTTTAATACATGATAATCATTCTCCCAGAAAAAAATATCTTTGCCGGGAAATGCCTCTGGACTTAATAGCGGATTAAAAAAAGGGCCAACCTCGAGGAGCATTGGACCCATTTTATCTTTATATCGATCTAAATACGGCGACAGCAACTTTGAACCCGCGACCATTCGCTTGCGGGCGGCTAGATCAAACTCTGTACCGTGAGGATTGTCTGCAAGTGGCCAACCTGGCCAATCGTAATTTGTATCCATACTCTAAGAATTGAAGAAATGCAGCTATTTGTTAGTGAAAGTATAGCCTCGCGGCCACTTTTTGTAAATACCTCGCTAATTATGTGGATAAGATGATTTTTTTGCTTGTAATTACTACTGTTCATGTTATACTACTACATAGTGTAATAGATAATTAATTACTACTCTTTTTACACAATTATTGTTATATTAATAGTAACTATTTAACTTTTTATATATATGACTGATATCACCACGCTAAGTCTCATTGTCCCTGCGTTTTTTGCCGGGCTTCTCACTTTTTTAGCACCATGCACACTTCCCCTTGTGCCTGGATACCTCGGATTTATCAGTGGTGCTTCACTTCAAGACCTAAAAGATCCAGAAAAAGCAGCAAGTGCTCGAAGAAGAATCTTTTTAAACGGCTTACTATTTGTTATTGGCTTTAGCACAATTTTTATCGGACTTGGAGTACTTGCCGGCTTTGTTGGTCGAGGTCTTGCTCAATATCAACTATGGCTATCTCGAGTTGGCGGAATTTTTGTGATCATTTTTGGTTTGTTTATGTTGAACGTGATTAAGCTTCCTTTCCTTCAAGGTGACAAGCATTTTACTGTGCCAAAGATTTTTCAAAAAGGACGCTTGAGTAATTCGTTTGTTCTTGGTGCTACATTTGGCTTTGGCTGGACTCCTTGTGTTGGACCAATTCTAGGATCAATTCTATTACTTGCAAGCACTCAAGGAACTGCTCTACAGGGAGCCTTTTTGCTAGCAGTATTCTCACTTGGCCTTGCGGTGCCATTTTTACTTGTTGCACTAGGTGTAAGTAAGGCGTCACAGTATATCCGAAGAATTTCAAAATATCTCAACGTGATCTCAGTAGTTGGTGGCATCTTCCTGATCTTCCTCGGTATCTTGATGGTTACAAATAACTTCGGCTATTGGGTGGGTTGGTTTTATCAAATTTTTGAATTCTTTAACTACGAAGCACTCCTTAACTACTTATAGTTATGGCTAAGGTAGTTATCGAGCCTAATACTGACACACTTGCCGAAAAAGCAGCGACTATACTTGAGCAAGCAATTAATGATATTTCAGCGATACAGGAAACTGTTGTTATCGCAGTTCCAGGTGGTCGCAGTGTCGGAGCTATTTTTTCTGAGCTAGTACGTCGTGATTCAATCGATTGGTCAAAGGTTCATATTTTTATCGTTGATGAGCGACTGCGAGGCCTTGATGACCCCGAGAGTAACTTCTATCTTATCTCAGAAAAACTAACTTCTCCCCTTTTACTCAAGGGATTATCTGAAGATGCTATTCATCCTTTTATTTATGAACCTGATCAAGCAGATAAAGGCGCTATAGAATACGAAAAACAACTCATCAAACTTGGCGGAAAGTATGATATACTATTACTAAGCTCTGGTGAAGATGGTCATGTGGCCGGACTGTTTCCAAATCATGAATCAGTTAAAAATAATAACGATTATTTTGTTACATTTAACACCTCACCAAAGCCACCAGCTGAGCGTATTAGCTCAACGGCAAACCTACTTGCTCGCTCAACTCATGCGCTTGTAGTATTTGCTGGTGAGAACAAGGCGCAAGCCTACCAAAATTACATTAATGCATCACTCACAATGATTGAATGCCCAGCAAAAGTCATTGATATGTGTGAACACAGTTATGTGCTAACAACTCACGGATAATGAAAGTATACATTGCCTCTGATCACGGAGGATTTACCCTAAAATCTCAACTTACGGATTACTTTGTACAGCATAATATTGTCTTTGAAGATCTGGGACCAGCTGATCTTAACCCAGCAGATGATTATCCTGACTATGCATATCCGCTAGCAATGAAAGTTGCTGAAGAAAATGCTAAAGGGATTCTACTATGTCGCAATGGTATTGGTGTTTCTATTGTTGCAAACAAAGTAAATGGCATTCGTGCAGTAGCAACAACTGACCCAGAAATAGCTAAGACATCAAGAGAAGATGATGATACCAATATCTTGTGCTTGGGTCAGGATATGGTTAGCTTTGATGAAGCAGTAACATTGGTTTCGACTTGGCTTAGCACAAACTTTTCCAAAGAAGAACGACATATCCGACGTTTACAAAAAATTTCAGATATTGAAAATAAACAAAATACATGATCATCCCTGCTATTCTCACTGACAATGTAGTTACCGTTCACACAAAACTCAAAGCCTTTGAACAACTTGATACTTCATGGGTTCATATTGATATCATGGATGGTAAGTTTGTTGACACAAAATCTGTTTTACCTTCAGAACTACAAAGCATCAAGACGTCAGCTCAAATTGAGTTTCACTTAATGTGTATTTCACCTGAGAAATATTTTGACGACTGTGTTGCTGCGGGAGCAAAAAGAATTATTATACATGTTGAAGCTGTGGAGGACCTGGATACCACTATCACTGCTTTAGAAAATCTTAATGTTGAAATTGGACTTGCGCTTTCCCCTGCAACTGAAGTCGAGGCACTTAGTAACTACATTGACCGCGCTCACCTAATACTACTTTTGGGAGTTATTCCAGGGCGACAAGGTCAGCAATTTATTTCTTCAGTGACCACTAAAATTCCTCACCTCAGAAACATGAAACCAGGAATTGCAGTGAGTATTGATGGAGGAATTAATCATGAAACACTACAAGTAATTGCACCCTACAGGCTTAACTACTACATCGTGGGAAGCGCATTGAATAACGAAGAAACACTTCTACAAGACTACACCCAACTTTCAAAAATTATTTCATATTAATTTATGGCATTCCACGCTCAAAAAAGAATCTTTGTTACACGTCAAATTCCTGACGCGGGACTAAC
>CAYXZR010000017.1:4615-21119 GCA_964470025.1 uncultured Gammaproteobacteria bacterium | reverse complement strand
AAGTAAGTGTATATCGCTCGATACAATCCTGACATATTTTTCTTGCTAGGCGTTGAGCCACAATGAGGTTGGTTGTTGAGGCAACTAAAAAGCCAGGAATGCCCATTTCAGTTAAACGAGGTAAGGTTCCAGGCGCATCATTTGTGTGTAGGGTTGAAAGAACTAAGTGTCCGGTCATTCCGGCATGAAAAGCTATTTCAGCAGTTTCTTTATCTAGAATTTCACCTACCATGATAATATCTGGATCCTGTCGCAAGTATGCTCGTAAGCCAGCAGCAAATGAGTAGCCAATTTTCGGATTAACTTGGCTTTGGTTAATACCTTGCATGCGGTACTCGATCGGATCTTCAATTGTAGTAATGTTTACTTCTGGTTTGTTGAGTTGGTTTAAAATTGAGTAAAGGGTAGTTGTTTTACCAGAACCAGTTGGGCCAGTCACCAAGAGTAAGCCATTTGGTTTATTAATATTTCGTTTTACAACCTCAATAGTTTCTTTTTGAAATCCTAGTTTTTCAATATCAAGAAGTTTAGCTTCTTCATTAAGCAGTCGAAGAACTATTTTCTCTCCATCAAATGCGGGTACAACTGAAACACGAAATGCTACATTAAATTTTTGCGATCTAATTTTAAAACGACCATCTTGAGGTAATCGATGTTCATCAATTTTCAAGTTCGATAAAATTTTGATTCTCGCTACTATACCTGGATGGACTGATTTAGGAAGTGTCATTACATTTCGCAAAATTCCATCAATACGGTATCTAACAGAAACCTTTTTTTCACTTGGCTCAATATGAATATCAGAGGCATTCTCTAAAATTGCATATTCAAGCAATGTATCGACAATTCGGATAACAGGTACATCTTGTGCTAGATCTTTTAATTTTTTTTCCCCATTATCTTCAGCCGACTCTGGAGAAACCTCACTCATTTCTTCAAATTCTGCTCGTAGTCCTTTGCTGTATTGCTTGAGTACGGTATGAATTGCAGTTGGAGTAGTGATTGCTATGTCAACATTAAGTCCTGTTTTTCGTTTTAAAAATTCAAATATTTGCAAGTCTTGAGGATCGGTTGTAGCAATTTTTAAGCTAGTTTCATTACTATCGTAGGCGATAATATTGTGATGAAGTGCTAGTGGCTCAGGAACAAGTAAAAGGATATCTTTTCTAATAGTGGTTTTGCTAACATCGATAAATTCAAGTGAGTAGTAGTGTGCAATGCCATTGTAAAGCGTCATTTCTGATAATAGATTTTGATCATTAATATACTTTTCAAGAGAGACACCTTGCTGCTTAGCTTCTTTGCTAATTTTTGCCACTTCTTTATCAGTAAGTAGTTTTACTTCAATTAGAATTTCTGCAAGTGTTGAGTCAGAAAGCATAAAAATATATTAATTCCTTTCAAAAAAATTATACCATAAAAATAGCAATATGAGTAGTTGCTCAATAGACAAAAGATGAATAAATAAGTATACTAATCAAACAAATATATGAAACAGTTGTTCCAAGATAAAAGCCTAACTCGAGATTTTGTAGCGATACCCACAATCGCTATATCGTTCTTTACCGCTGCTATTTTATGGGTCACCGCACTACGTTATATACAGGGAGCAGATAATATAATCCCGCTTCACTATACAATATATTTTGGTATTGACCTTCTTGGACCAGCGGTACAACTTCTCGTGTTACCAGTAGGAGTAACTATTATTGCAGTAGTTAATACGATTGTTGCAGTGCTGTTATTTAAACAAAAGAGAATATTAAGTTATATTCTTTTAATTTCATCAGCAGTGTGCGCACTTCTATCTGCTGCAGCCTTATACTTTATTTTAAGTATTCAGTAATATGAACTTTTTCATCATTAAAATTTTACTTTTTTCGACAATTGCATTTGTATTAACGATGATCTTAACGCCTGCTCTTACAAGGTTTTTATATAAGTATAAGTTGGGCAAGGGGATTAGAGATCAAGATCAGGCACCAGTATTTGCCAGTATGCACGCAAAAAAAGCAGGCACACCTGTTATGGGCGGTATTTTAGTTTGGGGAACAACGTTAATTTTGATTCTTACCTTTTTCTATCTTAGTGAGTGGTTTGGTGGAGTTTTTTCAGAATTAAATTTTCTGTCTCGATCAGAGACTTTTTTGCCACTTGGTGCTTTGATTGCTTCAGCAATTGTCGGCCTAATTGACGATGTTGTTGATGTAAAAAGAGTTGGGCATAAGGGTGGAGGCCTAAGAATGCGCCATCGTTTCTTAATGTATTTCATTATTGCATGTGTTGGTGCATGGTGGTTTTACACTAAATTAGACTGGACAGTGCTTCACATTCCTTTTTACGGCAATATTGAAATAGGGTGGTGGTATATTCCAGTATTTATTTTTGTCATTATTTCTACAGCCTTTTCGGTTAATGAGATAGATGGATTAGATGGGCTGGCAGGTGGATCATTGGTATTTGCATATGTTGCATTTGGTGCTATTGCTTTTTCACTTGGTCGTTACGACTTAGCAACATTCTGTGCTGTTATAGTTGGTGGTCTTTTGGCATTTTTATGGTTTAATATTCATCCAGCACGCTTTTTCATGGGCGATACGGGTTCAATGTCGCTTGGAATTACCTTGGGTATAATTGCCATGCTGACTAATTCAGCACTTTTCTTGCCAGTAATTGGATTTATTCTCGTAGTTGATACTATGTCAGTTATCGTCCAGGTTGCTTCAAAAAAGATATTTAAACGCAAAGTATTTATTTCCGCTCCGTTTCATCACCATTTAGAGGCAATTGGCTGGCCTGAGACCAAGATAGTTATGAGATTTTGGGTTATTGCAGGTCTTAGTGCGGGAGTTGGATTAATGTTATTTCTAATGGATAAGAGTGGCTACGGTTTCTAAGAAATGAGCATGAGGAGGTTTTCAAATACAGGCTTGAAAAAGCCTAAGCAGCATTGGTGGAATAAGTTTTTCCATCAAAAAAAAGTAGTAACCCATATTGATTATGTGCTACTTGGACTTTTTATTTTTGTTATACTTTTTGGATTGGTAATGCTTTCTTCCGCTAGTAGTGTAGAATCATTCAGAAGGTTTGACAGTACATACTATTTTTTTTGGCGCCAGATTACTCATGGCATACTTCCAGGAGCTATTTTATTTTTCGTACTATCAAAAATACATTTCGAGTTTTGGCAAAAATATTCATTACATTTTTTCATTATAGCCGTATTGTTACTATTGATCGTATTTATACCAGGTCTAGGGGTAAGCTATGGTAGAGCACAGAGCTGGATTATTATTGGCGGCTTTTCATTGCAACCAACAGAAATTGTAAAGTTACTCATGACTCTCGCGCTAGCTGGTTGGTTTTCCCAGAGGGATAAAGAGAAAAACAGAGATTTATGGAATGGGCTATTGCCATTTACTGTTTTATTTGGAGCAATTGCGCTGCCTATAATTTTACAGCCAGACATAGGGACATTAATGGTGATAGTCGCGATTGCCGCTGCAATTTACTTTGTTGCTGGTGCGCATTGGAAACATGTAATAGCACTTACAGTCGCAGGTATCGCAGGGCTGGCGATTTTATTGGTAAACGCACCATATCGAGCCGCGAGATTAATGACTTTCTTGCGTCCGGAAGTCGATCCCCAAGGAATCGGATATCATATTAATCAAGCATTTTTAGCAATTGGCTCCGGTGGTATATTTGGGCTCGGGTTTGGTCAGTCTAGACAGAAATTTGCCTATTTACCTGAAGTGATGGGTGACTCAATTTTTGCAATCATTGCTGAAGAGCTTGGTTTTATTTTTGCGACTATACTTATAATTGTTTTCATTGCCATTGTTGTACGTGGATTAAGAATCGCACAAAACGCACCAAGTACTTATGCACGGTATGTTGCCGTCGGTATCGTAGCGTGGTTTGGGATGCAGGCATTTTTTAACATCGGAGCAATGGTTGGATTAATGCCACTTACGGGTATTCCGCTGCCGTTTGTTAGCTATGGAGGTACTGCTCTAATGAGTGCAATGGCGGGAGCGGGTATATTATTAAATATTTCTAAACACGTAAAAACATAACATATGAAAAAAATTACCTTCTTTTTACTTCGTCTAAGTTTGGGTGGAATTTTTATTTATTTTGGGTATCTTGCAGTGACAAATCCAGAAATCCAAGCTGCAATCTGGTTGCCGGGCTGGGTTGAGTCATTAGTTGCAAGCGTTATCCCAGTTAAATGGTTTATGACACTTTTTGGTGTACTGGAAATCCTTGTTGGCTTGGGCATTATCTTAAAAAAAATATACAAAGTAGCCCTCGGTCTCGCAGCTGCTATGCTGCTAGGAATAATTATAGTAATTGGAGTGGTAGTAAAAAAATCAGGAGGGGGCTTTACTCTGAACGAAGTCGCTCTAAGGGATATTGTATTGCTTATGACAACCCTATATTTACTTGCGGAAGAAACTGATCGCTAGGTTGCTTTTAGGTAAATTCGTGGTATTATAAGTGCGTATGAAAATAATTCTGTCTGGGGGTGGAACGCTAGGATCGGTAAGCCCTTTAATTGCTGTATATGAGGCTCTTAAGCGCCATGAGGTAAATACTCATGCACTTTGGCTTGCCACTAAGGGAGGGGTGGAAATCCCGCTCATCAAAGCACATGATATCGAATATAGAGAAATATCTTCTGGTAAGCTAAGAAGGTATTTTAGTATTAAAAATATCACAGACATCCCAAAGATCATCGCTGGTTTTTTTCAGTCCATAAAAATTATCAGGAAATTTAAACCAGAGTATATATTATCAGCAGGAGGATTTGTTGCAGTACCTGTAGTATGGGCCGCTTGGTTGATGAGGGTAAAAGTACTTATTCATCAGCAGGATGTTGTACCCGGGTTGGCAAATCGTCTATGTATACCTTGCGCATCAAATATTACACTGACGTTTCAAAATTCACTGAAGCATTTTCCGGCAAAGAAAAGTAAAGTGATTGGAAATCCAGTACGAGAAGAATTATTAAGTGCTAGTAGGGACGATGGATATAAAATCTTTGACTTAGATCCTACACTTAAAACAGTGCTAGTGCTTGGTGGAGGTACCGGAGCAGTTGAAATAAATAAGCTTATAAGTACTATTGTAGGCAACATAGAGTTTAAGTATCAGGTCCTACACGTATCAGGCGGCAAAATGACGTCTATTCCACAAAATAAGCACTATCATCACTTTGAATTTTTAGTTGATGAGATGAAGTTTGCGTACGCTGTTGCAGATTTAGTCATAACCAGAGCAGGGCTAGGTACTTTAACTGAGCTAGCAACACTGCAAAAACCAACAATTGTAATTCCGATGCCAAATTCACATCAAGAAGTAAATGCAAAATTATTTCAAGACAGTAATGCAGCAATATATTTAGAGCAGGCAACCCTGAGCGCTGACAGATTACATAAAGAAATTTCTCAGTTATTGGAGCACGAAAAAGCTTCACAGCAGCTAAAGGAAAATATGAGGCATATCATGCCACAAGGAGCTGCAGAAAAAATTGTTACAATAATATATGGAGCAAGATAACCTACAACCAAATAGAAAAAAAGTTGGCTTAGCACTAGGCGGCGGATTTATTCGGGCAACAGCACAAATCGGTGTTATTGAAGTGTTGGAAAAAAATAATATTCCTATCGATATGGTAGCCGGCTGTAGCTCTGGCTGTGCCATGGCTAGTACATATGTTGTCGGAACTATTGATCAGCTAAAAAAGCGACTTTCTGAAGGGACACCAAAAGATTTTAAAGACATTATTTTTGAATTTGCTTTTCCTTCCCAGGGATTTCTTAAAGGTGAAAAGAATCAGAAATTTTTTGAAGAATTCCTTGGTGAGAAAAAATTTGAAGACTTAGATCGGCCATTATTTTTAGCTGCTACAGATTTACATAAGATGGAGGGCCATATTATGCAGACTGGAAAATTAAGTAAAGCTGTTCGTGCCTGTACTGCTGTGCCGGGGGTTATTAACCCAGTAAAACATGAGGGTAGGACACTAATTGACGGGGCAAACTATAATTTGATTCCATCACAAGTGTTGTATGAAAATGGTGCAGACTATGTAATAGCAGTAAGCGTGTCTCAAAAGCCAAACCCATTCACTAGATTTTTATCTAATTACAAAAGACTACTTGAGCGACACAAGCTCAAGTGTCAACAAAAGTCTCATGAGAAGACGCTTCATTTGGCACAGATCATTAGACGTGCAGTAACACTTTCTGCTTTAGAAATTGAAAATTTTTACCACCACAGTTATCCATATAATATTCTTATTCGACCCGATGTTGAGCATATTAAGCGAACAGAGTACGACAAGGTTGACTACTGTGTCGAACAGGGAAGAAAAGCAGCTGAAAAAATGTTGCCACTTATCAAAAAAGATTTAGGAATTGAATAATCTAGGGATGAGTATTGATATTGCAAAGTATAAGCGAATATACTTTATCGGAATCAAGGGAGTTGCACTCTCGGGTCTTGCAGTTATTTGTATGCAGAAAGGTAAAGAGGTGGCAGGATCAGATACGGATGAAGAGTTTATTACCGATAGTGTCCTAGCTGAACACGGTATTAAGGTATTTAAGGGGTTCAACGCAGATAATTTAAATTGGCAGCCTGATTGTGTGGTTGTTGGTGCATCATGGGAAGATACGCATATTGAAGTGCAGGAAGCAAAAAAAAGAGGAATAGTAACTATTACCGATTCAGAATTACGTGGTCAGCTGAGTAAAGAGAAGGTCACCATTGCAGTAACAGGTACTCATGGTAAAACTACCACTACAGCTCTCTTGTCATTTGTCTGTAATAGTATGCAGCTACAGCCAAGCTATTTGATTGGGACAGGGGCAATAAAGCAGCTGCCAGCACATGCGCAGTGGGGCGACGGCAAGCACTTTACCATCGAAAGTGATGAGTATATCAAATCACAGTCTGATCGACAGCCAAAATTTTTAGACCTTGAGCCAGCCTTAAGCATTATCACTAGTCTAGAGTATGAGCATGTTGATGTATATAGAAACATTGAAGAGCTTGAAGGATATTTTGAGCAATTGATTGATAATACTAAGCAAAAGGCAGTAGTGTGCGGAGATTGGAAAAGTTGTCAGAAAATTATTCAAAAGTACAAAGATAAGGTGATCACATATGGAGTGGATAGGAATAATGATTACTATATTGATCAATTAGAGCAAAGTGGTGGCAAAACTACATTTACAGTAGTTAGTAATGGCGAGCTTTTTGGAGAGTACTCAATACAGCTATGGGGCAAGCACAATGCCTTGAACGCTTTGGCGTGCATTGTGATTACAGAGCATTTAGGTCTAGATAGGCTTGAAGTTAGGCAGGCTTTGCAAAAGTTTTCAGGATTACAGCGTCGCACAGAGATGATAGTTCATGATGGTATTACTTTTATTGATGATTACGGTCATCATCCCACAGAGATTGATGTCACTTTGAAAGCGATAAAACAGCATTTCCCCGAGAAAAAAATTTGTTGTATCTTTCAGTCACATACGTTTACCCGAACACAAACATTACTCGCTGATTTTGTAAAGAGTTTTGCATCAGCTGACGAGGTGATTGTCGTAGATATTTTTCCTTCAGCTCGAGAAAGAGTTACCAACTTTACAACAGATGCATTTATTAGTGCCCTACAAGAGCAGCACCACAACGTCGTAGCTGGTGGTAGTATAAAAGAAGCTACAAAATTCGTTGAATCAAAGTTATCTGCAGATACAGTATTTGTTACCATGGGAGCAGGTGATGTATATAAGATTCGTGACGCAATTATTTCAAAATAATATGATTGAACAATTACGAAAAAAAATCAGTCCAGAAGTTAAGGAAAATGAACCATTGGCACAGTATGTTTGGTATAAAATTGGCGGACCAGCAAAATATTTTTTTATTGCAAAAAATAATGATGATTTTACAAGGGCACTAGCCACTGCAGATGAGCTTAAGATTCCATATTTTATTCTTGGCTCAGGTACAAACATTCTTATCTCAGATGATGGGTTTGATGGGTTGGTGATCGTGCAGCAAAACAATAGCTTTACAATTGATGACACACTACTTGCAGTTGATTCTGGTGCACTAGTTGTAGATGTGCTTGATGCGACAGTAAAAGCTGGACTTACCGGGTGGCCGTGGATTGCTGGCTTACCTGGCACTATTGGAGGGGCAATCCGTGGAAATGCGGGGGCATATGGTGAGCAAATTGGTGACATAGTAAAAACCGTTGCAGTATACAAAGATGGTAAGTTGCAAATGCTCTCAAAAGAGCAGATGGGATTCGCATACCGACATAGTAGACTTAAAGATGAGGGCGGGGTAGTGATAGCTGCAGTGCTTGAGCTTCAGAAAGGTGATATCGCTGCAGATAAAGCGTTAATTGATAGATACAATCAACGCCGACGAACCACGCAACCATTAGAATATCCAAACACTGGCTGCACCTTTAAAAATATTGATCTACAAACAGTTGCAGTAGATAAGGAAAAAATTATGCGGGTGCTTGATATTAGTGAAGAGCAATATCAAGAGGCAACAAAGTTTAATAAACTCCCGGCAAGTTTTGTTATCGATAAACTTGGTTTAAAAGGTAAGACGATTGGTGGCGCACAAGTATCAGATAAGCATGCAGCTTTTATAGTTAATAAGGGCGATGCAAAGGCAGAACATGTACTTATGTTAATCTCAGATGTTAAAATGCATGTTCGTGATGAGCTGGGAATTCAGCTCCAGGAAGAGGTACAACTGATTGGATTTTAAAAAAAGCAAGCCGTAAAACGACTTGCTTATAGTTAGATGAACAAAGAAACAATTGAGTGAAAGCTGACCTGCTGAAGCTCTCGTGAGGTCACAACATAGGCTTTACAGGTGTTATGCTCCTTGGAATCCGAGAAGATCATCACCTTAAAACCTTTTTTCTCAGCCAGAGGAGACAGTTGTTCAATCTCCTTGTGGCTAAGGGTAAGCGCTTCGTCATCAAGGCACAGGAGTATCAGTACCTTTTGCTGACGTCGATCAATTTCAGATCGTATAGCCTCGTACGTGCTACAAGGCATGAAGCGACGTGAGCTTAGCAACTCCTTTGCTCCCGCTACCCACGTTGACATACGACTTCTTCTTGGGTAGTAGGGGGGATGTACAACTAGTAACCGCATAAAAACTCCTTCATTAGTTAGGTGTTGCCAAGAGTTGGCTGACTTTTTTCATGAGTGCGTTGAAATCAGGCGGCTTAAAGAAAATATCAACGACAGTGTTGTTCGAGGTTCGAGTTGTCGAGGAGACACCTTCACAGTCCTGGCCAGTAAGGATTAGGAACTTAGGTGTCTTCGAAATTCTCTCAATGGCTTCAATTAGTGCCAAGCCGTTCATGGTACCTTCTTGGAAAAAGACGCCAGTTATAACAAGGTCTGGCGAAGCCTCAGTGACTATTTCAAGCGCCACAGCTGTCGATGATGCTTGCAGGGCTTCATATCCGTAATCTATAAGATTTTGGGATAAAACCTTTACAACTGCTGGGTCATTGTCGACCACTAGTATTCTCTTCATGGTCAGTTCCTTTCTTTTTTTTATTATGACTATGGGCCAGCGAACGTCGTGTGTGGGTGTTCTATCTCCTTTAGGTTTGCTCAAGTTGTTCTAGTATGGTAGCTAGAATTTCGCGAACGGTTTCAAGGTTAGCTGGTTTAGCCAGGAAGATTGCGTTGAGGCTTGCGGCCTCTGTTGCTCTTTCTTCATAGTCTCTGCCAGTCATCAGTATTGTTTTTGTGGCGGGACTTACTTCTGCAGTTCTGCGAAGTAGCTCTGGACCATGCATGCCAGGCATTTCATAGTCAGAAAAGAGAATGTGGGGCGGATGTTCTGCGATGTGGGGGAGTGCGTCGACTGGTTTTTCGAAGGTTGTAACACTAAATTCTGCCAGTTTTGATCGCTCTAGGAGCATCTGCAGAACCTTACGAACACTAGCTTCGTCATCAACCACTATAACTTCAATACGCTTCTTCATATTCTGACCTCTTCTCAATTTCAATTGGAATGAACAATAATTAATAGATTAAACCATAATTTAAAAAACTTGTCAATGTAAATACTTTTTTAGTATAATTTAACCGCAAGTATTACTTGAATATTGCGTATATACGTGGTACGCTATGGTACTATATTACTCTTAATTTTGCTCAAATGGCACACTTTCTAGACAAGGTATTTGGTGATCCGAATAAGAAATATATTAAAAAAATTCAGCCGTTAGTTGATCAAATAAACGCACTTGAGCCAACACTCAAGGGTTTTTCTGATGAAAAGCTAAAAGAGCAAACTGCTAAACTAAAAAAAGAGCTTTCAGATAACAACAAGAGTCTAGATGACATCTTACCAGAAGCGTATGCAACAGTTCGTGAGGCAGCTCGTCGAGTGCTTGGTATGCGTCACTATGATGTACAGCTCATCGGTGGTATTGCAATGCATCAAGGGCGAATTTCTGAAATGAAAACCGGTGAAGGTAAAACGCTTGTCGCTACATTACCACTGTATCTTAATGCACTAGCCGGGAAGGGTGTGCACTTGGTAACCGTAAATGATTATCTTTCATCTCGTGACTGTGGCTGGATGGCTCCTGTATATCATTTTCTTGGATTAAATGTCGGTGTGATTGTGCATCAGACCGCATATCTTTTTGATCCAGAGTATATCGATGAGAATCACCATGATGAACGATTGCAGCATCTCAAGGCAGTTGAGCGAAAAGAAGCCTATCAGGCAGACATTACCTATGGTACAAACAATGAATTTGGATTTGATTATCTACGAGATAACATGGTTCAGAGTGTTGATCAAAAAGTACAGCGAGATTTTTTCTACGCTATTGTTGACGAAGTCGACAGTATTTTGATTGACGAAGCTCGAACGCCGCTTATCATTTCTGCGCCAGACATGGAGTCAACCGAACGATACCGTCAGTTTGCGCAGTTAGTGGTTAAACTTAAAGAGAACGAAGATTACAATGTAGATGAAAAGATGCGTTCAGCAATTCTTACTGAAGAAGGTATTACAAAAATGGAGAAAATGCTTGGCGTAGATAATATCTATACAGAGCGAGGAGTCGCAGATGTACATCATATTGAACAAGCCTTACGAGCGCATGCAATTTTCAAGAAAGATAAAGACTATGTAGTAAAAGATAATGAAATTATCATTGTCGATGAATTTACCGGTCGCATGATGCCAGGACGACGTTATGGCGAAGGACTCCATCAGGCTATTGAAGCAAAAGAAAATGTAGAAGTGCAGCGAGAAAGTAAAACCCTTGCAACAATTACATTTCAGAATTACTTCCGAATGTATGAAAAACTAGCTGGCATGACAGGTACTGCTGAGACTGAAGCAGAAGAATTTGAAAAAATCTATAACTTATTGGTAACGGTTGTCCCGACAAATAAAGAGATCGAGCGAAAAGATCTGTCAGATCGAATTTTTAAAAGCGAGCGCGGCAAGTTAATGGCCGTAGTTGCTGAGGTCAAGAAGCGACATGAAACTGGTCAGCCAATATTGATTGGTACTATTTCAATTGAGAAAAACGAAGTGGTTGCTGAGCTTTTGCGAAAAGAAGGATTAGATGTGAAAGTGCTTAATGCTAAAGCTCATGAGCGTGAAGCTGAGATTATTTCACAAGCAGGTAAGCCAGGTGCAATTACTGTTGCAACTAACATGGCGGGTCGTGGAGTTGATATTAAGCTTGGTGGTGATCCAGTTGATAAAGAAATAGAGAAGAAGGTAAAAGAATTGGGCGGACTCTGTATTATTGGTACTGAGCGACATGAATCACGACGAATTGATAATCAGTTGCGAGGTCGTGCTGGTCGTCAGGGTGATCCAGGAGTAAGTCAGTTCTATGTTTCTTTTGATGATGATCTGATGCGTATTTTCCCATCTGAGCGGATGAAAACTATCATGGAGCGAATGAATGTTCCTGAAGATATGGCTATCGAAACAAAAATCATTACACGAACACTGGAGTCAGCTCAGAAAAAAGTTGAAGGCTATCACTTTGATTCTCGAAAGCACTTAGTGCAGTATGACGATGTGATTAATAAACATCGTGAAACGGTCTACGGTATGCGTTGGGATATACTAACCAGTGAAAATGCCAAAGATCATATCATTACATTTTTGCAAGATGAGATCGATAGTGTAGTTAGTTTTCACACCAAAGACGATGATGAACATATCTGGGATATCGAAGAAATCTATGAAGTCGCCCATAGTATGTTTCCGGTGCCTGCAGAAATGCGACTTAAGCTCGATCAGATTCGAGAACAAGCTGGTGATGACATCGAGGATGACTCAGCACGAGCCATGTTGAAAGGTTATTTATTAAAGCTCGCAACAGAGAGTTACAACCAGCTTGAAGATGAGTTAGCCACAGCACTAGGTAATCCAGATGCATTAAGAAAAATAGAGAAAGCCATGCTACTTCGCAGTATCGATGTACTTTGGGTTGAACATCTAGAAGCAATTAACCACTTGCGAACTGGTATTGGTCTGCGTGGATATGGGCAGCGAGATCCACTTGTTGAGTATAAGAAGGAGGCATTTCATTTATTCCATGAGTTACTAGCAACTATCAGAAAGCGTGTAGTATATGGTGTGTTTAAAGTAAGTCCAGGTACACAGATTTCAGAGCAATCATCTCCGATGCGAAATATGATGTTTCAAGCCCCTGCAAAAACTGCACAGTCAAATCAGTCATCGCTGGCACGAATGGCACAACAAGCTGGCGGCAAAACAGATCAGCAGAAGCAAGTTGAACAGCGTGAACAAGTAGTAACAGAAAACGAACGAACGCATTACCAGGGTCAGAAAGTAGGACGCAATGACCTCTGTCCTTGTGGCTCAGGAAAAAAATTCAAACAATGCCACGGTAAATAGCCAGGCGTATGCCAGAGTTGCCAGAGGTACAAACTGTAGCTGCCGGCCTTAATACTGTAATTAGAGGTAAGACTATTGCAAAGGTGTGGAGCGATTGGCCTAAGAAGGTGCTGCCTTCTTTCAATAGCTTTCAAAAACAAGCAGTAAGTAATAAAGTTAAAAAAGTCTCACGGCGAGCAAAAGTAATTATCATCGAGCTTAGTGGTGATAGTTATATTTTGATTCACCTGAAAATGACAGGGCAGCTTATCTTCCGCCCAAAAACCAAGAAAGCAGAGCTTACTTTTGGCGGTCATCCACATCCAGGAAGTCTTGATAATCTACCAAATGCGTTCACGCATCATAGTATAGAATTCAAAGATGGTTCAACGTTGTTCTTCAACGATGTACGAAAATTTGGCTGGATGAAGCTAGCAACTAAACAAGAAGTAGAGTTATTAATTAAAAACTCAGCACCAGAGCCAGGTGATAGTCACTTTACATTCAAAGAGTTTCAGTCAATGCTCTCACGATACCCTTTGCGGAAAATTAAGCAATTATTACTTGATCAGAAAGTGATTGCTGGACTAGGTAATATTTATGTTGATGAAACATTATTTTCATCAGGTATCTTGCCTACACGGCAGGTAAAAAAAATTACAGTCACCGAACAAAAAAAACTGTATCAAAACATTAAAAAAATTATTAAAAAAGCCATTGAGGTTGGCGGCACGTCAACACATACGTATGTCGGACATGATGGTCAGCCAGGTGGATATGCTAAGTATTTGAAGGTATATCAAAGAACTGGTAAGCAGTGTCTTAAGTGTAAAAAAAATACCATCAAGCGAATTACGCTTAATGGTAGAGGGACTCACTTTTGTAGAAATTGTCAGTCCTAAGTTATACTTACAAAATAGTAAATAATATACGTAAGGCAGCTACCCCATACTGCACCTACAAGCACCTCAAGCCAAGAGTGACCAACACGTTCACGGAAGCGAGGAAACCCAGCTTGCTTAGCCTTAGAGAGGTTGCCAACTAGAGAGTTAATTGCTTTTCCTTGTTCACCCAGCACTTTGCGAAACGTCATAGCGTCACGCATGATAAGAATGGTGTATACAAGTGAAAGGCCAAAAAGTGCGGTGTGAACTCCATAGTGTAGTCCAATGAGGGTAGTGATAGAAACCGCAAAAGATGTGTGAGCTGATGGCATGCCCCCGTAGCTTATAAACATTCCAGAGAAGGAAAAATTACCAGCTATCCCATCTGTCATTAGCTTAAGTGCCTGGGTCGCCAAAAGTACAATTAATGGTATAATAATGTATAGATAATCCATAAGAAAGTAAAATGTTTGATATTTTTCAATCACTTATTGCCGGAGCTATTCAGGGGATAACAGAGTTTCTTCCTATTTCAAGCTCAGGTCACCTAGTGTTATTTCATGAGTTTTTTAGCTTTAGTTTTCCAGATGAGCTTGCATTTGATGTGGTTTTGCACGTCGGAACACTGTGCGCACTTCTAGTGTACTTCAGAAATGATATTGTAAAACTCCTAAGAGCATTTTTTAAAAGTTTTTCTAACTGGAATCTCAAAGGCGATAGCACACAGCGACTTGCTTGGTATCTTGCTATTGCAACGATTCCTGCCGTACTAGCTGGAGTATTACTTGAGGATATCATTGAAGCAACTTTACGTAATACCACAGTGGTTGCAGTCATGCTGATAGTCTTCGGGATTCTGCTGTACGCCGCAGATACATACGGTAAAAAAAACAAATCAATCGGAGAAGTTTCACTAAAAGCATCAATACTAATTGGTTGCGCTCAAGCAATAGCGCTTGTGCCAGGTGTTTCACGTTCAGGTGTTACTATTATAACAGGACTATCGCAAAAACTAAAGCGAGAAGCTGCTGCACGGTTCAGTTTTTTACTTTCAATTCCGATTGTAGTGGGTGCTGGTGCAAAAAAAACAATCGATTTATTTTCATCATCAAGTATAACTTCAGATCAGTATGTAATTTTACTAGGCGGATTCTTAGCATCGGCAGTCGTCGGATATATGTGTATCAAGTATTTTCTTAAATTTATTCAACGCTACTCACTAAAAGTATTTGCATACTACAGAATAGCACTAGGAATTATCATTTTGATCTTAGTATAGTAAAATGAAGACAGTAGTAATAAACAGTGGGTATTTCAACCCAATCCACATCGGTCACATCACCATGCTTCGTGAATCAAAAGCCATGGGAGATTACCTTGTTGTTATAATTAACAATGATATTCAACAGAAGATAAAAAAAGGTAAGATAATAATGGATCAAAATGAAAGAGCGCAGATTGTTGAAGCAATTAAATACGTAGACGAGATAGTAATGTCAATTGATGAAGATAGTAGTATCTGCAAAACACTCGAAATGGTTGCCGAAAAATTCAAGGATAGTAAGTTAATTTTTGCCAACGGAGGCGATAGAAATTCTAGTAAGGTTGTGCCTGAGGCAGGTGTCTGTGAAAAATTTGGAATTACATCAGTATATGATGCTGGAACTATAAAAGAAAACTCTAGTACAAATATTAATAAAAAATTAGGTAGAGAGTAAAAATAGGCCAATGATTAATCCAAAGCTTAAAAAAAGACAAAAAGTTATTCGAGTTGCGCTCGTAGCGGCAATTATAATTATTGTTGTAGGGTGGATACAGTACAATAGACATATTCACACGCCCACCTCATCACACGAAGAAGCCAAGAAGTTTACTGTGCTACAGGGAGATGGAAGTACGATCATTAGTCACAAGCTTACAAACGAAGGCTTTATCAAAAGCCCAAGAGCCTTTCAATTTTTTACTTGGAAAGAGGGAATTGGTTCACGCCTACAAATCGGTGAGTACACCATCACTCCTGAGATGACTTTGGAAAATATTGCCTTCATGCTATTTGAAGGCCCACAGGGTCCCGAAGAGCGCTCACTGACATTTATTGAAGGGTGGAACAATAATCAGATCGCTCAGTATCTAGAGGAGCAGGGATATGGTACTCAGGATCAGTTTTTTAATACTGTGCAAAAACGTCAAGATTGGTGGAGTGACTATACTATACTTGATTCACGGCCACGCGATCGTGATCTTGAGGGATATCTTTTTCCTGATACCTATCGATTTTTCTTAGATGCTACACAGGAGCAAATCATTGAAAAGTTGGTTGCTACGATGGACAAGCGAATTACCCAGGAAATGCGCAATGACATTGCAGATCAGGGTAAGACAGTTCATGAAATTCTCACCTTAGCTAGTATTTTAGAGCGAGAGGTGCAGTCAGCACCAGATATGCGACAAGTTGCAGGCCTATTCTACAATCGGCTAGATATTGGCATGGCACTTCAAGCTGACTCTACGGTAAACTATGTAACTGGCAAAAAAACACCACAAGCGTCATTTGCTGATCTTGAGATCGAAAGTCCATACAATACCTATAAGTATCCTGGCTTACCTCCAGGACCAATTGCAAGTCCGTCGCTCAATGCGATTATGGCCGCTATTTATCCCGCAGATAATGA